>JAKLEM010000005.1 GCA_022711655.1 Candidatus Auribacterota bacterium
TGAAATCGAGAAGGCCGTGGTCAACGCAAAACCGGAAAAGGGTGTCGCAGGGAAAATCGAGGGACTTCCGTTCCGGAGACGACCATATCGAGGCTACCATGGGCACCAGGTAGTAATGCATGAAAGGGCCGGAATAGCCGTAACGCGCACAATAGTCGCCGAGCGATATCCCGTCGACGGCTCCCCGCGCGAGATCGGCCTTGGCCCGGCGGTTGAACGCCGCCATGTCGGCGAGCATCCGCCAGAGCGCGGCTCCGGCGATGTTCTTCCTTTGCGCGAAGAAGCCGTTGGGGAAATCGCTGCTCCAGAAGAAATTTCGCGCGCGGTCGAAGGCCGCGAAGGACATGTCCGAATCGACGGCCGTTATGCCGAGCCGCGTGATGAATTTCGTGAAGTTCGGATAGGTCCTGTCGTTGTGAACGATGAAACCGGTGTCTATGGGAGTCCCCGCATCGGGGCCGTTCGCGACGACGCGGGTATTGGTGTGGCCGCCCAGGTATTTGTTGTTCTCGAAGATCGTGACGGCATGCGCGCCCTGAAGCAGATAGGCGGAGACAATGCCGCTCACCCCGCCCCCGATAACCGCGATCTGTTTCCTTTTCAGGTCCATGACGCCTCCCTGTAACGGTTTTCGGCCTTCAGCCAGCGCCGCGCGACACTATGAATATGTTATCACGCATCGAAAGAAACCGAGAAAACATTTCTTTATTTCCCGGCACCTTTTACATACAATTCAAAAAAAACGGGAGGCGCTTATGAGCATGACGCTATTGAGATACGCAAAGATATTCTTTCTCACCGTGCCGATCATGGCGGCCCTCGACCTGCTCTGGCTCGGCGTCGTCGCGCGCGGTTTCTATCAGGACCGGCTCGCGCACCTCTTAAGCGGCCACGTCAACTGGGCCGCCGCGCTCATATTCTACGCGGTCTACGCCGGCGGCGTCCTGCTGTTCGCGGTCGTCCCGAACATCCCGCACGCGTCGATCGTCCGCACCGCCGTTTACGGGGCCCTCCTGGGCCTGTTCGCCTACGGGACCTACGACCTCACCAACTGGGCGACCTTGAAAGAGTGGCCGGCCTCGATCGTTATCGTCGATATGGCGTGGGGCTGCGTCATAACCGCTGTCACCGCCGCCGCGGCTGCAGCGATCGAAAGGATCATCCCCTGATGCGCAGCGAACCCAAGAGAAGAATTGAGGCCAAAAGCGGCATTTCGAGAAAATCAACGCTGCTGCTGCTCGCGTGCCTGGCTGCGTTCGCGGCGCAGGCAAACACGATCTTCGCGGAAAAACAGCCGCCCGCCGCAACGCCGGACGCCAGCGGTAAGATCTGCCTCGACGACGTATGCTTCGACAGGGAGGTCGTCAGCGGCGGCCGGCGCATCCCCGTACGAGGCATCGGTCACGCGACCTTCTTCACCTTCCACCTCTACACCGCGGCGCTCTACGCGGATGCCCGGCATGACACGGTCGCCGAGATCCTCGACGCGTCGCCGAAACGGCTGGTGATAGAATATCGCCACGGGTTCAAAAAGGACGACATCGTGAAATACTCGGTCATGCAGCTCAAGGCGAACCCCGGGGTCAACTTTGACGCCATACGCGGGCGGTTCGAGGAGCTCTGTGCGCAGCTGCAGGATGTGAAGAAAGGCGACCGCTACGAGATCGTTTATAAACCGGAAAAAGGCACCGAGCTCCTTTTCAACGGCACCAGCAAGATCGTCATACCCGGAAGAGATTTCGCGAAAGCCTATTTCGGGATATGGCTGTCCGAATACCCGATCAGCGCCGGCCTCCGCCGCCATCTGCTCAGGGACATCAGGCGAGAGACACAAGCAGACTGATCCGCGGAGTCCCCCCCCGCAGAACGTTTGCCGGGGGCTCCGCAAACATACCGGAGAGTGTCATCATGAGCACACAGTATCACGGTCAACCGATAGACGCGGTGATCGGATCGTTACAGACCTCTGTCGACGGCCTGAGGCCCGACGAGGCGGCCCGGCGTATCGCCGTTCACGGCCGCAACGAGATGCCCCGGCGGGGCGACACGCCGTGGTGGAAGATACTGCTGGCCCAGTTCGAGAGCCCCCTCATTTACATCCTGCTGGGAGCCGCCGCGCTGAAATATTTCCTCAAAGGGCCGCTGGATGCCGTCGTCATCTTTATCGTTGTGGGGATCATGACGGGGCTGGGATTTTTCCAGGAGATGCGCGCCCAGCAGGCGATGACTTCCCTGCTCGGCCTCATAACGCCCAAAGCCAAGCTCCGGCGGAACGGGAGCGCGGCGATCGTCGCGTACAGGGACATAGTCCCCGGCGACATACTTCTCCTGGACGCGGGCGACAGGGTCCCGGCGGATGCGCGGCTGATCGAGGTGTCGAATTTCGCGGTGTCGGAGGCGGCCCTCACCGGGGAATCGCTTCCCGTCGAAAAAGAGACCGGCGTGCTCCCGGACAACGCTCCCCTCGCCGAACGCAGGAACATGATCTACATGGGGACCGTCGTCACCGCCGGAAGGGCGGTCGCCGCGGTCACCGCGACGGGCGCCCTGACCGAGATCGGAAAGATCGCGACATCGATAGCGGAACAGAAGCCGGACAAGACCCCTCTCCAGAAAAGCATCGACGCGCTCAGCCGGCTGATGATAACCGTGGTCGTCGCGGCCGTGGCCCTGATTTTCGCTCTCGGGCTGTGGCGGGGCATGGGGCTGGCCGAGCTTCTGATACTGTCCGTGGCGGCGGCCGTGTCGGCCATCCCGGAAGGGCTGCCGGCGGCCGTGACGGTGGTGCTGGCGATAGGTATGCAGATGATGGCCCGCCGCAACGCCGTCATCAGGAAACTCCTCGCGGTAGAGACGCTGGGAGCCGCGACCGTGATATGCACCGACAAGACCGGCACGCTGACGCTCAACCGGATGACGGTGAGGAAGATATACGTCAGCGGCAAGACGTACGACATGGATGAGGAAGGGTCACCCGACGCGAAAGACGGCATGCTGCGCAGGGTCATGACGCTCGGCGTCCTTTGCAACGATTCCCTGCTCGTGAAGGAGGCCCGAGAGACGAGCGTGGCCGGCGACCCGACCGAAGGAGCGCTGCTCCTCGCCGGGCTGAACGCCGGGATAGCCAAAGAGGCGGCGGAAAAGGAGTTCCCGAGGCTGGGCGACATACCCTTCCACAGCGAACGGAAATGGATGGCCACGCTTCACGCCGAGAACGGCAAGCGGGTCGCCTACGTCAAGGGGGCGCTGGAGAAACTGATCGGGATGGCGTCGCACGTAGCGGCCGAAACAGGAATACGCGCGATCACCGACGAGGACAGGCGCGAGTTCACGCGGGCACACGACGCGATGGCGGCCGGCGCCATGCGGGTGCTTGCCGCCGGATACGCGGATTACCCCGTCAGCTGCGGAAAGCTCCGGGACTCGTGCGTTGCCGGCAACGTCGTCCTGTGCGGCCTGTTCGGCATGATAGACCCGCCGCGCCCGGAAGTGGTGAGCGCCGTTCAAGACTGCAAGCGCGCCGGCATACGGGTGGTCATGATCACGGGAGACAACGCCCTTACCGCGGGCGCGATCGGTAAAGAGATAGGGCTGGACGCGGGCGAAGTGCTGACCGGACAGCAGGTCTCAGCCATGGACAACGGCGCCCTGGCGGAGCGGCTGAAAAGCGTGTCGGTGTTCGCCAGGATAGACCCGCTGGACAAGCTCAGGATCGTTTCGGGGCTGAAGAGCCGCGGCGACGTCGTCGCCATGACCGGCGACGGCGTCAACGACGCGCCGGCGCTCGAGAAAGCGGACATCGGCGTCGCGATGGGGATAACCGGGACCGACGTCGCCAAAGAGGCATCCGACATGGTGCTGAGCGACGATAATTTCGCTTCTATCATATCGGCGGTCGAGGAAGGACGGGCGATATTCGACCGGCTCCGGAACGTGACGGCTTTTCTCATCACGACATGCCTCGGGGAGCTTTTCACGCTGGTGCTTTCGATCGCGTTCCTCGGCGAGGCTCCCCTCGAGCCGATCCAGATCCTCTGGATAAACGTCGTCACCGGCGCGATGGTGGCGATCCCGCTCGGCCTCGAGCCGAAGACGGGGCAGGAGCTGTCGTGCCCCCCGCGGCGCCGGGGTACCGGCCTGATATACACCGGGATGATCTTCCGCATCGCGTTCCTGAGCGGGTCCCTGGCCCTTTCGTCGTTCTTTGTCTATACGTGGTGCCTCACGCACATGCCCTCGGACGAGGCCCGCACCGTCATCTTCAGCGCGATCGTGATCTTCGAGTGGCTCCTGGCGTTCAGCTTCCGTTCCGATACGGCCACGGCCTTCACATTAGGCTTCCTCAGGAACAGGTGGCTGCTGCTTTCCATAGGCATAGCGCTCGCGCTCCAGCTTTTCGTCAACTACACCCCGGTGATATATGAATGGTTCCACGTCGTCCCGATGAAAGCCTACGAGTGGACGCTGGCGCTGATACCGGGCCTCCTTGTCTTCTTCACAGAGACCGCGCGCAAAGCCTTTTTCCCGACGATCTTCGACCGCGGGAAGTGGTAGAGCGCGTCTACGCTTCGTAGCAGCCGATACGCGCGGGGAATTTCCCGAAGAACATTTTCCTGTTCAACAAGACAATGAGCATCGCGATAACGCCCATCACGGCCGTCTCGATGCATTTCGCGATCTGGCCCATCTGGAGCATCCCCTGGAAATCGATGACGGCGTGGCAGAGGATCGCCGTCAGGATGCTGCCGCGGTTCTTATACCACAGCCAGTTGAAGATGATCGTCGCGGGGAAAAAGCTGACGACGAAGTTGAGGGCGAACAACGGGTTGGTCCTTACCAGCATGTTCATGTAGTAATCGCGAACGAAGAACGTGGGGCCGTGCCAGAAGGCCCACAGCGCGGCAAAGATCAGCGTCGCCGAGAAATAGCTGCGGCCCCCGCGGAGGCTGTCCACGCCGTAGCCCCTCCACCCTATCTCCTCGATCACCGGCGCGAGCAATAACAGCGCCTGGGCAGGGACGATCCCCGCCGCGAAGGGAGACGCCGCCATCGTCAGCTGGCTCAGGGGCTGGCCGAAGAACAGATGGGACAACACCACCGAGAGGACCATCGCCGCGGGCACGACGAGAAAGATGGCCGGGATGGTCCAGGGCCTGATCAGCTTGAGGTTGAAGAGCTTGTCGTAGAAATCCCGTTTCAGCTCCGGGCTCCGTGAGGTATAGATCATCCACAGGGCGGCGGCGAACGGGGTGAACAGCCCTGTGATGACAAGGGCGGAAATGAGCCTGCCGGATCCCCCGCCCGGCAGGTAGCTGACGTAGGCGGCGGTGAGGACGGCCGCCCACATGACGGCGTTGGCCGGCAGGTAGAACCGGAGCGGGTAATAACGGTGATCGGCGGGCGCCGAAGGCGGGGATGTCTGTTTCATTTATTGAATGGGATGGTGAAGGCGAAGGTGGTGCCGTGGTTCGGCTTGCTGCGGACCGATACGGTGCCGCCGTGGAGCTCGACGCAGAGCTTGACGATCGCCAGGCCGAGGCCGGTGCCGGTGTACGGCCTGGTGATCGAGTGGTGGACCTGATAGAACCTGTCGAATATCCGTTCGTGCTCGCTCTCGGGTATGCCGATGCCGGTGTCGGACACCTCGATGACCGCGGCGTTGTCGCGCTTGAAGGCGTGGACGACGACCGAGCCTTTCGGCCGGTTGAACTTTATCGCGTTGTTGAGCAGATGGTAGAGGACATCCTCGATGCGGTCGACGTCGACGTCTGCGCGGATATATTTTTCCCGGCACTGCATCTCGATATCGACCTGCTTTTTCGCGGCGTCGTCGCGGACGAAATCGATCATCTTGTGTATCAGCTGGAGCAGGTCCACCCTGCTCGACGTGATGATGGATTCCTTCCTGGTCAGCAGGGCGACGGTGTTGTCCACCAGGCGCTGCAGGCGCTTGAACTGGTCCTGTACCGAGCGGACGGCTTTCCGCTGCGCCGCGTTCAGCTTCCCCATCGTCCCCTCGTCGAGCAGGTGGAGGTAGCCGCCGATGCTGGTGATGGGCGTCAGCAGCTCGTGTGCCACGTTGGAGATGATATCTTTCTTCAGGCTCGCGATGTCCTCCAGGCGCCTGACGATCTCGAGCATCTTCTGCCGCTCGTCCCTGACGATGTCGATCTCCGCCTCGAGCTTTTTGCGCTCGAAATACTTCTCGACGAGGATGCCGACCTGCTCGATCTCGAACGGCTTCAGCAGGTAGTCGTACGCCCCCAGCTTCAGCGCGTCGACGGCCAGATTGAGCGAGCCGATCGCCGACACGATCATGACGCCGACGGAAGGACAATGCTCCCTGACGTGCTTGAGCAGCGACAGGCCGTCGACCATTGGCAGCTTGAGGTCGACGATCAAAAGGCCGCAGCCGCCGGCCGCGAGCGCTTTCTTCGCGTCGACGCCGTCGACGACCGCCGTCACCTCGTACCCTTTCCGGTGCAGGATGGCCCGTAAATTGGTCCGGAAGACCTCCTCGTGATCGGCTATGAGTATTTTCACTGCATAATTCCTTACGTTTTATTTGGGCGCGGCGGCTTCCAGCGTCTTGCCCAGGTAAGAGACATACGTAAGCAGCATCTTGATGTACCGCTCGCGGGCGATACCCGTATGCTTGTCGCTGAAAACATAGTACACCCCGACCGGCAGTTTCTCGCCGGAGAAACGCACGGGGATCGATATGCCGGCAGAAACATGTTTCCTGAACTGCTGCCAGCTCTGCGAGCCCGACAGGAACGGGTCGTCGAGATCCATCGTCTCGTAGCCGGAGGCCCACCCCTGTTCCTGCCGGTGCGTGAAGCGCGCCATCAGCTCGATGACGTCATGCTCGACGATAACGCCGCTGTCGCCGTAAAAGCCGTACGCTTCGCCCGGCGCGGGGACCCCGGTCCGGGCGCCGACGGGAATGAAAATGATCTTCTCCGCCTTGCATGAGGCGGTCATGATCTTCGCCATCGCGGCGATGCACTCCCTGAGGTCGCGCTTCGCGCAGACTATCAACGCGGCTTCATGCAGCCAGTACATCTCCCAGTGCCGCTCGAACATATCCTTGAACAGCTTCTCGTTCTCCATCGCCTGCGCGATCTCGTCGCACACGATCCGCATGACCTTGTGCTCGTCCCCGGTCATCGACAGGCGGCTGACGCCCGCGACGATCAAGGCGCCGAGGATCCCCGACTTCGATATGACCGGATAGACGTATCCGGCGTGAAACGCGGCCGCCCCGTAGATGATGCCGAGGAACCCGCTCAACGCGTCGGCATACTCGAGATCGACGGCGTACAGCGCCTGCTTCCTGTCTATGATCGTGGTGACGACCTCCTCCGGCAGCGCCTTTATCTCGCATTCGGCCATGGGCTGCATCAGCCCGCCGTGCCCGCGCAGTAGCAGGCGGCCGCCGGCGATATCGACCGCGTACAGCGAGCAGACGGCGGAATCCATGGTCATGCCGTGGCGCTCGACGGCCATGCCGAGGATGCGTTCGACCGCGGCGGGATAATTCTTCTCGCCGACGATCACCCTGCCGATGTCGCACAGCGCGTTCATCTCGACGGCGCGATGCGACAGCTCACGCTCGCGCTGGACGATGATGTCAAGCAGTTCGTTGTAGAGGACGGTAAGCTGGCTGAACTCCTCATCGGCGGGGATCCGCTCGACGCGGCGATACTTGCCCTTCCCGACCGACTCTGAAAGCTCTTTGAAGAGCTGCAGCGGCCGGAGCAGGTACCTCGCCGTCGCGAACGACATGGCGACCAGGAGCGAGGCAAGCACGAGGAACACGATACCGACCGCGAGGCCGGTCATGCCGAGCAGGAGCGAAACCGACTGCAGGGTGCGGCCGTACAGGACGTACCACATGACCTCTTCGTTTTTCCCCCTGCCCAGATAGACCGGAGAGAAACCGATGACCGCCGGGCTTCCCATCAGGGAAATGTTGAGCATAAATCCGTCGCGCCGGTGTGCCATAAGGTAATTCACGAGGTCCTGGTCGATCTTCTTGTTGAGATGGCCGGGCAGCATGCTCGAGTCGAGCACGATCACGCCGTCACCGTCGATCATCAGGACGCGCCCGTACTGGATCCTGAGGTCCGACTCGACCAGGGTATTGAGATAGCCCTGGTCCACCATGCATTTGACGATCCCGATGACCGACCCCATCTCGTCGTAGATGGGCAGGGCGACGGCGACGCCGTACGAACGGGAGCTCTCGTCGTATTCGAGGCCCGAGATATAGAGCTTGCCCTTCCCCTGGTCGTATGACTTCTGCCACCATTCCTCGTCCGCCTGAAAATAGTCTGTCGTCACGCCGCTCGCCGCGACGAGCATCCCGTAGGCGTCGGTCACGAATATCTCGCGCCATACTCCCTGTTTGTCGCCGGTATACGCCTGGAGAAAGCGCGAAGCGACCGAACCTAACAGCTGTTTCGCCGCGGCGCCGCTGCCGCCGGCCTCAAGCCACTCGGCGTTGATCCTGTCGGCGTCGCGCATGATATCGATCTTCGACCGCCCGAGAAGGCTGCGATTGCTCTGCATGACAGCCTCTTTGATCGACGGCATGCGCACGACCGCGCCGACCTCATTCGCCTCGAGGATGATGTAGCGCCGCACGCTGTCGGCGAGGACGCGGGCGATCTCGCGATAATCCGACCCGATAAACCTGATATGCCGCCAATAATAGAACGCGTACAGCAGCGTGAAGCCCACCAGCAGAAGCGCCGCGAGCTGGACCAGCATGACGAGGCAGAACCTTTTGAACAATGTTTTGCGATGGAACCAGCGTTTGACGCCGAGCAGTACGTTTTTCATGGCACACAGCTCCTCATCCACAACTCGAGCATGACAAGCGCGAATATCTGATGTCCGAGGTCGTCGCGGCGCATCCGGTGATCGTCGAGAATGGCGCATACCGCGGGACGGTTCACATACGCACATATGCGGGCCCCGGGGTCTCGCAGGAGATCGTCGGTGTAACGGCACAGCCCTGTCCGGAACCACTCGTGGACCGGCATCGCGAACCCCTGCTTGCGCTGGCGCATGACCAGCTCCGGCAGGGAACCGGCAAACGCTTTTTTAACAATATGCTTGGTCACGCCGTTCTTTATCTTCATGCCGAACGGGACCTGGGCGGCGAACTCGACGATGCGATGGTCGAGATAAGGAACGCGCACCTCGAGCGAGTGCGCCATGCTCATCCGGTCGACTTTTTTCAGGTTGTCGTCGGGCAGATAGGCGGCGGTGTCCACATACAGCATCGCCGACGAATGGTCGACCGCGCCCCGCACTTCGTCGAAATAGCCGCGGATACGGTCGAAAGAGCAGTAGTCCCCCAGCGCCGCGCGCATGTCGCCGCTATAGAGCGTCCTCCTGGTATCCGCATCGCAGCACGACACCCGCCTGATAAAGCCGTCGCGGTAATCGTCGGCGCCGGCATCGGCCGCGCGTATCACTTTTCGCATCAGCGTGCTGCGCCACGGAACAAGCTTGAGCGACCCCGCGACCGCGCGCCTGAACATTGACGGCAGGAGCCGATAGCGCTCGAGGCGGTGGTTTGTCCGGGTCCAGGAATATCCGGCGAACGATTCGTCGCCGCCGTCGCCGGAGAGCGCCACCGTAACCAGCCGCCTGGCGGCCTCCGATACGAGGTACGTCGGCACGAGCGACGAGTCTGCGAACGGCTCGTCGAAATACCCGGCAAGCTTCGGGAGCAGCTCGACCATGCGCGGCCGAACGTCGAATTCGTGATGGTCGGTGCGATAACGTTCCGCGACCGCCCTCGCGTAGCGCAGCTCGCTGTAGGGCGAGCCGCCGAAGCCGATAGAGAACGTCTTGACCGGCATGGCGACCGCCCGCTGCATCGAGGCGACGACCGTGCTGGAATCGATCCCGCCGCTCAGAAACGCCCCGATCGGCACGTCGCTGACGAGCTGTTCGCGCACGGCGTCCGACAGAAGCCCGGCGAAACAGGAGGCCAGCTCGTCGTCGTTTGCCCGCGCGTAGGGCGACTCGCGCTGCATCTCGTAGTATCGCGACAGCCGCCAGTAGGGCCGCTCCGTCACGCCGCCGTCTTTATAGACAAGCATCCTGCCCGGCTGGAGCGATCGGATATGCCGGTAGACGGTATTGGGCCCGGGGATATAGAGGAAGCTGAAATAGTCGTCGATCGACCTCGGGTCTATGTCGCGAGCGACGGCGCCGGACGCCAGTACCGCCTTGATCTCGGACCCGAACACGAAGGCGTCGGCGCAGTCGGCATAGTACAGCGGCTTGATCCCCAGGCGGTCCCTCACCAGCACCATCTGATCGTTGCGGCAGTCGAGCACCGCGATCGCGAACATCCCGCGCAGATGTTCGGGAAAACAGAGCCCGTATTCCTCATAGAGGTGGACGATAACCTCGGTGTCCGTGTTGGTGCGGAACCGGTGTCCGGAGCGCAGGAGCTCTTCCCGAAGGCCGGCGAAATTATAGATCTCGCCGTTGAACACCACCGCGACGCTTTCGTCCTCGTTGAAGATCGGCTGATGTCCCGTGACCAGGTCGATCACGGAAAGCCGCTGCATCCCGATCCCGAAACGGGTGCGCGCGTACGCGCCGCTGTCGTCCGGGCCGCGGTGGCGGATAGTCGCCATCATACGCCTGAGCGTCTCGGCGGGAACCGCGCCGCCGCGTTTGTCTATAAGACCGCAGATACCGCACATAATGCACCCCACCGGTGTCCAGCATCGCCGTACGCAGAAAAAGCCCAGCCATGGCAAGCGCGGCTGACAAGCTGTTACTGTCCCTTGCCTATCTCCTCGAGTATCCTGCGCGCCTCATCCGCGCCGTCGAAACGGCTCGATCTCGACAGCGCATCGCTCAACAGCTCGCGCGCCCTGTCGCGCTCGCCTTTCTTGAAGTACGCCAGCCCCAAATGATAGATATAGACCGGGTTCTGCGCTTCGCTGTCGACCGCCTTCCGGAAACGCGCGATCGCCTCGTCGTAGTCCCCTTTTTGCATGAAGACCCATCCCGCGGTGTCGACGATGCGCGGCAGGCCGTTGCTCTCGTTCTCGGCCCTGACGGCGAGCTCGACCGCCCGGTCGAGCCGGGTGCCGGATTGCGCATACAGCCAGGCGAGGTTGTTGGCGGCGATGTGGTCGAACTGCAGAGACAGGGCGCTCTCGTAGCGCGCGATCGCCTGGTCGACCTTGCCCAAAGAATGGTAGATCTGCGCGGAGGTCATGAGGGCCTCGACGTTCTTGGGCTGAATGCGGAGGATCTCCTCGGCCTGCTCGAGCGCGTTGACCTCCATCCCCTTCTCGGCGTACGCCTTCATGAGATAGAGGCGCGCGGGCACGGACCGCGAGTTGAGGTCGAGCGCTTTCTCGTAAAAAGCCTGCGCGCTGTCTTTCTTTCCGACCGTCGCCAGCACCTTTCCGGCGACTTCGTAGATGCGCGGGTTCGTCGTGTGGACACGCAGCATCTTGTTGCAGAGCCTGATCGCCTTGTCGTAATTGCGCGTCTTCATGTATATCCCGACCAGGGCGTAAAAAGCGTTCACATAATTGCTGTCATGCCCCAGCGCCTCGATATAATACGTCACGGCCTTCTCGAGGTTCTTATTCTTGTGCTCGATCACCCCGCGGTAGAAATAGGCGTCAGGCTTCTCCGGAAAATCGAGGATGATACGATCAAGCTGCTCGATAGCGGGGCCGAAATCGCGCTGGGCCGTCACCACGCGCGCCGCGTTCAGGCGCGCCTTGTAATTGTTCGGCTGGAGGGCGAGCGCGCGCTCGGCCTCGTGCTGCGCTTTTTTCAGTTCGCCCATCTTGAGATAGGTACCGACAAGCTCGATATGCGGGTCGAGAACGCGGGAATTGATCCGTATCGCCTCTTTGAACTCTGCAGCCGCCTTCTCATACGAACCCGAGCCTGCGAGCATCCTTCCGAAGATCAGACGGGTAAGCAGATGGTTCGGGCGCAGCTTGATCGACTGTCCGATATCCTTCATTGCCGCATCGAGCCGGCGCCGCCTGAAATTGAATATCGCCCGCATCATAAGCGCGTCGGGATCATCCGGCGCCTGCTTGACAAACGATTCGATATACGGCTCGGCCTCGGTGAGCTTGCCCCGGAACACGAGCATGTTACAGATATTCTTCAGCGCCTTGAGGTAGGCGGGGTCCGCATCGTACGCCTTCTTATGCATCGCCATCGCGTTGTCGAAATCGTTTTTGTACGCATAGCAGTCGCCCAGGATCGAATATATGATCGGATTGTTCGGCATGCAGGCGGAGGCCTGGGTGAACAACTCTATCGCCTTGTCATACTCCTTGTCATACAGATAGGTGTTCCCGAGCTTGAAATAGACCTCGCCGGACATCTTGTCTTTCTCAAGCGCCCGTTCGTAATGCGCCCGGGCCTTCTTGACATCCTGCAGGGTGATGCTGATATCGCCCATGAGCACGTTGGCTTCGTATCCCGCCGGGTCATCTTCGTAGACCTTCTGCGCGCTTTTCAGCGCGCCCCTGGCGTCGCCGGAATAGAGCATCGTCTTTGCCATTGCCAGGTCTCCCGCGACCGCGCCTGCGGCTGGTGCGGCCGCCGCCGGGGCCGGCGTATCGGATGGCTGGTCGGAGGCCTGCTGTTGAGCGCTCAAGAGCTGCTTTATGGCATTGAATTTCAGCTTGACCGCGGCATCCGACGGATTGAGCAGTACGCACCGGTAGAGCTCCTGCGCCGCCTCGTGCAGGCGCCCCAGATGGATGTACGTCAGCGCCAGCTGGTAATGGGCTTTGAGGTAACGCGGGGCCAACTGCACGGCGTTCTTGCACTCGATGAGGGCCTCATGGTATTTCTCGTCGTCGAAATACGCCTTCGCTCTCTCGTAAAAACGGCCTGCGCGCTCTTCCCTCGTCGGCAATAACCTGTAGACGGCCGCCGCGGCGCCGGCGATGACCGATCCGCACACCAGCGCGGCGATGCCGTACCGAACGAGGGAGGGCAGCCGCACAAAGCGCGCGCTGACGCCGTTGTAGATCAGAATGGCCCCTTTGGCCGCAAAGCCGTACGCCTTTTTCGGGTACCGGGCGACAAGGGACATCCGATGGAGGTGATAATTGACAAAGACCTTAAAATGATACGACAACGTACGGGTCGTTCTCCTGGCGTTCTGCCGCATCTTTTCGTATAGTTCGTTCACGTTGCTCCTCTCAATCGTTAGCCCGCTTTTCGGAGGATCTCGGTCACATACGTATCGATCTGCCGGGCGAACTGCTCAAGCGCCGCGACTGTTTCTTCGACCGAATCCGACACCACCGGTGACGATATCCTGACGACGGTCAGGTCCGACCGCCGGAACACCATCCTGTTGACGATATCGATGAGGCGCTGCCGTATGCCGGGCGTCATCCGGACATCCCGTCTCGTCACCAGGTAAAAAACCGTGGCCAGCCGCTGGTCGTTCTTCCTCATCAGCATGACACGCGCGCGAAAGGCGCCGCCGTCGTCCGGCGCGATGTCATACTGCTGCTCGATGCTCCACCCCGACCCGATGTAGCAGTATATCGGGAGGTGGTACTTGTAGTTCGGGGTCTTCTTCACGCTCGGGCAGCGCGTCAGGTACACCGTTACGGGAGCGCGCCCCGGGCGCTCGTATTCACGGTACAGTATGTCCGACGCGTAGATCCTCTTTGTCAGATCGGGAACCGTATCGTCTTTGATATCGCGCCCTTTCCAATCCCCGATCGCGTACGGGATCGTCGAGAAATCGGTGTCGCCGGGGATCCTTTCCGGCACATACGTGATAAACGCCGAGACAAGCGCCGTGATGACCATGATAGCGACCAGCGGATAGTACCGTGCTTGCATAGCGGTCACGCCTTCGTCCTGCTCAACAGATTCATGACAAACTGCACCCCGAACATCCCCGACACGCCGATGACGATGACAATCGCGGTACCCAGCATCGTATGCAGCATGCCTTGCGCGTATTCCATTCCATATGTGTGCGCGATGATACCGGTCAGCGCGATCCGGATCACGTTTGAAAGGACGGCGATCGGTATGGCGGACAGGAAGAGGACGCCGCGGCCGAGCGGTTTTTTCTGAAAGAAATAGGCGAACGCCGCGGCGACGGCAAGCAGCGATATCAGCGATCGCATGCCGCTGCACGCGTCGACGACCTCCACGCTCGTCTGAGGAAAGAACAGGTTCACCCCTTCGCGGTAGACCGGGATGCCCGTCAGCCGTATCAGGTGCGCGGCTATCCTCGAGGCGAATATCTTCATCGGTGAAGAAAACGCCTGATAGGCCGCCTCAGGGATCGGAACGGCGAAGAGCAGATAGCTGACGGGAAAGATCAGCTCCTTCAGCAGTCCCCATCCGTAGACGAACCATACGGCGCCGGCAAGTATGATGATGAACGATACCTGGCGAAAATAGATGATACTCGCGGCCGTCCCGACGAAATAGAGCAGGATGCCCGCCAGGAACAACAGGATGTCCTTTGCCGACGGCTGCGGAGGGTCCTGCTGGAGATACTTCGTGAGCAAGTCTTTTTTCAGGAAGACGATATACAGCGAAATGAACGGGATCGCCATGCAATGCTGGTTGTTCTCGTTCTTGTAAACGTCTTTGAGCCAGTCGGGCAGGACCGGCAGCATCAACAGCACCAGCACTGCCAGAAAGATGAACGGCATGTAGCGGCTTATCTTCGGAGCGTTATCCATACTAATCTTCCTTTCTGACGTCACCAGAACATCTGTTTCGCGGCAGCTGGCGGACCCCGGCTATTCTCGGCCGGACGAGGCCGCACGCGCGCGGGCACGCTTCTGCCAGCCATATTTGACGTACCCGGTCAAAACGCCTGCCGCATACGCGCAATCGGCAGTAAAACCGATCAACCGCCCGTGGATGAGATGACCGGCCAGCCTGAGGGGATAGCGGAAGATCCGGTACGCCAGCCCCCGCCGTTCGACGAACTCACCCTCGCCCGTATGCGTTTCATATATGAACTCGGGGTGCATCAGCTGGATGTAGCTAGAGCCCTGACCGTTACGAAAAAACTTTTTAACGAATTTTCCGAACGTCGCCGGGGGCAGATGATAGAACCACGTATGGGGGATCAGCGCGACACGGTAACCGGCCCCGCGCAGGCGCATCCGCAAGTCGGGATCGAGCCCCCTGATGATATTCTCCCGCTCGCCGCCCACCGCAAAAAAGACGTCTTTCCTCAGGATGCAGCAGCCGTGGAAGGCGAGGTCGCTGTCGGTGATCTCGCTGACCACCGGGGCGGCGTAGCGCGGGACCTCGATCATGACGCGGCGCTGGAGCCAGTTCGCCTTGTCCCAGACCACGACCGACGCGCCGCCCATGCCGATCTTCGGCTCTGACCTGACGGCGGCGACGAGACGCTCAAGGAGGGTATCGTGCCCCAGGAAAATGTCGTCGTCCATGATGACGATGTAGTCGCCTTTCGCTTCCCCGGCCGCATTATTGATCGCCCTCCCCTGCCGGTTGTCGCCGACCTTTATGATCACCTCAAAATCCTGGTACGTCTGCGATTTGAGCTGCTCCAGCAATCGGGGCAGCATCCCGTCGCGCGAACCGTCTATAGACGGAATAAGTATCGAGGTTTCAGGGCGCTTCGCGTCCATCGTCTGTTCCTTTCTGCGGAATGAAGTGCGTTACGCTAACAGTGACTCGTACAAACGTTCATAGGCGGCCGCCATGGCCCGCAGCGAAAAACGCCCGAGCGCGGCACGGCGTCCCTCCGACCCGATCCGGCCGCGCAGCGCCGCATCGCCCGCCAGCCGCACAACGGCCTCGCCGAGCGCTGTCGCATCACCCGGCCGGACAAGCAGGCCGCTGACGCCGTCGGCGACCACTTCCGGTATGCCGCCGACGGCAGAAGCGACCACCGGCAGCCCGGCGCATAACGCCTCAAGGACCGCGTTCGGCATGCCTTCGATCAGCGACGGAAAAACGAAAATATCGCTTGCGGCGAGCAGCCGGGGCACATCGTCCCGGCTGCCGGTGAACAGGAACCGTTCACTGATCCCCATCGCCGCTGCGGCCGACTTGACGGTATTATACAATGGACCGTCGCCCACGAGCACGAATTTAATACGGGGAACTTTCTCGATAATATGAGCCGACGCCTCCAGCAGCTGCAGATGCCCTTTCGACGCGCCGAAGTTCGCGACAGTGACGGCGACGGCAGCGTCAGCCGGCAATCCGAGGTCTCTCCTGGCAGAAGCCCGGTCGTGCGGGGCCGCGTAGAGCTCGGTATCTATCCCGTTCGGGATGACGCTCACCTTGGCGGGCGATATCCTCTCCTGCGCCAGCACGAATCTGCGGACGGCATCTGAATTCGCGACCACCTTGTCGACAAAGATATTCGCGAAGTCCTGGAACAAACGGTGGCGCGATCTCTTCCAGACGGCGCATTCGCGACGGCTTGAGACGATACCGCGCACGCCGGACAGCCTCCCGGCGATGTTCGGCAGAGCGTCAAAACCGAACATGCAGGTATGCAGTATCCCTGCGCCGTGCCGCGCGATGTCACGCGCGACCCGAAACACGATGCCGGGATCGTACGCCGAACGGAACCCGTAGACGTCAACGTCCACTCCCAGAGCCCGGATACGCTCCGCGACGACACCGCCGCTCCGGACGCACGCGACGCGCGGCGCAAAACGGCTCCGGTCGATATTGCCGATCAGCGCGCTGAACTGCAGCTCGGAACCGCCGACCGGCAACGCCGGCAGGACATACAGGACAGGCACGCTCACCCGCTCACCTCCTTGAGCATCCCCGTATAGACATCGTGCAGGACGGTGAGGAAGCGAATAACGTTGTCTTCGAGCGCATAGGAGCGGTGGACTGTCTTGAATCCCTCCCGCACAAAAAGCGTGCGGAGATGCTGATCGACGGCAAGCCGGCAGATCGCTTCAACCCACTGCTCCTGCGTTTTGGCAAGGAAGCCGTTCAGGCCGTCCTCGATCATATCGGCATTGACCCCGACCGGAGAGGCGACGACGGGAACGCCCAGCGACATATAGAGCAGCAGCTTCAGGCCGCACTTCCCCATGCTCCACTTGTCGTCGTCCAGCGGCATGATGCCTATATCAAACGAGCTGATGAGCCGCGCCTCTCTGGAAAGGGACCACTTCTCGAAAAAAACCGGTATGTTTCGGAATCGGCTGAGCTCTATGCCGTGGAGATCCGAGCTGACGATCTTCAGGCAGAACCGCCGGTCTCTTTTATACAGCTCCTCGAGCACCGGCGCGAACGCGTTCAGGTATGCATTCGTACCCCGCCCGCCGGACCAGCCGACGACTATGACCGGCTTTTCCGAGAGATCCTCATCACGCTGTTGGGCGGCCTCCTCTCTCGCCATGCTGACCGATGTCGGGATCATCGAGACATTCCGATTGAGCGTCCGGGCGAAATCCGCCAGGTACTCGTTGCCGGCTATCACGGCGGCGCTGCGGCGTATGATCCATGATACCTGGCCGGTATCCTGGAAAGATGACAGCGGCCACGGCAAAACCGACGGCGGCCCGTATTGAACGGCATCGTCGAAATCATATATGACGGTCCCGTTCAGCATGAAAAGCAGGGGCGCCAAGCCGCGCAGATAGGTCCCCGTAACGGCCTTCTGAAGGAAAACGACGTCATACTGCCACGCGGTCAGTATCTGCGCCGTTCGGAACAGGGCCTCAATGACCGTGTAGGCACGCTGGCGCCATGCGCTCCGGGACTGATAGAGGCGTTCGAAGAGCCACGCCGGTACGGCCGGACGGACGACATATTCAATTTCCGATTCCTCAAGATACGGCAGATACTGATACACCCGAAACCTGCTGCTCGGCTGAGGATCAGGATACAGAGCGAGGATCAAGAGTCTCATAGCGACATCCTTCCAAAGCGAGGACGGCGGCCTGATAGACCGTCTCGACCGACAACCGGGACATGCAATACGCCTCCCGCATCGGGCACCGGCCGGGAACGGTCATGATGCCGCGGGACCAGCAGCCGAGGCACGCCAGCTCGGATTCCCCGACCGGGTAGAAGTTGCGGCGCGGCTCGATGATCGTAGACGGAAGCACCGGACCGAACAGCCCGACGGCGCTCCGCCCGAGGGCAAGCGCCGCGTGAAGCGCCGCGGTGTCGTTGCCGATGAACATGGCAGAGCGCTTCAGGACATAGAGCAGCTGCGAGACGTCGGTCTTCCCCACCAGATCAAGCCCCTCAGCCGCGCAGCGCTCCGCAACCCCGACATGGACGAAGGCGACCGGGTAGGCGTCGGCAATCCTCCGGCACAGCGCGTCATAATTCGGGAGCGGCCAGTTCTTGCAGGCCCAACTGCTTTCCGCGCATACGGCGATGACGATCCGCCCCGCATTATCCGCGCGCCAACTGTCGTACGGATCGAACGCGCCGCACGAGACCGCGGCGATCTTCGGCACCCTGTCCTCGACAGGGAAACCGAGGATACTCTCGAGGTAGCCGTATCTATTCACTCGCGGATCGGTCCGCCTGAGGTCGTAGAGCCTGTCGCACACCGGGAGATGCGGATTGACCTCGTCAACGAACGGAGACCCGCATAAGAGCTCCTTGAAATTCACCGATACGGTGATACGGCCATCCGGATATCTCCTGCGCGCGGCCTGATAGACGGGGATCGTCGACACTTCGTCGCCGAGCCTCCACGAAAGGTCGAAATGCACTCGAAAAGGCAGCCTGAGAGCTTTGCGGAGCGAGAAGCGGCCATAGCGCATTATCCGGGATGTTATGCGAGCAAAAGACATACCCATCTTGTTATTGTGCGAAATCCGGAGGTGAAAGGGCCTTCTCCCCGGATTCGGCGTCTCCGGATCGCTCAAGGACCAGGGCTCGATAGACAAAACAGAGCAGCCCCACATGGACGTAGAACGGCTGCATCGTCCTGATAAGGATGAAGGTGGACATCGACATGCCGTTTACAATGTAGCCGATCGTCCCCGCAAAAAAACCGATGGAGACGTTCCTGATGAAGGGATCTTTCGTCTGCATGAACACACGTACGGTTATGAACAAAATAAGCCCGATGATAAGAAGGAATATTGCCAACCCTATGGTCCCGACGGTCGCGAGCTCCATGAAATACTGATTATCGACGCCGCCCAGGTCGAAAGAGCCCGGCCCCATGCCCAGCAGCGGCCGTTTCTGCCATCGGTATAGCGCCCTGGTCCACATGCCGAGCCTGTCGTCCCAGGCCTCAACGCGCACATCCGATCCGGGCGTCACGATGCTGCCGATGGTAAGGATCCGGTCCATGATCTCCGGCGGAAGGACAAACTTCATCATGAGGAGAAAGACCGCTATGGGGAGGAATATGATCCGGTGCCCTTTGAAACAGGCGATAACGATCATGCTCGCCAGCATGGCGACGTAGCCGCCTCGAGAGAACGTGAGCGCGAACGGAATAAAGATGAGCAGGATCAGCAGGTAGAGCGGGAACGATTTCCAGAACGAGCCCTTGTAGTTGAATATCATCCCGACGGCGAGAGACATATGCATCACGAAATAGGCAGCTATGGTGTTCGCCTCGCCGACGTCGAACGGGCCGGCGAACCTGCCGACGACCTGCCCGGTGCCGATCATGTAGAGGCCCCATATGCACGTCGTGCCGCAGACCAGCAGCGATACGATGAAGAACATCTTGACGTCGCGGAGAGACTCGATGCTGTTCACCACCAGGAAGAAAATACATATGTATTCTATTTTCTTTCCGGTAAAGAGCAGGGTGATGCGCGGGTTCACCGTCTCGTTATAGACGCCGTTCAACGACGAAAAGATATTGAAAAAGATATACAGCACCAGGAGGAAATTGAGCGGGGTCTTCCGCCATGTCCCTTTCTCGGCGACGAACGCCATCCGGGCAAGCCATGCGATGAAAATCGTGATAATGATGATATCGTCGAGCCGGAACGTCACGCCTCTGCCGCCGACATTCCCGGCGCCGGCAAGAACCTCCGGCGAGAAGATGGTGAAGAACAGGAGGACGAAGAGGCCTATGCGAACCTCGTATATCGTCGCGATGAAAAGGACAAGGAGGCCGGCCACGCCGGCGATATACATCGGCGAATAGATATTGATCGTATATCCCGCAAAAAGCAGGAACGCCGCGATGAGCACGAGGCCGAAGACGATGACTGGCTGGAGATGCGATCTCATTGCGATAGCAAAAAAGGGACAGAGATGCCTCTGCCCCTCTCATCCCTTTCTGTTTGTCTCAGGATCTCATTCTTTCTTTCGGTGAGCGCGCTTATCGGCGCTGTAATAGTAGTAGTAATAGCCTTCCCTGGTCACGTCAACCGCGTTAAAGACGACGCCGAGGACTTTCGCGTTGATCTTGCGCAGCAGGCTCACCGAACGCTGGGCGGCTTCGCGGGGCGTTTTGTCCGCCAGAATGACGACAAGCACGCCGTCGACCATCGTCGACAGGATCGACGCGTCGGTGACCGACAGTATCGACGCGGAATCGAAAAGCACGACGTCGAAGAAAGCCGTCTGCTCCTTGATCAGCTCTTTCATCTTGTCGCCGCCGATCAGCTCCGAAGGGTTCTTCGGGATATGGCCGGCCGTGATAACGGACAGGTTGTCTATCCCCGTCTTCACCAGGACCTTGTCCCACGTCATGTTGCCCCGCAGGACGTCCGACAACCCCGGGTCCTTCTCGATATTGAACATCGCGTGCAACGCGGGACGGCGCATGTCGGTGTCGACCAGCAGGACGTTGTTGCCGATCTCGGCCAGGGTGATCGCCAGGTTGACGATGGTAAGCGTCTTCCCCTCCTCCGGCCGGCAGCTCGTCACAAGGATGGTCTTGAGGCTCTTATCCTTGTTCACGTAATACAGGTTGGTCCGCAGCGTCCGGTACGCCTCTGCGATAGGCGAGCGCGGATCGCAGTGCATGATGATCTTCGACGAGATGTACTGCTCATCCTTTTTAAACTGTTCTTTCATTTCTTCCATGGATCACCTCTGCAGTGACTTTTCAGATACCAGCGTTTCGCGCACCGCGATCTTGGGAATGACGCCAAGCACGTGGAGCCCCATATATTTCTCCACTTCGCCGATACTCTTCAGCGAGGTGTCAAGATGTTCGAGAAGGAACGCCATGCCGACGCCGATAAAGAAGCCCAGGAAGGCCCCCAGGATCCCCTTGTGCGTCTTGGAGACCCGTATGCTTTCGCGCGGCTCGACCGCGGGGTCGACGATACGGACATTCCCCGTTTCCATGGATTCGGCGATCTTGATCTCTTCGAGCTTGCTGAGGAGCAGCATGTAGGTTTCCTCAGCGGTCTTCATTTGCCGTGAAAGGCGCAGGTAGACGCCCTTCTTGTCGGCCAGCTCCCCTATCTCCGACGAATACTCGGACATCTGTTTCTTGAGCGCGTCTTCGCGGATCTTGAGGCTCTTGACCTCGACCTCGAGCTCGATATGCTTCAGGATCAGCGACTGATACGACGACCAGCCGTCCGTAAGGGGAACGCCCTGCGACGCCACCTTGCTGAACTCTTCTTTCAGCCGGTCGACCATCATCTGGATCTCGGCTTTCAGCCTCACCACGTCGGGATGCTTTTCCGTATATTCGCGAAGCATCAGAGAGCGCTGCAGCTCGAACTGAGCAAGGCGCGAGCGGAGACCCTCTATCAGCGGCGACTGAATGTTCGCTATAGACGGCACCGCCGAGACGTTCAGGTCGTTCAGCTGCTTTTCTATCCCCTTCAGTTTCGCCTCGGCGATCTCACGCTCGAGTTTTGTGTTCAGGAATTGCGTTTCGATCGTGGAGACCATGGCGATCTCTTTTTCGATCGTGGTGTACTTCTCCTGGGACTTGAACTTCGTCAGCTCATCCTCGGCCTCGCGCAGCCTCTTGGCAAAGACATCGACCTGTTTCTCGATGAATTGCCGCGCGGTCTGCGTTTCCCGGCTGCTTTCCGTAATGCTCTGAGAGACGAATACCTTCGCGACGGTGTTGGCGATATCCCTCGCCTTGACGGGGTCCTCGGACCGGGCCTTGATGACGAGCAGGTTGGTGGTGCCGATCCTGCTCACGGAAATGCTTCGCCTGATCAGCGTCGCCGCGTTGTCCGCGTTCAGCCATTCAGCGGCGATGCCGCGCTCCTTGATCGCCTGCATCATATGCAGCCTGAGCAGGTTGACCGCCCCCTCGGCTACCGTCCTGCTGGTGATAAGCTCGGCCTGCGTTTCGAGCTGAGAGCTTTTCAGCGGCGATGACAGCCCCTTCAAAAGCGGCGTGGCCGACGCGGGCTGCTCGATCAGGACCGTCGTGAACGCCTCGTAGATCGGCTCCGGCGTCGGGGCGAAGATCATCGAGGAGATCGTCACCGTGATCATACACAGGATGACGACCCATTTCCTTTTATACAGAATCAGCAGATAATCGCGCAGTGTGATTTCACGAATATCGACCACGGTTCATCCTTTCGTATATTGAAGCTTAATTCTCTGACTTCTTCTTCTGGCCCCACTTCTCATCAAAGAAGAACGGGGCGCAATCCGGCTTTGTCTTCATGATACGTTCTTTAACCGCTTCCGCTTTCTTGCCTGTATCGGCGATCACGCCGTCGTCGACGATGCGCGGGGTGACAAAGATCAGCAGTTCGGTCTTCTCGGTATCTTTCGACTGGGTCCTAAAGAAGGTTCCGACGAACGGCATGTCGCCGAGCACCGGCACCTTGCGGGCGTTGTTGACGGTGCGTTCGTTGATCATGCCGCCGATCACCAGCGTGCCGTTGTTCATCACGTTCACCTGCGTCGACGTGCGCCTCGCGACGCGTATCGGGATATTCTCGACGAAGCCCTGGATGAACGACACCTCCGGCTCGATCAGGATGTTCACCATGCCGTTCTCTTTGATCGACGGCAATACCGGCATCATGATCCCGTAATCGAGGAATTTCGTGGTGAAAACGTAGCTGTTCGCGCCCAGCACGATACCGCTGCCGGACAGCTCACGGTACGGGTACGATGTGACGATCTGGATATTCGCTTTCTGGTTGTTCTCGACGATGATCTTCGGGCGCGCAAGGATTTTCGCCTTGTTGAGATCGATCAGCGCGTTCACGTACGCCGAATATTTATTTTTACCGATCACCTTGCCGAAAAAGAAATTTCCGCCGTCGCCGAGCTGCGGGAGGAGCACGTCGCTTACCGTCAGAACGTTCCTTCCGATATTTCCGCTGCCCGCCGAAATGGCGGCCGGCAACGCGATCGGACGGTTGTATTTACCGAAGAAATCATCCCGGGATATGTGCTGCATGAAGTAATCGATCGTCATGTCGCGCTGATCGGTCACCGTCAGCTCGACGATCTCCGCTTCGATGAGCACCTGCCGCGTCTTCTTCTCCATGGAGTCGAGCTGATCGACTATCTTGGCGACCGCATCGATCGAGGACTGCGAATCGCTCACGATGATCGAGTTGCTGCTCTTGTCCGCGGCGATGGTGCCGTGCGACGAGACGGCGCCCCGGAGGCTGTCGACCAGGGCGACGGCATCGGAGTTCTTCAACGGGAACACCTTGATCGTCCTCGCGCCTTCCTCGTCTGTCGCCGTCGCGGTGCCGGTAGACATGCCGAAGGCGGGGCTGACATCGACCTCGGGGTCCTTGATATAGTCGCTCAGGGCCGTGGTGACCATCTCGCGGAACTTCGACATCGACAGGCCATCGACCTTGATCTTGCCGATAAGGGGGATGTCGATCTCGCCGTCGGCGTTCACGGTCACGACGCGGTCCATGTCGCTGTGTCGCTTGACGGTTATCATGATGCTTTCGCCTTTGGATATGACCTTGTCGCCCGTCCCTTCCTGCGCGCGCACGCCGCCGCACAACATCATCGACATCGCCGCCACGACGGCCGCGACTAACCGTACCCTGTGCATTAATTCACGCTTCATCGTCTTATTGCTCCTTTTCCTTTGTTTCGATCTTGAACTTCTCGCCTTCCAACGCCACCAGCCGCGTCCGCGCTTTTTCAAGCCATTCGACCGACGTTGCTTTGTTCATCGTCACCTTCAGGTAATACTCGCGCGCCTTGTCCGGCTCTCCAAGCTTCTCGTACGCGGCCGCGATCTCGCAGAGCTCATGGCCGTCGCTGACAGATTCGTTGATCTTCAGCATCTCCTGATAGGTCTTCACGACGTCTTCGTATTTGCCCATCTGCTTGTAGCAATCGGCGATGTTCTCTATCGCATCGTCGATCAGCTCTTTCTCGGAATAGGTGCCGATAGACTGGCGAAAGCTGTTGATCGCGTCGTCGTATCTTTTGTCCTTGAGCTGCAGCTTCCCGATCCAGAACTGCGAATACGCCCTGCGCTTGCCGTTGGGGAATATGGCGATGGCTTTCTGATAGTTCTCGATCGCTCCCGTGTCGTCGCCCATCATCTCGAGGCAGGCGCCGAGAAAATAGTAGGCGTCCTCGACTGCCATGCTCTTCGGATACTTCGCGATGAATTTCTTATAATACCTGGACGCCTGCCGGTAATCCTTCTGGGAGTGCATGGTGGCCGCGCGGTCGATGATGTATTCGGGGCTGTTGATGCGCTTGCCGTACAAGAAGACGAAGATCATGCCGAAAAAGATCATCGTGGCGACGGTGATCTTGCGGTGAAGCGCCTTTCGCTTGATCTTCGCCTCTTCCTTCTTCTTTTCGTGCCGGATCTTCTCCTCCAGCATTTCCCTGTCTTCCTTCTTGAAGTCCTCGAGCGATTCGCTCACCTCTTCGGGCTTTCTCGCCATACCGATGGTCTTGCGCAGTTTCTTCGCCCTGTCGCTCTTTTCGATCTGGAGGACCCGGTCCTCGGGCCCGTAGACAACGACCTCGAAATCGGTGCCGTTGTCGAAGAACTTCGGTTCCTTCAGCCCGGCCTGTTTCAGATAATTCTTCATACGCGTCACGCCGGTCCCGAGCTTCTCGACATAATCTCCCTCGTAGAACATGGCTTCGACGAGGTTCTTGTTGCGGAGGAACTGCGTCGATTCTATGTTCGTCACGTTGGTCGGGGCGCACAGGCCGCCCGGCGAATAGAACTCTATCTTGTCGTCGAACATGAAGATCCGGCAGGTGCTGCCGGCGACGCTGTAGTCGCGGTGGATCAGCGCGTTGACCACGATCTCGCGCAGCGCGTCGAGCGGGTATTCGGGGACGTCGGTCCTCTTCACTCCCTGCACGCTGCCGAACAGCTTCATGTTGCGCACCAGGAAATGCTCCGACTCCTCGATCATCTGAGGCACGGTGCCGCGCAGCTCTTTTTGCTCGATGATGTGTCCCGACTTGTCTTTGCCGCTGAACCGCACGATCTTGACGCTGCTCGACCAAAGGTATTTCTGCGGGTTTTTCCCGAAAAGCAGCAGCCCGGTCACCGTCGGATAGATCTTGCCTCCCTCTTTAGCGATCACCTTCATCTCGAGAAGGATCGCTTCGTCGGTCGCGACGACCGACTTGATCTCCCGCTTTGCAATGATCTTGGCGACGAACTCCTTCAACTGGTCGGCGCTGAGATCGCTGAGGCTCGCCTCGACTATCGGCTTTTCGTCGAAATTCATCGCGTCATAGGATGGGCTTTTGCTCTCGTTTTCCATAGCTCTTTTGTCCCTGGATGGTATGTGTCGTGTGCGTTCTAGTTGTCCTCTGTCGCATCCTTGAACATCGATTTGCGCTCCTGCTCGACATCCTTTTTCATCCACTGCTCGATGTTCTTCATGACGCTGTAGAAGTCGCCCAGCGAGACGCTGTCGCTGCGGACATCCCGCTGTTGCGCGATGTGTTCCTGCATCTTCATGCTGCCCACGTAATCGCCGAAACGCGATTGGCTTGAGGCCATCATGTTGAAGAGATAGCCGAAGAAGCATCCGAGCATCAGGCAAACGATAACGATGAGCAGATACTTGTTGGAAAAGAGCTGCTCGAAATACAGCTTGACCGCCCGCGCCATCGGTATCGAATGAATGTAATACCGCTCGATACGCTTTCTGTCCTGCTCGAGCACTTTGGCGCTGGAGGTGACCTGGTCGTGCAGATCGCTCCATTTCTTCTGGAGCAGGTCTTTCTGGGAGACGTCCTTTTCCCAGTAGAAATCCCTCATCGTGTCGAGATACGGCATCTTACCGAACTTCGCGCGGTGGAGGACATATTTGATCAGCGAAAGAAGGTATTCGACGTCGAAGGGTTTCGTGATGTAATCGAAAACGCCGTAGCGCACCGCGTTCACGACCGCGTCTTTCCGCTTGCCGTAGGCGGTCAGGATAAGAATGCTGACGGCGGTATTGAACTGCCTGATGCGCTTGATAGTCTCGATGCCGTCTATCCCCGGCATCATGATGTCGACGATGATCAGGTCGAAGGCCTGCTTCTGAGCAAGGTCGACGCCCTTTTCGCCGTTGTCGGCACACGAGACCTCGTAGCCCTCCGCGGTCAGTATGTCGCTGATGAGGTTCAGGATCGACTCCTCATCGTCGATCACCAGTACTTTCGCACTGACACTACTCTTCGCTTCTTCGGGTGCTTGATTCGAGTGCATCAGCTACCACCTTTTCTAATACGTTCAGATCAAATGGTTTTGCTATCTCCCCATATGCCCCAAAACGGATCTCGTTCAGGTCCGTATCCGCAGAGCCGTACGCCGTGATGATGATAACCACGATGCTCCGGTCGATCTTCTTGATCTGCTTCAATATATCAATGCCGTCTGACTTGCCCAGCTTGAGGTCGAGAAGAACGAGATGAGGACTGAAATCTTTAACTTCCTGCAGCGCCTTCTCAGCGTTCTCTGCCGTCGCGACGGTATATCCTTTCATGCTGAGCATGTCGGACAACAGCGTCCGGATATTGTCTTCGTCGTCGACTATCAGGATCTTCTCTTTTTTCACTTCGTCTTCCCAGCCGCCGGTTGTTATGACTTGTACGGCAACTTTATCGTGAACGTCGATCCCCGGCCGATCGCACTTGTCGCCTCAATGTCCCCGCCAAACCCTTCGATGATACCCTTGCTGACCGATAAACCCAACCCGGTCCCGCTGCCGTCAGTCCAATTTGAATAGAACGGATCGAATATGCTTTCAAGCTTATTCTTATCGATCCCGCAGCCGCTGTCCTTCACCGAAAGCCTTATCCACTCCTCATCCTGCGAGGTCGAGATCAGGAGCTCGCCGCCTTTCGGCATCGCCTTGACGGCGTTCAGCATGACATTGATCGCCACCTGCATGAACTGATCGCCGTCGATCAAAACTTCGGGGAGTTTCTTATTGAAATCTTTAACGAGTGATATATTACTCTTTTTTATTTCCGGCAGCAAGAGATTTAATGAATTATCTACGATCACGTTGAGGTCGTGAAGCTGCGTCTTCGTTTTCGCGATCTTGGCGAAATTGAGCAGGTTTCCCAAGATCCGGGATATCCGCTCCACTTCCGATTTGACGACGGAGAGCAGCCGTATCGTCTCGGGGTCGACTGTCGACCGGAGCAGCTGCTGTATCCTCCCGTATATGGAGGTGAGCGGATTGTTGATCTCGTGCGACAGGCTCGCGGCAAGCTTGCCTATCGCGGCGAACTTTTCCGACCGTATCAGCTGGTCGTGGGCCTTCTTGACCTCGGTCTTGGCCGTCGTCAGATGGTCGATGAGCTGCGCGTTCTCGATGATCGCGGCGATCTGCGCGGCGAGCGGCTCGAGGACCCTTCTGTCCTCCTCGTTGAAAGGCTTTCCGTCGGTCTTGTTGTTGACGTTGAGGACGCCGAACACCTTGTCTTTGATCTTCAGCGGGACGCTCAGGAGCGACTTCGTCATGTATCGCTCTTCGTTCCTGCCCATAAAACGGCCGTCTTCGTCGATGTCGCCGATCAGGAGCGACTGGCCCTCCTTGAAGACCCACCCCGATATCCCCTGCCCCCGCTTGATAGTGGTCGCCTGCATGATCTCGGGAACAAGGCCTATCGCCTCCTTGATCTCGAGCTGGTCCGTCTCCTCGTTCAGGAGCATCACCGAACAGATCTTAACCTTCATGACGTTCGTGATAAGGTGTATGATCATCTTGAGAAGCGTTTCGAGGTGGAACACGGAACCCGTGATCCTGCTCGCCTCGTACAAGAGCGATATCTTGAGGCCCTTCTCTTCGCTCAGCTCCGCAGACTGCGCGGCGCACTTTTCGGCGAGCGCGCGGATCTGATGCTCCTGAAGGGCCGTGCGGAACCCGTGGCGGACCGCCATCGCCACCTGCTCGGGGCGCCCGGCATCGACGCAGTCGTACGCGCCTTTCGCGACGCGCCCTGCGACGGCCTGCGCGCCGGGATCACGGATCGCCAGGACATACGCGACCGGCAGCGGATAGCTGCGCAGCCAGTTCTGGAACCCGTCCTGATCGAACGCGACAGCCGCTTCGTTCACGACGACGACGGATATTGATTTGTTCCTGATGTCGTTAAAGAGGGCCGCGACCGAGGGCTGGTGCCAGACCTTGTAGTCGGGAGTCAGCAAAGGCTGAAGTGAATTCTTGAGCGCGCCATCGGCATCGACGACGAGAACATGCGGGGCGACAACACAACCGTTCTGGCTCTTGTCAGCGGGCATCTTTTCTTTCTCGCATCCGTTGGGAAAACCTGCGCAGATACGTCAGGCTTTCTTTAGGGATAGTATATCGTTTTTGCGAAAAAGAAGCAACAGGATTTTCTGGAAGACAATGAAGGAAAGGTCGTCCTTTGAAACGGCGAAGAACGGTCCGGCTTGCAGCAGACGGGCCGTTATCCGCCGTTACGGAAAAGGATCGGAGAATTGCTTTGATGAAACAAGCAAGACCATTCTCTGAAACAGCGAAGAAGCCCCCAGCTGCGAGGCGTACGCCCGCGCCCGCGGACAAGCCGGCGAATCTTTAGAGATTCGCGGACCAGTCCCCGCATGGGGAGGCGTACGGTAAGTACGCCGCACAAGGAAGCGGTGGCCTGCAACGCCCCCAGGCGCGGGGGCTGCTCCGCGAATCTTCGATTCGCCGGGTTGCAGCAGATGGGCGTTTATCCGCCGTTTCATGAGTCGAGCTTGAGGACGTCGATGAACGCTTTTTGGGGGATCGTGACGGTGCCGAACTGCTTCATCTTCTTCTTCCCCTCTTTCTGCTTCTCCCAGAGCTTGCGCTTGCGGGTGATGTCGCCGCCGTAGCATTTCGCGGTGACGTCCTTGTTCATCGCGCGTATCGTCTCGCGCGCGACGATCTTGCCGCCGATCGCCGCCTGGATGACGACCTGAAACATGTGGCGGGGAATGACTTCTTTGAGCTTTTCCGCGAGGAGTCGGCCGTGGCGGTGCGCCTTGTCCTTGTGGATCAGGCACGAGAAGGCGTCGATCGGGTCGCCGTTGATCAGGAGGTCCATCTTGATGATGTCCGACGGCAGATAGCAGAGGAACTCGTAGTCCATCGAGGCGTAGCCGCGCG
The DNA here is from genome assembly GCA_022711655.1 of Candidatus Auribacterota bacterium. Lineage (GTDB taxonomy): Bacteria > Auribacterota > Ancaeobacteria > Ancaeobacterales > Ancaeobacteraceae > JAKLEM01. The sequence goes on from JAKLEM010000005.1 coordinate 29,514, forward strand.
TGCACGATTTCAATTTGTCGTAGAAATCGACGATCACCTCGTTGAGCGGTATCTCGAACACCAGGATCACCCGGTTGATACCCGGAAGAGACTCGGTGCTGGCGCAGAGGCCGCGGCGCTCCTGCGCCAGCTGCATGATCGTGCCGATCGCGTCGGTCGGCGCGACGATGGTCAGCCTGAAGTAGGGCTCCTCGATCTCCGCGATCTCGGTGGTGTTGGGGAAATGCACGGGGTTGTCGACCATGACGACCGACCCGTCGGTCTTGAGCACCCGGTAGCTGACGCTGGGGGTGGTCGAGATGATGTTGATGTTGAACTCGCGCTGGAGGCGCTCCTGCGTGATCTCCATGTGCAGGAGGCCGAGGAATCCGCAGCGGAAGCCGAAGCCGAGCGCGATCGACGTCTCCGCCTCGTAGATGAAGGCGGAGTCGTTGAGCCGCAGCTTTTCTATCGCGTCTTTCATCGGCTCGTAGTCGTTGGCGTCGACGGGATAGAGGCCGCAGAAGACCATCGGGCTCATCTCCTTGAAGCCCGGCAGAGGCGTCGTCGCGGGGCGCGTTGCCGCGGTGATGGTGTCGCCGATCTTGACGTCGGCGGCGAGCTTGATATTGCCGGTGATGTAGCCGACCTCCCCGTCGGAGAGCGACGGCACGGGGAACGCCTTGGGCTTGAAGACGCCTGTCTCCAGGACCTCGAACTGCTTGCCGCTCATCATCATCACGATCTTCATGTCCTTGCGGAGCGTGCCGCTCATCATGCGGACGTAGGTGACCACCCCTTTGAACTGGTCGTATTTGCTGTCGAAGATGAGAGCCTTGATCTCGTCGGAGCCGGACGACTTCGGCGGCGGGATCCTCTGCACGATCGCCTCGAGCACCTCCTCTGTGCCGAGGTTTTTCTTCGCGCTGATCAGGATGACCTCGTCTCTCGATATGGAGAGGATCTCCTCGATCTGCTGTTTCGCCATCTCGACGTTGGCGTTCGGCAGGTCGATCTTGTTGATCAGCGGGATGATCTTGAGGCCGTGGTCCATGGCAAGATGGACATTGGCGACCGTCTGCGCCTCGACCCCCTGCGCGGCGTCGACGACCAGGAGCGCCCCCTCGCATGCCGACAGGCTGCGCGAGACCTCGTAGCTGAAATCGACGTGGCCCGGGGTGTCGATCAGGTTCAGGACGTATTCCCTGCCGTCTTTCGCGGTGTAATCGAGCCTGACGGGATGCGCCTTGATGGTGATCCCCCGCTCGCGCTCGAGGTCCATCGCGTCGAGGACCTGGTCGGACATGAGCCGCTTCTCGATCGTCTTGGTCTCCTCGAGCAGGCGGTCGGACAGCGTGGTCTTGCCGTGGTCGATGTGCGCGATGATCGAAAAATTTCTGATGAGGTTGGTGTCCATAGTATGTGCTCGTTAGGGCAGCCGGAGAGTATTCCTGTCAGCACCGCGAGATTGTCCCCGGCGAGGAAAATCTCGCTCGGCGACACTGCTCGCTCGTCCCGCCGCCGATGGCTGCGGGACACCATGCCCGCTCGCATTGTCAATGTGCTGCCACGGACACTCCCCGCCTGCCGCTATTTATTATTGCTTGAGATAGTAACAGCGCGAAGGGTCAGCCCTGCGCCGCCTTCCTTATATCTTCTATCGCCTTCTTTATATCGGGCTTGCCGTAGACCGCCGAGCCTGCGACGGCGATCGAGATGCCCGCGTCGACGGCCAGCTTGACGTTGGCGGCGGTGATGCCGCCGTCGACCTCGAGCGGGATCCGGTAGCCGTTGCTGTCGAGAAATTTCTTCGCGTCGCGTATCTTGGGGACAACGCTCTCGATGAATTTCTGGCCGCCGAACCCGGGGTAGACGGTCATGAAGAGGATCAGGTCGATACGCTTCAGGATCTCTCCGGACAGGTCGAACGGCGTATCCGGGTTGAGGACGACGCCGCACTGCGCGCCCATCTTCCTGACCGCGTCGATGGTCGCGGGCACGTCGTAGTCCGGCTCGACATGGACAGTCAGGATGTTCGCGCCGGCTTCGACGAAATGCTTATAGTAGGTATCCGGCCGCTGGATCATCAGGTGGACGTCGAGCGGGATGCGGACCGCCTTGCGGATCGCGGCGACGGCCTGCGGCCCGAAGGTGATGTTGGGGACGAAATGGCCGTCCATCACGTCGAGATGGAGCCAGTCGGCCCCGGCGTCCTCGGCGCGTTTCGCCTCGTCGGACAGCTTGCCGAAATCGCCGGACAGTATGGAAGGAGCTATTTTAAACATGTCGTGTCACCGTTTACCTTTCCGAGAGCCGAACTCTTATATAGTGAAACCGTTAAAATTTCCAGTAAAAGTTGCGTAATTCATCTTTACTTCGACTCGTGCAGAGGGCGACAGGGCGCATGCTTTCAGCACAGGGTCCCGAGCGATGCTGAAAGAGTGCCGTCCTGTCAGGCCCCGCTGACAAGCAAATACTCTCAACAGGCAACTACCCTCTCATATCAATAGTGGAGCCTGTCCATTATAACGTTCTTCTTCGGCAGCGGGCCGATGGCGGACAGGCAGAGGTTCTCGTCGACGAACAGCTCTCCGGCTGCCTCGAGAATGTCTTCGGCGGTGACGCGGCGGAAACCCTCGACGAGCTCGGGGACGGTCAGGACGCGGCTGGTCGTGAGCATGTTCTCCCCCATCCAGAGCATGTGGTCGAATGTCTTCTCGACGCTCATGGCCAGCTGCCCGAGGCAGTATTGCTTCGCCGTGTCCAGCTCCTGCGCGGTTACCGGCTCTTTTTTCAGCTTGCCGAGCTCGCGCAGGATGATATTCATGCAGTCGAGCGCCTTCTTTTTGTCGGTGCCGACGTTGATGACGAGCGTCCCGGCGTCGATGAATTTTTCGATCGAGGTCTGGATGTCGTACGCGAGGCCGTGCGTCTCGCGCACCTCCTGGAACAGGCGAGAGCCGGCGCTCTCGCCGAGGATGATCGACAGCAGCTTGAGCGCGAATGTCCTGGGGTGCTCGCGCTTGTAGGCGCGGATCCCGAAGCACAGGTAGGCCTGCTCGGTCTTCTTGACGACGGCCGTGCACGACGGCGCGCGCTGGACAGTCCGCACCGGGTCGAGCTCCGGCGCAGGGCGGCTCTCTTCGCGGGGGAAGAACTTCTGCAGCGCCTTTTCCACCGCATGGTGCGATACCTTGCCCGCGACCGACACGACGGTGTTCTTCATCGAGTACATCCTGTCGCGGTAGGCGGCAAGCGCCGCGGGGGTGATGGCGCCGACCGACTCCTCGGTGCCGATCAGGATGCGGCCGAGCGGATGGTCGGGCCACAACACCGAGAAAAGGATGTCCTGCACGTGCTGGCCCGGCATGTCGCGGTACATGTGGATCTCTTCGTTGATGACCTTTTTCTCTTTGACGAGGTCTTCGGCGTTGAACAGCGGCCGCTGGTAGAGGTCGCTCAGGATGTCGATCGCCGTGTCGCAATAGGCGGCGGGGACCTTGGCGGTGTAGCAGGTCAGCTCCTCCGCGGTAAAGGCGTTGATGCTGCCGCCCACCTGCTCGATGTCCTGATAGATCTGCCTGGAGTTGCGGTTCAGCGTCCCCTTGAAGACCATGTGCTCGAGGAGATGCGAAATGCCGTTGACGTCGGCGGATTCGGACCTGCCGCCCGCGCCGGCCCATACCCCGACCGACGCCGATTCCATGTGCGGCATCTCATACGTGATCAGGCGCAGGCCGCTGTCGAAGACTGAGATCTTGTACATACTATATTTCTCCTTAAGTCATAACCCTTCGATCAAGGGAGCAGGTGGGAAGTGTTCATGGCAGCATATTGACAATGCGAGCGGGCATGGGGTCCCGCCAACGGCGGGACGAGCGAGCATTGTCGCTAAGCGGGATTTTCCTCGCCGGGGAAAATCCCGCGGTGCTGACATGAATACTTTCCACCTGCTCCCGCTGGAGCGTTTTCACATTCAAAGCAGATCCGCTTTAATGCGGCCTGGCGCTTATTCTCATCCGGATGATCTCGCGCTCGGCCGTTTTTCCGGCGATGCGTACCGTCACCGTTTTCCCGCTCTGTGCCTTCTGCACGGGCATGCCGTCGGGGTCGACGATCTCCAGGATCTCTTCCGCGTGGTCGCGCAGGAGGTCCGGCGAGATGAACTCCACCCGGTCGCCGCGCGCGAGCGGGTTCCTGAGGCTGACCGTTGCCGTGCCTCCTGCGGCGCTTTCGACCGTGCCGATGAAACGGCAGCCGCCGTCGTCTCCGGTGGCGCCGTAGAGCGCCGCCTCCGGCCCCGGCGTCCCGAAATAGAATCCCGTCGAGTATCCCCTGTTCGGAACCGACGCGAGCTCCTCGCGGTAACGCACCGCGTCCGCGTGAGAGCTTTTGCCGCAGGCACGGTCCAGCGCGTCGCGGTAGACGCGCGTTACGTTGCCAACATAGTAGACGCTCTTGATCCTTCCCTCGATCTTGAGCGCGTCGACGCCCGCATCGGCCAGGGCGCCGATATGGTCGACCATGCAGAGGTCCTTGGCGCTCATGATATACGAGCCCCGGGCGTCCTCTTCGACAGGTATCGCCATGCCCGGCCGCTTCTCCTCGACCAGCTCGTACTCCCAGCGGCACGGCTGCGCGCAGTCGCCGCGGTTGGCGCTGCGGCCGCTCAGGTAGCTCGAGATCAGGCACCGCCCCGAATAGGACATGCACATCGCGCCGTGGACAAAGGCCTCGATCTCGCACGACACCCGCCTGCGGATCTCGCGTATGTCCTCGAGCGACGCTTCGCGGGCCAGGATGATGCGCGACACTCCCTGGCTCTGCCAGAACTCCGCCGCGGCCCAGTTGGTGACGTTGGCCACGGTCGAGAGGTGGACCGGGATGCCTATCTTGCCTGCGCGTATGACCTGCAGAGCGGCGGCGTCGGAAACGATCACCGCGTCGACGCCCGCCTTTTCAAGGAAACGAAAGTAGTCTTCGAGCCGGGCGACATGGCCGTTGCGGAAAAAGATGTTCGCCGCCGCGTATACTTTCCTGCCGCGCTCATGCGCATACGCCACGGCCATGGCGATCTCTTCGTGCGAGAGATTGCCCGCCCGCTGACGCATGCCGAGATCGCGGTCGGAGAGATAGACGGCGTCTGCGCCGTAGTGCAGGGCGTAGCGCAGTTTTTCACTGTCCCCGGCGGGAGCGACGAGTTCCGGCTTTTTCGGGCGGCGCGCCTCTTTGAGGGGGCCGGTCATGGCCGGAGCCGCTCTTCGCGGTCGCGCGCGATGCGCAGGCGGTCCAGATGCGTCTGCAGGATCAGCTGGGCGGCGATGGCGTCCACCCGCTTCTTCCGCTTGTTCCTGGACAGGTCTCCTTCGAGCATCGAGCGGTGCGCCTGCGCGGTGGTGAGGCGCTCGTCGACGAAATGGACCGGCGTATCGATATATTTCCTGAAATGCTCCGCGAATTTCTCGACGCCGTCCGCCTTGAAACCCTTCGACCCGTCCATGTTCAAGGGCATCCCCATGTAGACCTCGGTCACGCCGTTCGCGTCGATCGCGTCCTTTATGGCGCGGATGTCGCTGATAAGGTCCCTGCGCTCGAGGACCATGAGCGACTGCGCCGTCCACAGCAGCTCGTCGCTGACGGAGATCCCGATACGCTTGTCGCCGATATCCAGGCCCATTAACCGCATACCGTTTCCTCTTTGTAACTGAAAAACCATTTGCGAGCGGGGCGATAACGGGAAGACCGAAGGCTTCCCCTGCTGCCATCTCCCCTGATCACTCCGTATAGCGCCGGAGCTTCTTGTTTTCCTTCATCGCCTTGACGAGGTGCTTGATCTCTTCCAGGCGCGACGAAGGGCAGACGACGACCGCGTCGGCCGTCTTGACGACCGTGACGCCCTTCATCCCGAGCACCGCGACGGTCCCCTCTTTCGCGATCAGCACGGAATCCTGCGTATCGAACGTCACCACGTCCCCCTCTGCGACGTTGCGAAACGCATCTTCGCGGCGGTATTTCCTGAAACTGGCCCACGAGCCGACGTCGTCCCAGTAGAAATTCGATTCCGCCGCGACGACGCGGTCTGACTTTTCCATGACGCCGTAGTCGATCGATCTCCGCTCGAGGCCGCGGTAGATGCGCTCGATGCGCCGCGCGAAATCTTTTTTGCCGGCGGCGGCCGACATCTCCCGCGCGGCGTCGTACAGGCGCGGCATATATTTCTTCATTTCTTCGAGTATCGTCGCCGCGCGCCACACGAACATCCCGCTGTTCCAGTAATAATTCCCCGCCGAGAGGAATTGCTCGGCCCGCTGCCGGTCCGGCTTCTCCTCGAAACGTTCGACCGTGCTGAAAACTGTCTTCGTGCCGGACGAGATCTTCCCGCCGAACTTGATGTAGCCGTACCCGGTATGCGGCGTCGACGGCCTGATCCCGATCGTTACGAGTCGATCGTCGCGCACACACAGGCGCGCGGCGTCCGCGAGGGTCGCCCGGAACACGGAAAGGTCCCTGATCACATGGTCCGCGGGCATCACGATCATCACGCCGTCCGGATCGCGGCGCCGGATAAGGGCGGCGGCGAGCGCGATGCACGGCGCGGTGTCGCGCCCCATCGGCTCGGCGACGATATTCCCCTGAGGGACGCCCGGCAGCTGGCGCCGCACCTCGGCGGCCTGCTCGCGGTTGGTGACCACATATATCCTGCCGCGGGGCACGAGCGGCGCTATGCGGCCGACCGTCTCCTGTATCATCGTCTTTTTGCCGACGATCGGCAGCAGCTGCTTCGGTTTCGCCGTCCGGGAGACAGGCCAAAAACGTTCGCCGCTCCCGCCGGCCATGATCACGGCATACAGATGGTCATTTTTTTTCATGGATAAGCCCCTTCACGAAACGCTGGATGTGCGGCACCGGATCGTCCCGATGTTCCGCCGCGGTGCGGACGATCGCGCTGCCGACGACGACCGCGTCGGCGAGACGGCCGATCTGCCGGACGTCGTCTCTGTGCGACACGCCGAAACCGACGGCGACCGGCGCGGCCGAATGTTCTCTGATCCGCGCAACGGTCCGCTCGACCTCATCGAACTTCCCTTTGGTCAGCCCCGTCACGCCGGTACGCGAGACACAATAGATAAAACCGCTCGACAGGCGCGCGATCCTGCGCACACGCGCGTCGGTGCTCGTCGGCGCGACGAGAAAGACGGTGCTCAGACCGTGCTTTTTCATGATACGCACATACTCCGCGGATTCTTCGGGAGGCATGTCGAGCGCGAGGACGCCGTCCGCGCCGGCAGCCGCGGCGTCATTCGCGAATCTTTTCATGCCGTACTTCAGTATCGGGTTCAGATAGGAAAAGAGGACGATCGGCGTCTGCGTCTGCGCTCGGACATGCGCGATCAGCGACAGCGTCTTTCCGACGGTCATCCCCGCTTCCAGCGCGCGCTGCATCGCCGCCTGAATGATCGGCCCGTCCGCAAGCGGGTCGGAGAACGGTATGCCGACCTCGATGACGTCGGCGCCGGCATTCGCCAGCGCGAGGATGATCCGCTCGGACGTCTTCGGATCGGGATCGCCGGCCGTCACATACGGGATGAAGCCGGCCTTCTTCGCCTTTTTGAGCTCGATGAACTTCTGATCGATACGATTCATAGGCCTTTGTTCTTTTCCATATATTCGCGGACGCTCTGGACATCCTTGTCGCCGCGCCCCGAGAGGTTGATCACGATGACCTGGTTTCTTTTCATGTGCCGCGCCGCCTTCATGGCGTAGGCGACCGCGTGCGCGCTCTCGAGGGCCGGCAGTATCCCCTCCGTTTCGCACAACGTGCGGAACGCCGACACCGCTTCCCTGTCGTCGATCGACGCGTACGCGACCCGCCCGGTGTCGCGCAGGAGCGCGTGCTCCGGGCCTATCGCGGCGTAATCGAGGCCGGCCGAGACGGAGTGCGTCTCTCTGATCTGGCCGTCGTCATCCTGCAGGACATACGAATAGGTCCCCTGCAGCGTCCCCGGGGTGCCGCCCGCGAAACGCGCCGCGTGTCTGCCGGTGCGTATGCCGAGCCCGGCCGCTTCGACGCCGGCCATTTTCACCGACCGGTCGTTCAGGAAGGGATGGAACAGGCCGATCGAGTTGCTGCCGCCGCCGACGCACGCGACCAGCAGGTCGGGCAGTTTTTTTTCGGCGAGCAGGATCTGCCGGCGCGCCTCCTGCCCGATTATTTTCTGGAAATCGCGCACGATCATCGGGAAAGGGTGCGGTCCCAGAACCGAGCCGAGCACGTAATGGGTCGACGAGACGTTCGTGACCCAGTCGCGCATCGCCTCGTTGATCGCGTCCTTGAGCGTCCGGGATCCGCTTTCGACGCGCACGACCTTCGCCCCCATCAACTCCATCCGGAAGACGTTGAGCTCCTGACGGCGCATATCCTCCGCGCCCATATAGATCACGCATTCGAGGCCGAAAAGCGCCGCGGCCGCCGCCGTCGCCACGCCGTGCTGCCCCGCCCCCGTCTCGGCGATCACGCGCTTTTTTCCCATCCGTCTGGTGATGAGCGTCTGCCCGATGGTGTTGTTGATCTTGTGCGCGCCGGTGTGGCACAGGTCCTCGCGCTTGAGATAGATCTTCGCGCCGCCGCACATCGCGGACAAACGCTCGGCATGATAGAGCGGCGTCGGCCTGCCGACGTACTCTCTCAGGTAGTATGCGAGCTCTTTCCGGAACGCCGCGTCGGCGCGCGCGCCGCGATAGACGCGGATGAGTTCCTCCAACGCCGGCATGATCGTCTCGGGGACGAACATACCGCCGTATTTTCCGAAATGGCCGTGTGAGTCGGGATATGTCATATCTGTGCCGCTTCCCGCGCATTGTTAATGAACGCCTCGACCAGCGCGTGGTCTTTCCTGCCCGGCGATAGCTCAAGCCTGCTCGACGCGTCGACGGCGAACGGCCTGACCGTTCTTACCGCCTGCCCAACGTTATCGGGGCCGAGGCCGCCCGAGAGGACGATCTTCCTGCCGGTCTTCGCGAGATCGGCGGCTATCCGCCAGTCGAACTGTTCGCCCGTGCCGCCGTAGATACCTTCGCGGAACTGGTCGAGCAGTATCATGTCGGCCGCGCGGTATCGTTCGACATCGCGGGCGGACGTGCCGTTCTTTACCCTGATCGCTTTGATGACGGTGAAGCCGTCGGCCGCGTAGCGCGCGCATTCATCCGGCGTTTCGTCGCCGTGAAGCTGTATAAGATCGAGCGCGCACTGCCGCGCGATCGCCTTGACCGCCTCGGGCCGCTCGTTCACAAAGACGCCCGCCTTACGTATGTTCGCGGGCAAGAGGGCGACGATCCCGGCGGCCGTCTCCGGCGTCACCTGCCGAGGGCTTTCCGCAAATACGAAACCGAGCACGTCGGCGCCTGCTCGCGCGCAGAACAGCGCGTCATCGCGATTCGTTATCCCGCAGACCTTGACCAGCATACCGTCACCGCGTCCCCATGAGGTCGCGGACCGCCGCGCCGATATCCTTCGCCCGCATGAAGGTCTCGCCGATCAGCGCCGCGTCAACGCCGCACCGCCGCAGGCGGTCGACGTCGCCGCGCGTTTTGATGCCGCTTTCGCTTACCAGCGTCCTGTCAGCGGGGACCAGCGGCGCGAGAGACTCGGTGGCCGACAGGTCCACCGTAAACGCCGCGAGGTCGCGGTTATTGATCCCGACCAGCGTCGCGCCGGCGTCGAGCGCCCGCTTGACGTCATCCGGCGTATGCGTCTCGACCAGCGCCGCAAGATGCTGCTCGGCCGCGCACGCGGCCAGCTTCTCCAGCCGGGCGGCGGTGTGTATCGATGCGATCAGGAGAACCGCGTCGGCGCCGTGCGCCGCAGCCTCGACGATCTGGTATTCGTCGATGATAAAATCTTTGCACAGGACGGGCACGGATACCGCAGCCGATGCCTGCGAGAGATACGCGAAGGACCCTTGAAAAAATTTTTCGTCGGTCAGCACCGACAGCGCGTCCGCGCCCGCCGATCCGTACGCCCGCGCTATCGCGACGGGGTCGAAATCCTCGCGGATGATCCCGGCGGAAGGCGACGCCTTCTTGACTTCCGCTATCAGCGCCATCCTGTCCGGATGGCACAGCGCGGACGCGAAATCCCTGCGGTCTTTGCGCGCGTCTGCTCGTTTCATCAGCGCGGAAAACGACACTGCCCGCTGCCGGTCCGGGACCGTTATCTTCTTGTAGGCGACGATCTCTTCAAGCCGCGTCATGAGAAAAAGCCTTCAGCTTTTCGAGGACCGCCATCGCGGCTCCGCTGTCTATCGCCCGCCCCGCCGCGCCGATCGCGGCGGAGAGGTCGTCGCTCCCGCCCGCAGCCATGATCGCGAACGCGGCGTTGACGACGACGACGTCGCGGGCCGGCCCCTGTTTGCCTTTCAGTATTTCAATGACAAGGCGCGCGCTTGCGTCCCTGCCGGCGACCTGCAGCGGCGCAAGGCCGGCAACCTTGATGCCGTATTTCTTCGGATGGAATTCGTACGTTTTGATGCGGCCGTCCCGAAGTTCCGTCACCGACGACGCGCCGCCCACGCTGATCTCGTCGAGGCCGTCGTCGCCGTGCACGACGAACGCCCGTTCGGTCCCGAAGTTCCGGAGCGATTCCGCGACGGGGACGGCAAGCGCCCGGTCGTAGACGCCGACAAGCTGTCTTTTCGCGGAGAGCGGGTTGGTCAGGGGGCCGAGAATATTGAAAATGGTGCGCAAACCGATCTCCGAGCGTGCCCGCGCCGCATGCTTCATCGCGCCGTGATAGAGCGGAGCGAAGAGGAACACCATGCCGGCTTCTTTCAGGCATCGTTCGGCATTCGCCGGCGCAATGTCGACCTTGACGCCGAGCGTCTCGAGGAGATCGGCGCTCCCGCAGCCGCTGGACACCGAGCGGTTGCCGTGCTTGGCTATCCTCACGCCGGCCCCGGCCGCGGCGAACGCCGCGACGGTGGAAATGTTGAACGTCCGCCTGCAGTCTCCGCCGGTCCCGCACGTGTCGACGATATCGCCTCCGGCGGCGAACGGCGGGAGGATCCGGTCCCGCATCGCGGCGGCGAAGCCGCTGATCTCGCCGGCGGTCTCCCCTTTGATCTTCAGGGCGGTCGCCAGCGCGGCGATCTGCGCGTCTGTCGCCGCGCCGTCCATGATCTCGCCCATGACCTTGCGGGCTAATTCCTGCGGAAGGGCCTCTCTGCGGGCCGCCATCTGTATCGCTTCAAGGATCATCATGCCTCTCCGAAACGGCGGATAACGACCCGTCTGCGGCGTTGCCCACCGCCGCTCCCTTTGTGCGGCGTACTTACCAGTACGCCTCCGCAGTCGCTGGCGGGCGCCTTGCATCCGGGCCGTTCTTCGCCGTTTCGCACGGTTTTCACTAGGGAATCCCTCTCTCTTTCCCCTTTTAAGGGGTCTCAGACCTTTATCGCGTCGCCCGTCTTGGCAGAAAGATACTTGAGCTCCTCGATGTGGAAATTCTCGTCTTTGCCGAGGATGATCGTGCCGCGGTATTTCTTCTCGATCTTCTTGAAGCAGTCCTTGTCCTGCGTCTCGATGTGGTTATAGACCGCCGGGCTGACGACGACCTTGACGTCCATGTAGATGCCCGTGGAGAAGATCCGCGACAGCGTCCGCTGGATCTCGATGCTCAGGCTGACGCACGACTTCACCATCCCGTTCCCCTTGCAATAGGGGCAGTCCTGATAGAGTATCTCCGCCGTCATCTCCTGGATGCGCTGGCGCGTCATCTCGACGAGGCCGAGCTCGGAAATCGGCAGGATGTTGGTCTTGGCCTTGTCCCGCTTGATCGCGTCCTTGAAGCGGCGCAGGACCTCGCGCTGGTTGCGGCGCGAGGCCATGTCGATGAAGTCGATGATGATGATGCCGCCCATGTTGCGCAGGCGCAGCTGGCGCGCGACCTCGTCGCACGCCTCGAGGTTCGTCTCGAGGACGGTATCTTCGAGGTTGCCCGCCATGTGCCGGCCGGTGTTGACGTCGATCGCCATCAGCGCCTCGGTGCGGTCGAAGACCAGGTAACCGCCCTTCTTGAGCCACACCTTGCGCTTGAATATCTTCTCGATCTCCTTCTCGATCCCGTATTTGTCGAAAAGCGGCTGACGCCCCTTGTACAGCTCGACCTTCTGCTTCATGCGGGGAAAGGCGAGGCCGATGAACTTCACGATGTCCCAGTAGACCTCCTTGGAGTCGACGACCACCCGGTCGACATCGTGCGTCAGCGAATCCCTGATCAGCTGGAGCACCAGGTCGAGCTCGGTGTGGACCAGGCCGGGCGCCTTGACGATCTCGATGCGTTTCTTGATCCGCTTCCACAGCTCGATGAGATACCGAAGGTCGCGGTCGAAATCCTTGGTCGTCTCGCCCGCGCCGACCGTCCGGAGGATCACCCCCATGTTGTTCGGGATCCGCAGCGCGGTCAGCATGTCGCGCATCTTGCGGCGCTGTTCCCGCTCTTCGATCTTCCTCGAAATGCCGCGGAGGTTGGAGTTCGGCACCAGGACAAGAAAGCGGCCCGGCAGGCTGACCTCGGTCGTCAGGCGGACGCCCTTCGTGCCGATCGGCTCCTTGAGCACCTGCACGATGATCTCGTCGCCCTCCTTGACCAGGTCCTGGATATTCGGCTTCGCCCGGTGATGATGGTTGTGGTGCCTGTTCTTATCCCGCTCCGGCTCTTTCGGCTTATCTTTTCCCGCCTCGAACTCTTTCTCGACGAACTCATCGTCGGACGCGAGGTCTGAGAGCGACGTCGGCTCGCCGATGTCGGAGACGTGGAGGAACCCGTTCTTATCGAGGCCGACGTCGACGAAGGCCGCCTGTATGCCCGGGAGCACGTTCACGACCTTGCCTTTGTAGATATTGCCGATAAGCCTGTTGTTGTCGCGCCTTTCGATGTGGAACGCCTCGAGGATCCCTTTTTCGACGAACGCGATCCGCGTCTCGAGGCTCTCGACGTTTATCACGATCTCGTTTTTCAGCTGCCCGACCTCACGGAACTTCTTTGCAAGAAATGTAATCATTAAACCACCTTTTTGTTTGATGCCGTTGCGAACATATTGACGCGACTCACCCGGAAAGCACGCGCTTCCCTGTCGTCTATAGCGAAGAGGCCCTGCAGCGCCTCATACGGTTTCGCGAAGCCCCCGCCCACCGATACGATCTCCAGATCGAGAACTTTCCTGCCGTTATCGGAACGTACCGCCGCCTTCCTTATGTGCGGCCTGACGTTCATCTTTTTGCGGCTGTTCTCCTTTACCCGCTCGACGATCATCTCGTCACGGGCGAGAATGGTATCTATATCGCTTTGACTGACAATACTTTGCGATATGGAAACACTGTACGCGATCAGATCGATCTCATGCACCAGGAGATCCGACGAGCGCCTGAAATAGTGTATATCTTTTATTTCCAGTATATTATGAAAAGAACATTCTATATCATTCCGCATCTTTTTCAAGTCAGAAAATTGCTGTATGCAGAAATCGAGGAATTCGCACTCCCCCTCCATCCCAACGGAAAGGGGCGGCCCGAACGCGATCTGCTGGTGCGGACTGAACCCCTGAGAGAGCTGGATCGGCACGTTCGCGCGCATGAAGCCGCGGAATACCGTCCGCATCAGGTCGAGGTGCGACAGGAAGCGCATCGCGCCTTTTCGTGCGTAGACCATCCTGACTGTTATGCGTTCGTTGTTCATAGGTGTTCTACCAATTATGCGCTTAGGAGTGGCAGCCAGGGAGTATTCGCGTCAGCACCGCGAGATTTTCCCCAGCCGGAAAATCTCGCTTGGCGACAATTCTCGCTCGTCCCTCGACTACGCTCGGGACACCATGCCCGCTCGAATTGTCAACATGCTGACACGAACACTCCCCGCCTGCCCTTTAACTAATTGCCGGAATTCATTAAGAACTCGGCTGCCCAAATAGCAAATATTGCAGCGGGTGACAGGGCGGCATTCTTTCAGTACGTTGAGAATTTCTGCGGCAAGCCGGCAAATCGTAAGATTTGCGGACCAGCCCCCGCATGGGGGCTTGGCCGCCGGCTGAAAGCCGGCGCGCAGAAATTCTCGCCGAGCGAGGGTCCCCGCAGGAGGGGCCCGAGCGGTACTGAAAGAGTGCTGCCCTGTCAGGCCCCGCTGCTATTTGCGATAACATCCAGCGCTTTGCGATATTCGTTCTTCAGCGCTTCCTTACTAACCCCGGAATCGATGACGTCCCACGGTAGCGGCGCATCGACGGGGATCGCGCCCGTGTGCGCAGCGGAGTCGACCCCGGCTTTTGCGAACGCCTGTCGCCAGCGCTCGAAGTTGAAGTACTCGTTCCAGTCGTCGAAGCGCGCCCCGGCTTTCCACGCCTCCAGCACGGCGAGCGATAAACCGCGGCCGCCGCGAGCGAAGACCGCCTCGATGACGTTCTTCTCGATCTCATGGAATTTCAGCGTGATCTTCTTGCTGTGTATCCTCTTCTTGAGGATGCGCTGCTTTCGCGCGATCTCTTCCGGCGGGTTCATGGCGACCCACTGGAACGGCGTATGCGGCTTCGGCACGAAAGAGGAAACGGAAACGTTCACCTGGCCCGGGTAGCCGTCGATTTTTCTCTTGATATCCGACACCGCGTAGATGACGTCGGCGATCCGGTCAAGGTCGGCGTCCGTCTCCCCCGGGAGGCCGATCATGAAATAGAGCTTGATCAGCTTCCACCCGGCGGCGTACGCGCTCTCGACGGCGGCGAACAGCTCCGAGAAATTGATCTCTTTGCGGATCACCTCGAGCATCCGCTCTGTCCCCGCCTCGCACGCGAAGGTGAAACCGGTCTTCTTGATCTGCCTGATCTTTTTCGCGATCTCGACCGAGAAGCTGTCGACGCGCAGCGACGGTATCGATATCGAAACCTTTTTCTCGTCGAACTGCGCGACCAGATCGTCGATAAGCCCCTCGATCTCCGGGTAGTCGCCGGTGGAAAGCGACAAGAGGGTTATCTCCTCGTACCCGGTATTGCGGATCAGCTGCGCAGCGTCTTTGACCAGGCGCGCGCGATCGCGGGCGCGGCGGGGCCGGTAGATGGTCCCCGCCTGGCAAAAACGGCAGCCGCGAGCGCAGCCCCTCATGATCTCGAGCGCGGCACGGTCGTGAACGATATTGACGAACGGCACTATCTGCCTGACCGGCGAGGGATACGCATCGAGGTCTTCGACGACCGCCTTGCGCACCGGGTACGGGACGCCGCCGTTCGGAGCGCCGGCAGCCATGCGGCGCGGCACGGCGTCCGTTCGCAGATCGTACATGGACGGCACATAGAACCCTTTGATCGTCCGGGCCGCATCGGCCAGGACTTCACTGCGCGGAGAGAGGCCTTTTTTTCTCGAGACAAGATCCATGAACTGCGGCAGAGACTCCTCCGCCTCGCCGATGATGAACGCGTCAAAGAAATCGGCCACCGGCTCCGGGTTGAACGCGCAGGGGCCGCCGCCGATGACGAACGGCCAGCGCCCGTCGGCGCGGTCGCGGGCGAAGATCGGCACGCCGCCCAGGTCGAGCATGTTCAGGACGTTCGTATACGACAGCTCGTATTGCAGTGAGAACCCGATGATGTCGAAATCGGCCGCCGGCGCGAACGTCTCCAGGGAATGCAGCGGCACTCCGTGTTCCCGCATATGCTTCTCCATGTCCGGCCACGGCGCGAACGCGCGCTCGGCGCAAAAGCGCTCGTCGCCGTTGACCAGCTCGTAGAGGATCTTGCACCCGAGATGGCTCATCCCGATCTCGTAGACATCGGGGAACGCGATGAGGATCTTCGCCGACAGGCGCGCATGATCCTTGACGACCGCGTTCAATTCACCGCCGATGTAGCGCCCCGGCTTCTGGACGTACGGCAGGATCTTGTCGAATACGATTTCTTTCAGGTTATCCATACATGAGATGATCCGCTTATAGGTGAACGGTTAGAACATGTAGCGCCTGATATGCACGCTTTCGACGAGGCCGAGGGCCGCGAGCGTTGCGATCATCGACGAGCCGCCGTAGCTGATCAGCGGCAGCGGGAGCCCGGTGATCGGCATGATCCCGATCGTCATGCCGACGTTGATGATGATATGCGTCGCCAGGTAGACCATCACGCCGACAACGAGCAGGCGCCCCGACACGTCGCGCGCCTGGCCGGCAGCCTTGAAACAGCTCATGAGGATCAGGCCGAACAGCAGCAGCACGAAGGTGGCGCCGAGCAGGCCGAACTCTTCTCCGATCACCGAAAAGATGAAATCGGTGTGCCGCTCGGGCAGGAAACTGAGCCGGTTCTGCGTTCCCAGCAGCCACCCTTTACCCCAGAGGCCGCCCGATCCGATAGCGATCTTGGACTGGATGATATTGTATCCCGCTCCGAGCGGATCGATGTTGGGATTGATGAAAACAAGGAGCCGCGCTTTTTGGTACTCTTTAAGGAACATGAACATCGGCGGGACGGCCATGATGCCCATGATGATCAGCATGATCAGATACTTCGGCCGCGCTCCCGCCGCGTAGAGCATCCCGAAAATGATCGGTATGAAAACCAGCGCGGTCCCGAGGTCTGGCTGTTTCAGGATCAGCGCCAGCGGTATGCCGGCGATGATCCACGCCTTGACGATATAGAAGAATGTCTGCCGCTTCTCATAATCCCAGACCAGATATCTTGTGAGGGTGATGATCAGCACCACCTTGGCGAATTCTGACGGCTGTAGCGAGAAACTGCCGATCGACAGCCAGCTTGTCGATCCCGAACGGGCCCTGCCGAAGATGAACAGCGACCCCAACAGCAGGAGAACGCCGACATACAGCACCGGCGCTATCGCAGTAAACGCCTTGTAATCGAGCAATGACATGACAAAGAACACACCAAACCCGATGCAAACCCAGGTGATCTGCCGGGAGATGAACGCCGTCCCGCCCGATGAGCAGGTCGCGCTATAGATCGCGAGCGAACCGACCGCTATCAGCAGCAGTATCGATACGACCATGGAATAGTCGATGTTGCGAAAAAAACGTTGTCTGGGCATATGTCCGATCTCCTCCTGAGCGTGGTGAAGTGCCTCCGGGATTGCCGCTTCTTCCCGTGAGCGCTTTCGTCGCCTCGCGGTTCCTCAGGGTTAAAAGAAAAAGAACAACTTTGGCTTCTTTTTTTCTTTTCTGCTGTCGTCCTGCTCGGGGCCTTGATCGGCGGACGGATCCTGCACCGATGCGCCGGCTTCCGCTCCCTGAGCCTGCTCGTTCGCCGGCGGCTGCGCCGCTGACTCCTGCGCAGCCTGTCCAGTCTGACCCTGTTGCTGCTGCGCCTGATCGTTCGCCTGCGCCTGGTCGGCAGCGGGCGCGGCGGCCCCGCCGTTCTTTATCTGAAAATATTGTTCGAACGCTTTTTTAGCGATCGGCGCGGAATTCAAGCCGCCGGACCCGGCCGATTCGACAAGGACGGCAATGCCGATCTCAGGGGCTTCGAACGGCGCGAATCCCGCGAACCACGCGTGCGTCTTCTTATTGCCGACAGGCCCGTACTGTACGGTACCCGTCTTGCCCGCGACCTTCACGTTCGGCAGCCAGGCGTTGCCGCCCGTACCGTCGCGTTCGTTGACCACTTTGTACAACCCCTTGCGCATCGTTTCTATATGCTCCGGCTGGATAGAGAGATGCCCTCGCACCACAGGCTGGATGATGATCTCCTGGCCGTCCGGCCTGACCATTTTTTCCACGATCAACGGCTTGTAGACCGTCCCGCCGTTCGCCACCGTCGAGATCATCGACGCGATCTGTATCGGCGTGACCTGCATGAACCCCTGGCCGATGGCGAAGTTGACCGTATCGCCGCCGACCCACGGGGCATGTATCGTTTCTCGTTTCCACTGCGGCGTCGGCACGGTCCCGCTTCTTTGCGGGGAGAGGTCGATATCGGTTTTCTCCCCCATAAAAAACTGTTTGGCACAGGCGGCGATTGCCGTCGCTCCGACCATGACGCCGGTCCGGTAAAAGAAGACGTTGCAGGAGTACTTAATACCCTCCGTGATATCGAGCGTCCCGTGTCCCTTCGCGCGCCAGCACTTGAACTCTTTCGGCCCAAGGTAGAATTTGCCTGCGCAATACAGCCTCGACTTTTTATTAAGCGCGCCTGACTCTAGGGCCGACAGCCCGACTATGATCTTGAAGATCGAACCCGGCGAGTACGTACCGTTGATGCAGCGGTCGATCAGCGGCCGCGCCTTGTCCCTGAACATCTGCGCGATCTCCGAACGCCGTGCGCTGCCGATAAACATGTTCGGATCGAAACCGGGCTTGCTGACATACCCGAGGATCTTTCCCGACCGAGGGTCCATCGCGACGGCCGCACCCGCCTTGCCGGCCAGTTCCGCTTCGAGAACGTCCTGGATCCGCTTGTCTATCGTCAAGTAGATATCGGTCCCCTTCACGGGGGGCCTTGCGCTAAGCGTCTTATCCTTGAAACCTTTGTTGTTCACCTGGATCTGCTGGCCGCCCGAAACGCCGATCAATTCTGCGTCGTACGCCTTCTCGACACCCATCTTCCCGACGATGTCCTGCGGCATATAACCGCTGTCTTTCAGCTTCTTGTATTCCTCGCGCGAAATGCTCCCGACATGCCCGATCAAATGCGACGCGTAATCGTTGTAGATATAGTTGCGGACCGCGTTGACCTGTACCGTGACCCCTTCAATGAACGGCTTCTGCTCCTCGATGATAGTCACCTTATCAATGCCGACGTCGCGCGCGACCACCACCGGCAGGTACGGGATATACCCCTCCAGCTTCATCTTCTTGACGATATCCTTTTTCGGCTCGCCGAGGACGCGGCTGAGCATGTCGGCGGTCTGCGAGAGGTTCTTTACCTCGTTGGGGATGAGCTGGACATCGAACGACGGCCGGTTATCCACGAGCAGCATCCCGTTGCGGTCATAGAGATGCCCCCGCGGCGCGCTGATCACGATACGCCTGATGCGGTTGGTCGTCGCTAGAGCCCGGTATGAGTCGCCCTGGATGATCTGGATATACCACAGGACGGAAAGTATGACGATGAATGCGGCGGCGGTCAGCCTGCCGATCACCTTGAGCTGATCATCGTGGGGATAGAATAGATCGATCGGCGTCATGTGGACCTTGGAACAGGAGACGGCGCGTCAGCGCCGCTATTTTAGTGCCATCAGGCTAAGCTAATCAGCCTTTTGCGCTCGTATGTGTGCATAAAAGTGAACAGGATAACCCCAACGGTGAAATTATATATGCTCTGCGGTACGACATGGTTCAGAAAGAGATACCACAGGCTCTCTTGATAAAACAGGTCGGCGGCCGAAAAGTAGACTGCAGCATTCAGAAGCGTCACGAGAAGAGCAATCAACGACTGTGTCAACGGGTTCTCGAAATAAACGCGAAACGTGAGAAAGCCGAGAAGCAGCCCGCAGGTCCCCATCGAAACGGCAAAAAGCCCCATGCGGCCAAGCGACAGGACGTCGCAAATGAAACCCGCGATCAAACCGAACAGGAGCCCCCGCTGCCAGCCGGCCCTCAAGGAACAGAACACCACCGCGATCAGAAGAAAGTCCGGCGACACCCTTCGGATCATGAAGGCGTCCGCGCAGATCGACTGGACGAGCGCAGCGGCAAGAAAGCAGGCTGTCACGATAAGGAGCTTCACGGCGCCGTCCTGTTCTCCTGGGCCGGGGAGATGTTGTCGGTTGACGGTTCGGGCGCATTCGATTTCAATATCAGTACCTCCTCGAGCTTCGAGAAATCGCACCCGGGCTCGATGTCCGCGTACTTATTTAGATCGAATTCGTCAATAGCGACCTTGACGACTTTTCCGATAACCAACCCTTTCGGATAAACGCCACCGAGGCCCGAAGATACTATCAGGTCGTTTATCGAGATGATCGCGCTGCGGGAGAGATAGTTCATCCTGCACACACCCGAGGACGTTCCCTCGATGATACCGTAATCACGAGAGCTTTGCACCATGGCGCCGACGCGGCTGTTCTTGTCGAGGACAAGGAGTACTTTGCTGACGGAACGGGACACCTCGACGATCTTACCCACCAACCCCTGCGCGCTCACGACGGGCATATCCGGCGCAATGCCGTGCACGGATCCCTTATCGATGAAGATCGCCTCATACCAGTTCGAGGGATCGCGGCCGATCACCTGAGCGGGCACGGCGTTGTACGACTCCCTCTTCTTAAATTCAAGCAGCTCTGACAGCCGTTTGTTCTCCGATGCAGTCTCACGCAGCTTGTTAAGCTCGCCGTTCAGCGCATCAACCTTCTGCTGCAAAAACCGGTTTTCACGAAGCAGTTCGCCCCTGGTCACGAAGGTCCCCGTAAACGCGTTAAATGCTCCCGAGACGGCGCCGGCGCTCTTAAGGAAAGGATCGAAGATGACGGTCGCGGCTGATTTAAACAGCCGCGACGTCTCATGCGGGAGGCTGAGCACGACCAAAAGGAGCGCGATCAGGAACAGCCATACCCAAGATTTTTTTCGTCTGTAATACATATCGTCCCGTTTATCCGGTTATTATACTCCGCGCAAGCGGTGATACCAACTGAAACATCGCCCGCGCGAAAAAAGAAAGGGGACAGATGTCTATCCGTCCCCCTTCCAGTATTGAAAAGCTGAGCTTCGCGCTACCGTTTGGGCAGCGAATCGAGCATCTCGAGATACTTGCCTGTTCCGCGTGCGACCGCGCTGAGAGGATCGTCGGCGATGTTCACGGGCAAACCGGTTTCTTCGGCAAGCAGCTTGTCGATGCCGCGCAGCAGCGCGCCGCCGCCGGCGAGGACCATCCCGCGGTCGACGAGGTCCGCGGACAACTCCGCCGGGCATTTCTCGAGAGTGATCCGTACCGCCTCGACGATCGTCGACACGGGCTCGGACATCGCCTCGCGGATATCGACCGAGTTGACGGTCACGGTCTTCGGCATCCCTGCGACCAGGTCGCGGCCCTTGACCTCAAGCGTCATCTCTTCAGGCATAGTGTAGGCAGAACCGATCTTTATCTTGATGTCCTCGGCCGTGCGCTCGCCGATCGACAGGTTATGCGTCCGCTTCATATATTGCACGATCGACTCATCGAGCTCATCGCCGCCGACCTTGACGCTCCGCGATACGACAATACCTGCGAGCGATATTATCGCAACCTCGGTGGTGCCGCCGCCGATATCGACGATCATGTTCCCCGCCGGCTCGTGGACGGGAAGCCCGACGCCGATCGCGGCAGCCATCGGCTCCTCGATCAGGTGAACCGGCGTCCGTGCGCCCGCGTGCTCCGCGGAGTCGCGAACGGCGCGCTTTTCCACCTCGGTAATTCCAGACGGGACACCTATGACGATGCGCGGCCGGGGGCTGACCAGCGCCTTGCGGTCCTGAACCTTGTGGATAAAATACCGCAACATGCTCTCGGTAACCTCGAAATCGGCGATGACGCCGTCTTTCATCGGGCGGATGGCCGTAATGTTGCCGGGCGTCTTGCCAAGCATATTCTTCGCTTCCTCACCGACCGCCAGCACGTTGTTCGTGCCGGCCTGAACAGCGACGACCGAAGGCTCGCACAGGACAATCCCCTTCCCCTTAACGAACACCAGGGTGTTCGCAGTCCCAAGATCGATCCCCATATCGTTGCTGAACATGCTAAACAGATTGGTCAAGAACATAGATCGTCCCTTTCATATAGTGATGTGAAGCGAAAATTTAAGCATATAGCCAAGCTATTATCAATAAAAATCGGCATCATTTTTTGCGGACATAGCGCCTGAGCGGCGGCGGGATTTTCTCACGGAATACGGCGATGAAGAGGGTTTTGCCGCCATCGCGCCGGGTCTCGACGACCCGCGCGTGCTGAAAAATGAGGCTGATGAGGCCAGCGGCGCGATCGGGTATCAGGAGCGTCGTCTGCCGCTCAGGGCGCGGCAGACGCTGCTCTATCTTTCTCAGCAGGCCTGCCGTCCCCTCGCCGGTCAGGGCAGAAATAGCAACGCTCTCCGGGTAGTCCCTGGTAAAACGGTCAACGGCCGACCTGTTGCCGATGCAGTCGATCTTGTTCAGGACATGTATTACCGGTTTTCCCGAAACACCGATCTCGCGCAGGACCGTGTCGACAGCCTGCTTCTGCTCATAGGCCTTTTCATGAGACACATCGATGACCATCAGCAGAATGTCCGCCTCAACGACCTCCTCGAGCGTTGCTTTGAACGAGTCGACCAGGTGGTGCGGAAGCTTTTTGATAAAACCGACCGTATCGGACAGGTAGAACTGTTTGCCCGACGGAAGAGTGTATTTGCGCGTCGTGGGATCGAGCGTCGCGAACAGCTTGTCGGCGACATACACGCGCGTCCCGGTAAGGGCATTCATCAGCGTCGATTTCCCCGCGTTAGTGTATCCGACGATCGCCAGAACGGGAGTTTCGGAGCGCACGCGCCTCTTTCGCTGCTGCGCACGCTGCTTGATCACCTCGGCAAGCTCGTCACGCAGCCGGCCCAGGCGCTCCCTGACCCGCCTGCGATCGACCTCGAGCTGCGTCTCGCCAGGCCCGCGCGTTCCTATGCCGCCTTCCTGCCGCGAAAGATGCGTCCATCGCCCGGTCAGCCGCGGGAAAAGGTAGCTGAGCTGCGCCATTTCGATCTGGAGCTTTCCTTCACGCGTCTGCGCCCGCTGAGCGAAGATGTCGAGGATCAGCTCGGTACGGTCGACAACCTTGACACCGATGATATCCTCGAGGCTCTTTACCTGGGCAGGGGCGAGGTCATCATCAAAAATCACGACGTTCGCGCGGGCGCGAAGGCACGAGAGCGACAGCTCCTGCGCCTTTCCCTTTCCGATGTAAAACGACGGATGGGGACGGTCGATCTTGACAATGTCCGAGCCGACTATCGACGCCCCGGCGCTGTCGGCAAGCTGGCTCAGCTCGTCAAGCGAGTCCTCGACGACGAAGCGGTCAGCGAGCCGCGGCTGAATACCGACAAGATACGCTTTCTCGCTATATCTCTTTTTAACAAACTGGAATGTGCGGGCGATATGTCACCTCACTGCAGCGGCGCGGCTTATCCCTGCCTGCGCCCAGCCTGTATATCCTCTATCTGTTCGACCACGACGCCGGCCTGTGTCTCTTTTCCCACGGCAAGCCAGCGGATGCCCCGCTCTTTCCTGAACCAGGTCATCTGACGTTTCGCATACTGCCGCGTCCTGATCTGTATCCGTTTTTTCGTTTCGGAAAGCGTCGCCTCTTCGCGGAGGTACCGGATCACCTCGCCGTAACCGAGCGCCTGTATAGCGACGCGGTTCTTCTCGATTCCTCGGCTCATCAGCGCTCGCGTCTCATCGATAAGCCCGGATCGGAACATCTCATCGACACGCTCGTCAATCCGCGCAGCCAGATCGTTTCTGTCGCGCTGCAGGCCGACGACCGTGCAAACGCAGTCATTCTCGATGCCGGACGGCTTCCCGCTCCACTGCGACTGCTGCTCCGCGAGCGGCCGTTTCGTCAACAGCATCACCTCAAGCGCACGGACGACGCGCCGCGGATTATGCGGATCGATAGACGATGCCGTTCTCGGATCAATCTTCTTGAGTTTTTCATAGAGATGCTCGACCCCGTTTTGTTCGAGCTCTGCTTCAAGCTCCGCCCGGGCGGCGCGGTCGCGAGAGGGGCCCTCGAAAATCCCTTTCAGAAGGACACGAACATACAGGCCTGTCCCTCCCGCGACGATCGGAGTTTTGCCGCGCGCAACGATCTCGTCAACCGCTTTGCGCGCATCGGCGAAAAAACGGCCGGCGCTGTACTCTTCGGTCGGTTCGACGATATCGATCAGGTGATGGGGGATCTTTTGCAGCCACGCAGCAGGCGGTTTTGCCGTCGCGATATCCATACCGCGGTAGACCTGCATTGAGTCGGCGGAGACGATCTCGCCGCCGATCTTTCCGGCAAGGACATATGCGGCTTCGGATTTTCCCGATGCGGTCGGCCCGACGATCACTATGACAGAGGGTTGAGATATCTTCATCATCTCCGTTTGAATTCTTTGGCGAGAGTATCGTTCGACAGCTTGATCATCGTCGGCCTGCCGTGCGGACAGGTCTGGGGAACGCCGCAGCGGAACAGGTCTTCGACAAGCCGTATCTGCTCTTTCTGGTCGAGCTTGTCTTTCGACTTCACCGCAAGCCGGCAGAGGGTCTTGACGACTTTCTCCTCGAACGCAGCATCAGCCTTCGTCGCCAGAGAGGTCTCCTCCAGCTCCTCTATCAGATCTCGGACAAGCCTGGTGACATCGCTGTTCTGCGCAAACGCGGGAACCGCGTCGACGATAAAACCATTCTGTCCGAACAGGCTGATCCCCACCCCTGCGTTCTCGAGAGAGCCCAGATGCTCCGTCACAAAAACGGCCGTCGCTTTTGGGAGCTCGATCGTGACGGGCAAAAGGAGCCGCTGGACGTCCAGCTTTTTCTCCCTGATGGCCTCCATAGTTTTTTCGTAGAGCACCCGCTCGTGCGCGGCATGCTGGTCGATGATCACTATGCCGTCGGCGGCCTCGGCGACGAGATAGAGCGAATGTGTCTGGCCGATCACGAACGGTGCCTTCTTGGAAACAGCGGCGGACATGAACGCGGGGTGAGGCAGCGGCTGATCACCGGCAGGCTGCCGCGCTCCGATACCGGTCGCGGGTCCCGCGGGATATGTCGGCTTCGTGTATGCCCCCGCTCCCGGCGGCGTCTCAAAATAACGTTTCATCGCATCCTGAACGGAGCCTGCGCAAGGCTGCGCATCGGGATCGGGCGCCTCCCCGGAGCCGAAGACGGGCATATCGTAGTTCGCCTCGAGCGACGAACGGACCGCCTGCACGACCGCGTCTCTCACTGTCGTATCGTTGAGGAACTTGATCTCACGCTTGGTCGGGTGGATATTGACGTCTATATGCGACGGATCGATCGAAATGAACAGGAAGCAGAACGGGTTCCGGTCGTTCGACATCAGCGTCCGGTAGCCTTCGGACACCGCATAGAGGAGCGTCCTGTTCTGCACCGGCCGCTCGTTGACGAAAAAGTACTCTTTGGACTTATTCGAAAAGGTGAATTCCGGCTTCGAAATGTATCCGCTGATCCGCACCGCCAGGCTCTTCCAGTCGACCGGCAACAGGGCGTCGGCGAAATCAGCGCCGTAGAGCGCGCCGACGCGGGCCTTTAGGTCCATACCCTTCTCGATGGCGACGACCTCTTTGCCGTTATCGACGAGCTTGAACGCGACGGCGGTATGCGCCAAAGCGCTGAGCGTGACGACATTCAGGATGTGGCCTGTCTCGGTCTGGTGCGTCTTGAGGAATTTGCGGCGGGCCGGCACGTTGAAGAAGAGATCCTGCACCGTGACCACGGTCCCCTTGCTCATGCCGGCTTCGCGTATCTCCCCGACCTTTCCGCCGTCCACGCTAATCTTCGTTCCCGGAACGTTGCCGCCTTCGCAGCTGGCAAGCTCGAACCTTGAGACCGACGCGATGCTCGGCAGCGCCTCGCCGCGAAACCCGAGGCTCCTGATCACGTATATGTCATCGACATCGCCGATCTTGCTCGTCGCGTGGCGCTCCAGCGACATGACCGCGTCGTCGCGGCTCATCCCGCACCCGTCGTCGGAGACCCTGATCATGCTGATCCCGCCGCCTTTGATCTCGACCGTAACCCGCGAAGCCCCCCCATCGATCGCATTCTCGACCAGCTCTTTGACGACCGACGCCGGCCGCTCGACGACCTCTCCGGCGGCGATCTTGTTGGCGATGATCTCGGGTAAAACCTTTATTTTATTCACATTCCCTCCGCATACATAAACGGTTCTTCGAGTAGGAGTCCATAGGGTACAGGCATGCCTGTACCCTACAATTTCTTTTTCAGCTCCATCAGCTTCGTCAACGCTTGCAGGGGCGTCATATTATCGACGTCGAGCTTTTCGATTTCATCCAGCAAAGGGCTCTTTTTGTCCCGAAACAAGGACATTTGCTCCGCACTCTCAACCGCGCGTTTCTGCTTCGCGAGCGCCGGCTTGCCGTTCTCGGCGATGCTCCCCTCTTCGAGGTTGTCGAGGATTTCGAAGGCGCGGGCGATGATCTCTTTCGGGAGCCCCGCAAGCTTCGCCACATGGATACCGTAGCTCTTGTCGGTGCCGCCGCGGACGATCTTTCGCAGGAAGATGACGTCCTCTTCCCATTCGCGTACGGCGATGTTGTAGTTCTTCACGCCGCCCATCGTCAGCTCGAGCTCAGTCAGCTCGTGGTAATGCGTCGCGAAGAGCGTCCGCGCACGCTTCTCCGCGTTGTTATGGAGATATTCGCACACCGCCCAGGCG
Organism: Candidatus Auribacterota bacterium; assembly: GCA_022711655.1. Taxonomy (GTDB): domain Bacteria; phylum Auribacterota; class Ancaeobacteria; order Ancaeobacterales; family Ancaeobacteraceae; genus JAKLEM01. Next base: position 55,871 of record JAKLEM010000005.1, read on the forward strand.
ATCGACAGCCCGTCGAAGGTGCTCGTCCCCCGGCCGATCTCGTCGAGGATGATCAGGCTCCGTCGTGTCGCGTTGTTGATGATATTGGCCGTCTCGGTCATCTCGACCATGAAGGTGCTCTGGCCGCTGGCGATGTCGTCCGAGGCCCCGACGCGGGTGAATATCCGGTCAACGAGGCCGACCCGCGCGCTTTCCGCCGGCACAAAACTGCCCATCTGCGCCATCAGGACCAGGAGCGCCGCCTGCCTGATGTAGGTCGATTTTCCCGCCATGTTCGGCCCGGTGATGATCAGAAGCTGGTTCTCGGACATGTCGAGCAGGAGGTCGTTCGGCACAAAGGCGTTCGCGCCGATCAGCGTCTCAACGACCGGATGCCTGCCCCCGCGGATATCGATGAGGTCCGAATCGTTGACGTCCGGCCGCACATAATTCTGCGATACGCTCACCAGCGCCATCGACGCAAGCGCGTCAAGTATGGCAAGGGCGCGGGCTATCTTCTGCAGGCGGGCGGTCTCGAGGAGGACCTCATCCCTGACCTGCGCGAAGAGATCCGCCTCAAGCGCGTTTGCCCGCTCCTCCGCTCCGAGGACCTTTGATTCATATACTTTGAGCTCCTCCGTAACAAAGCGCTCGCAGTTCACGAGCGTCTGCTTGCGTATATAGTCCGCGGGCACCGATTGCAATTTCGCGTTCGATAATTCTATGTAATACCCGAAGACCTTGTTGTACCTGACTTTGAGCGACTTGACGCCGGTCCGCTCGATCTCCCTGTTCTGGAGCTCGGCGATCCACCCGCGCCCAGTCGTGTAGACAGACCTGATCTCGTCGAGCTGCCGGCTGAAACCCTCCTTGACAATAGAACCTTCGCGTATCGAGACCGGCGCGTCGTCCCTGATAGCGCGTTCGATCAGCGAAACGATGTCCGCCATATCCTCGCAGTCTTCCGCCAGCGCACGTATCAGCGGCGATGCGATCTCGCCGAGCGCAGCCCTGACCGACGGCACGGCCTTGAGCGATGTCTTGAGAGCGATCAGGTCGCGCGGGTTCCCGGCTCCGCAGTTCAGACGGCCGACGATCCGCTCTATATCCCGGATATCGTGCAGCGACTCACGGACCCGGTGCATGACGTCCTTCGAGTCAACGAACGCCTCAACGCAGTCCAGGCGCTCGCGTATCTTCGGGATATCGACCAGCGGGCTGGCGATCCAATCCTTGATCGTCCGTCCGCCCATCGGCGTCACCGTCCGGTCGAGGACGCCGAGCAGGGTTCCTTCACGCGCACCGTCCCGAATGGTCGAGACCAGCTCGAGGTTTCGCTGGCTGACCGCATCGAGCACCATGTAGCCCGAGATCGAATAGAGGTGCACCGGGCGCAGATGGCCGAGCGATTCATAGAGGTTGTTCTTAAGATACGCGATCAGCGCCCCCGCAGTCGTGACAGACAGCGTCTGGCCCCGCAGACCGAACCCGTCGAGCGACGCAACCTTGAACTGCCCCTTAAGCGCCGTCGCGCAGGGATCGGGATCGAACTGCCAATCGTCGATAAAGTTAACAAGCGGATTGGCCGCCGCCTTGATCCGCTGTATTAACGCGCTGTCCGCAGGGATTTTCAGGGGAGCGACGATCTCAGCCGGCCTGACGCGAATGATCTCAGAAACAAGCTCGCGCTCGTCCGCTGCCTGCGTCGACCGGAATTCTCCCGTCGAGATGTCTATATAAGAAAGGCCGTAGCGCCCGCCCGCACTGTCTATCGCGGCAAGGTAGTTGTGCGCCTTGTCGCTCAGCAGTGCGGAGTCGAGCACCGTGCCGGGAGTGATGATCCTCGTCACGCCGCGCCGGACGATCCCTTTGGCGAGCTTCGGGTCCTCGGTCTGGTCGCACACCGCCACCTTGTTGCCGGATTTGATGAGGCGCGCGATGTACCCTTCCGCGGCGTGATACGGGACGCCGCACATCGGGACCTTGTTGCCTTTACCCGATTCGCGCGCCGTCAACGCGATATTCAGGATAGCGGACGCCTTCTTCGCGTCCTCGAAGAACATCTCGTAAAAGTCGCCGAGGCGGAACAAGAGGACCGTGTCGGGAAGCGTTTCCTTGATCGTCCGGTACTGGCGCATCATCGGCGTCAATGAGCTGTCGTTCGGCGCAGTCTGCGTTGTCATTCGTAGCCTGTCTCAATAGTTGAACGTGCTCCCGCCGATAAACTCCCGAAGTATCGACGTGTTCGGCGCCTCGCGCGCCGGTATCGGGACGAATATCGAGAGGAACTCGAGAAGCCGCTGCGCTTCGACATAAGCGCGCTGGTCCGGCTTGACCTCGAGCAGGAAACGCTCGGCGAAATCTTTCAAAACCGCCGGCTCGTAGATCAGCGACGAATTGAAGAAAGCGTCCGCCTTCTCCTGGAAAGGGAATATGTTGCGCCGCTCCCCTTCGCGCACCGAATCCCATCGGTGGATCGTGTCAGCAGCTGTATATGACCGGTAAAGCTTGTCCCTGACGATACGCCTGATCAGGCGCGAGTCTGAAGTGAATATGCGGTTGCTGTTATCGATCGACAATTGCGTCAGCGCGCTGACATAGATCCTGTATTTGCTTCTGGGCGGAATGTGCGGCGTGAGCCGGTCGTTCAGCCCATGGATCCCTTCGACTATAAGGACCTCGTCAGGCCCAATCGACATCGGCACGGTCTTATCCTTGAGCCGTTTACCGTGGCTGAAACTGAAGACCGGAACCTCGACCGACTTTCCGGAGGCAAGCGCCTTCAGCTGGCGGTTAAGCAGCGGAACGTCGACCGCATTGATCGATTCATAATCGATGCTGCCGTCCTTTTCCCTTTTCATATCATCTCTGTCGACAAAATAGTCGTCGATCGATATCGTCTTCGGGCTGATCCCGTTGACCCGGAGCTGGATCCCCAGCCGTTTCGCGAACGTCGTCTTGCCCGACGCCGTCGGCCCGGATATGAGGACGATCTTTATCTCCTGACGGCGCTTCGTGATGACGTCGGCGATCTGCGCGATCTTTTTTTCATGGAGCCCCTCGGCGATCTTCACCATATCGGTGATCTTGCCGGAGATGCACAGCTCGTTGAGGTCACCGACGTTCTCGACGCCGAGGATCTTGTACCACGATCGCGCTTCGGTGTAGACGTTGAACAGTTTCGGCTGTTTCTGCAAACGCGGCACGGTGCGCGGCTCCTCTCTCGTGGGGAACCCAAGGACAAACCCGGGTTTTTTCAGGTAGAGCTTGAAGGTATCGATCGCGCCGGTGGAAAAGGCCGTCAGTCCGAAACAGATGTCGGTAAAATCGCCGCAGGTAACAAGCGAGACCTGCGACAGAGGGCAGTTCGACAACAGCTTGACCTTGTCCTCCATCGCCTCGTCGCGGAAATAGTTCACCGCCTCTTCGACGGCGACGGTCCGTTTGATGTATTGCCGGTCCTCATCGATGATCCGCCGCATCTCGTCAGATATCTTTTCAAGGAGCTTCTCATTCAGCCGTTTGCGGCCGCCGAAGTCGTAATAATAGCCGTTATAGAGCGCCTGTCCGACGGCTACCTGTGAACCGGGCGAGACCGCCCGTATCGCCTGCAGCAGTATATTCGAAACCGTGCGCCGGTAGATCGCCGCGCCTTCCTTGCTCAGGAACGTGATGATCTCGAGGTCACAGTGCGCGGTGAAACGGTAATCCAGCCCGACAAGGCGGTTATTGACGATCGCGCCGAGCGGCGGGAGCTTGTCCTTTAGCGGGATCAGCGGAAGGATGTCGAGGACGGTCTGGTCGCGAAGGACCTTCAGCGATTTATACCCCTTGATGCGTACTTCGAAAAAATCCATAGCCTGACAATCTCGGTCAACCGTTCAGCAGTACAGCGTGACAGCCGTGGCCCTTCTCACTTCTTTCACGATACTTTTGCCCGCCAGTGCCGCAGCGTCTTCGAGAACAGCGATCTTGTTTTGCCGCGTCCTGCCGGTCATGCGCGCAGGATTACGCTTGCTTGCGCCTTCGACCAATATCTCTACTTGCGACCCGACAAGCGCCTGATTCTTTTCCGCGCTGATCTTCTCCTGAAGCGCGAGCAGCGCCTGGTTTCGCTCCTCTTTCACCTTCAGAGGCACGTCATCGGTCCTGCCTGCCGCTGCCGTCCCCTCTCTCGTCGAATACTTAAAGATATATGCGCTATCATATGCAATCAAGCGCATTACCTCAACCGTTTTCTGGAAATCATCTTCGGTCTCGGTCGGATACCCAACGATGATATCGGTGCTCAGCGCGATCCCCGGACACCTGTCGCGCAGCTTCGCGACAATATCCAGGTAATGCCCGGCCGTGTATTTCCTGTTCATCAGGGAGAGGATCCTGTCGGAACCGGCCTGGATCGGAAAATGTAAATACTCGCACAGTTTTGGCAATTGGCCGAACTGCGCAATGAGCTCTGCGCTGATATCTTTCGGGTGCGACGTAACGAAGCGGATCCGCTCGATGCCGGCAATATCGTTCAAGTGTTCGAGCAACCGCGGGAACGTCGCCTTTGTGTCGCCAAGCCCCTTTCCGTACGAATTGACGTTCTGTCCAAGAAGCGTCACCTCTTTGCACCCGCCGTCGGCAAGCCGCCGCACCTCAGAGACAATATCTTTCAACGGCCTGCTCACTTCTCTGCCGCGCACGTACGGAACGACGCAGTATGAACAATAGTTGTCGCATCCGCGCATGATCGGCACCCACGCCTTAAGCATACCTTCACGCACCGCGACCGATTGGTCGACCGGATACTCGTCCATGACGGAGACGTCGATCAGGTACTCGCGGTTTTTGCGGGCCTGTTCGATCAGTTCAGGGATCCTTCTTATCTGCTGTGTCCCGCAGACGAAATCGAGAAAGGGCAGCGTCTTGAAGAGCGCCTCCTGATGCTTCTGCGCCATGCACCCGCAAAACCCGAGAATAAGCTCCGGCCGCTTCGCCTTGAGCTTCCCCAGTTCCCGCATCTTCCCGATCGCCTTGTTCTCCGCCGAGAGGCGAACCGAGCATGTGTTGAGGATGATGACATCCGCAGCGTCTTCGCGATCCGTCGGCGCATACCCGGCAGCAGCGAGAAGCCCCGCCATCACCTCGGAATCAGATTCGTTCATCTGGCAGCCAAAATTTTTTATATAAACTTTTTTCATATCTCATTAATTATAAACAAGATGCAATCCTGTATAATACTGTCTAAAACTGCTCAAAAGATGAGAAACTGGAATCGATCCCTTTTTGTACCGCATATTTCCATTCCATGAGTTTCTCTATGTCATTAACTGTAAAAACCGGATAATTTCTGTAATCACGCTTTGGTTTAACCCAGCCTTTTTGCATCCAGTAATATATCGTCTGTCGATGAACTCTCAAAACTACCGCTGTCTGTGTTAAGTTGTATCTTTTGCTTTTATCAGCTTTCTTGTCGCACTTGCGAAATATCTTCTTATCATTATCATCTATCTGCCGCTCTATCTCCTCCTTCTTTTCTATTTTCTCGGCCAACTTTCTCGCCTGATAGCACTGACGGAAATAGGCAAGCATTTCGATGCCCTTCTCAAAACGCTGCTGCTCTTCACTGCCATACGGATAAACAGTAACGATATCCCAACTGTCATTGCGGACGACCAGATCTTTGTTCTTCCTCTCAAAGATCATTTCTGTCAGTTCCCGGCCAGATCAGGTCGTAGCAAACGCTGCGTCCCTTGCCTGGCAGTTGTCGCAAGACTTTTTTCTCCAGCATATCCGCGATCTCGCGGAATGCGGTCGCGCGGCTGGTACGCGTCATACTCACATATTTTCGCGTCGTCAGGCCGCCTTCGAAATTGCCGATACCGGCTTCAAGGATCCGATTTATGACCTTCTTTTGCCGCTCGTTCAGCTGTATCTGGGCATGCTGGTTCCAAAAATCGGCTCGCATTAACACGCTGACAATAATATCCCTCGAATGTTCGATGGACGCCGTAACGCACGTTATAAACCATAGAAACCATTCCGTCACGTCGAGGCGGCATCTCTGAACTTTCTCGATGATCGAATAATACTCCTCGCGCACTCGCATGATCTCCGAAGAAACGCTGTAAAACCTGACAGTCAATTTCTCGTCCTGAGCCAACGCCATGTCAGTCAGCGCCCTTGCCAATCGGCCATTCCCGTCTTCATACGGATGTATCGTCAGAAATCGCAGGTGAGCTGCCGCAGCACGCAGTATACCGTCCATGTGTCTCGAAGAGGATACATTCCACCATTCGAGGAAAAGCCGCATTTCTTCATCAAGGCGGTCCTTCGGTAAGGCTTCGAAGTGGATCTTCTCCCTTCCTACCGGGCCGGATATGACCTGCATCGGTTCATTGCCTCGAAGAGCGCCCGTCGCGATCTTTGTTAAGCCGGAATAACCGGTTGGAAACAACGCCGCATGCCAGGCATTCAGCCGTTTCAGCGTCAGCGGCTTTTCATGAGCGCGAACGGCATCCAGCAGCACATCCACAAGCCCGTCAATGTTCCTGTCGTGCGGGCCGACACCACGAGGAAGGCCAAGATTTACCGCAACGGATGATCGGACTGTGTCGCGATTGAGGCGCTGCCCTTCGATCTCGGCGGTACGCACCGCCTCCTCGACCAGGACGGCTCCCTGCGCCTCGGTCTCGAGTTTGATATCAAGAGAGGAAACGCGGCCCAACAGTTTACCCTGCAGGATCCGTAGCTGGCTGAGCGGTTTCAGCAAAGCCGCTTCATCATATTTGAAATCAAACCAGTTCTTCCGTTCCCAGATGTATTTCATCTCTCGAGTCTCCGCTGAAGCGATTAAGCATCGTAATCGCTTCACTATTTGATACGATTATAACTCTAAAGGTTCCGTGAAGCAAGCATTATTAACAAACAAAGTAAAAGCGGCAGATAGATACGTATCTGCCGCTCTGTCCGTCACTCATATGTATTATAGACTCACAATCGCCCTAGCAATCCTCTCCATAGTCGTGCTATACCGCATCCATCGGTCAGCCAAAATTTTTTATGTATACTTTCTTCATATCTCATTCAGCCTAAACAAGATGCAATCCTGTATAAAACTGTCTAAAACTGCTCAAAAGATGAGAAACTGGAATCGATCCCTTTTTGTAACGCATATTTCCATTCCATCAGTTTCTCTATGTCATTAACTGTGAAAACCGGATAATTTCTGTAATCGCGCCTTGGTTTAACCCAGCCTTTTTGCATCCAGTAATATATCGTCTGTCTATGAACGCTCAAAACTACCGCTGTCTGTGTTAAGTTGTATCTTTTGCTTTTATCAGCTTTCTTGTCGCATTTGCGAAATATCTTTTTGTCATTATCATCTATCTGCCGCTCTATCTTCTCCTTCTTTTCAATTTTCTCGGCCAACTTTCTCGTCTGATAGCACTGGCGGAAATAGGCCAGCATTTCGATGCCCTTCTCAAAACGCTGCTGTTCTTCACTGCCATACGGATAAACAGTAACGATCTCCCAACTATCATTACGGACGACCAGATCTTTGTTCTTTCTCTCAAAGATCATTTCTGTCAGTTCCGGGCCAGATCAAGTCGTAGCAAACGCTGCGTCCCTTGCCTGGCAGTTGTCGTAAGACTTTTTTCTCCAGCATATCCGCTATCTCGCGGAATGCGGTCGCGCGGCTCGTGCGCGTCATACTCACATATTTTCGCGTCGTCAGGCCGCCTTCAAAATTGCCGATACCGGCTTCAAGGATCCGGTTGATAACTTTCTTTTGCCGCTCGTTCAGCTGTATCTGGGCATGCTGGTTCCAAAAGTCGGCTCGCATCAACACGCTGACAATAATATCCCTGGAATGTTCGATGGACGCAGTGACGCACGTTATAAACCATAGAAACCATTCCGTCACGTCAAGGCGGCATCTCTGAACTTTCTCGAGGATCGCATAATACTCCTCGCGCACTCGCATGATCTCCGAAGAAACGCTGTAAAACCTGACAGTCAATCTCTCGTCCTGAGCCAAAGCCATGTCAGTCAGCGCCCTTGCCAATCGGCCATTCCCGTCTTCATACGGATGTATCGTCAGAAATCGCAGGTGAGCTGCCGCTGCACGCAGTATACCGTCCATGTGTCGCGAAGAGGATGCATTCCACCATTCGAGGAAAAGGCGCATTTCTTCATCAAGGCGGTCCTTCGGTAAGGCTTCGAAGTGGATCTTCTCCCTTCCTACCGGACCGGATATGACCTGCATCGGTTCATTGCCTCGAAGCGCGCCCGTCGCGATCTTTGTTAAGCCGGAATAACCGGTTGGGAACAACGCTGCATGCCAGGCATTCAGCCGCTTCAGCGTCAGCGGTTTTTCATGAGCGCGAACGGCATCCAGCAGTACATCCACAAGCCCGTCAATGTTCCTGTCGTGCGGGCCGACACCACGAGGAAGGCCTAGCTTTACCGCAACGGATGATCGGACTGCATCGCGATTGAGGCGCTGCCCTTCGATCTCAGCGGTACGCACCGCCTCCTCGACCAGAACGGCTCCCTGGGCCTCGGTCTCGAGTTTGATATCAAGAGAGGAGACGCGGCCCAACAGTTTACCCTGCAGGATCCGTAGCTGGCTGAGCGGCTTCAGCAAAGCCGCTTCATCATATTTGAAATCAAACCAGTTCTTCCGTTCCCATATGTATTTCATTTCTCGTATCTCCGCTGAAGCGATTAAGCATATTATTCGCTTCACTATTTGATACAATTATAACTCTAAAGGTTCCGTGAGGCAAGCATTATTCATACACAAAGTAAAAGCGGCAGAGAGAAGCGTATCTGCCGCTTTGCCCGTCACTCATATGTATTATAGACTCACTAACGCCTTAACAATCCTCTCCATAGTCGTGCTATACCGCATCCATCGGTCAGCCGTAGGTCTTGAGGCAGACTCTGCTATTCCTCAATATGTTTGTGTGCATGATGTTATGTAATCATTCTTTAGATATTCATCGGATCCTGCAGATGAACGAATCCGACCATGGATAAACCGAAGGACTGAGGAAATTATACAACATACCCTGCGAAAAGTAAGGTTATCTTATGCGGCATCGCCCATCGTACGGGTATTCTCCTTAATGCGTTGGATCTCGTCGCCAAGGGGCTTGGGCAGCGGCGCTAATGCCCCTTCCGATAGCGCCTCCATCCCGTTCGCGATCGCATCCAAGGTCATTTCCATCCCGATGAGAACCGAACGGCTGACACGCTTCGCTTTCACCATACGCTCGCATTGGCAACGCTCGAGCGCAAGCCGCGATGCCATGACAACACGGTCCACCATTGCCAGTGCCGCCGCGCGGTTCGGGTGATCTTTTGCTTCGCGTATCTTCGTACGCGCCGCCTCTGCGCCGTCGACCAGCCTGTTGAGCGCTGCCTCATCGCCGTTCCTGATCACGCGCGCCAGGATCGAAAGCGGTATCCCGCGGCCGCGCCGCCCCCGCCATTTTCCCCCTTCTTCCTTCATCAGCTCGGCAAAACGGCCCGCATCCGCGACCTGGCCGTATATCTCGAGCGCAATGTCCCCGCGCTCCCACACCACCTTGCCCTTATGCGAGAACTCCGATTCGGCGGTGCGCCATTTGCCGCTCACCATTTCGCCTGCGGCATCGGCCATTGGAGATAGTTTAACCTCGGCTCCCGTCTTCTCTTCCTTCAGCATCGTCGGGTCGCAGGTGAGCAGATCGCAGCCGGGGACGTCCCGCGCTTTGACCTTTACGATACTCACGAGCTCACTTTCCAGCATGCCGGCAAAGGGCACGGCCGGACGTGAAACATGTATCGCGCTACGGCCGTCTGCGGTCGTCCTGACCCGCACCAGCGCGGCACCGGCAAGCGTGTGTTCATCGCCATCGACCAACAGCATCAGCCGCTGGTTCCGGTCCGTCAGCACGCTCGCGATGCCCCTCAACTTGCCGATAGACCGTCCCCATACATTTACCGATTCATGTCCTTGCGCGACCCAGCGCACGTGATCGATGTTCGCCGTCTCATACGCCTTCATCGTGTAGGACTTACCCCATTGTTCGTAATACGGCTTATTCCATGCGTCCCAGAACGCCTCCTCACCCATCGACGTTCGATCCCAGCCCCTCGCGCGCCGGCCGCCGTACGTGCCCTTCAGCGACTCCGTTATCGCCGCTTTCAATAGTTTCACTTCCACTTTGTATTCGCAGTCCTTCATCACCTGCATCAACCCATACATCCAGTTTATCCGGTCCGGCCGTGATTCGTCTTCCATCTCTTCAGTTGGCGCCACCTTGAACTCATTTTTCAACGCGTCCCTGTATGCAACGTCAATCTCCCTAGCCATTGCACCGGCGTCCGCGTACTCCCTCTCGCACAGTTTCGCAAACACATCCTTCTGAGCGTACGATACCACCATCAGCTTCTCGATCGCGAGCAGCGCATCCCGGCCCTTCATCCCTTCCAGCAGCGCCGCGTTGGCATCAAGGAATGCGGATGCCTCTTCGCCATGCGCCGACAGGTGCGCCAGCGCCGCGTACAGCCGGCCGATCTCCATATCGCGCTCATTCACGTCTTCGATCGTCATCATCTCGCGCAGGATCTTCCTGAGCGCCTCCTTCCCCCCGTCGCCTGCACGCCACGATACCAGCGTCAGCGGCAGCAGCAGGAACCCTTCGAAATCACTCAACTCTCCTTCCCAATATACCGCCTCGCGCGCCAACGTCGTATTCTCTTCGTATATGGCCGCAAGTGACGCTTCCAACCCCTGTAACGACATCCGCCACAGCCCCGCATCGGGATGGCTGTCCAGCTTCGCCGGAATCGCCAGATCTCCGGCCTCGAAGGGGCTTCGTTCCTCGTCTTGCTCCGCCGCCCGGTTGATATCCTTGACGATCTCGACCAGGCCCTTGCCCTTCAGTCCGCTCTCCTGATACAGATACGCGACATCGTTCAGGGCCTCTTGTATCCGCTTGTCTCCTTGCGCAAGTTCGCGCAACGGTTCCCACGCCATCATCTCCCTCCCGACCCCCAGCCACGGATAATTACCCGCAAGCCCGCGCCTCAGCTCGCTCTCCATCTCGTTGTTGCCGAGGTCGTCCATCAGGAACCGGTAGATCATGCCTTTGCCGTCGATGATCTGTTTCAGAATCTCGGCTGCCGACGGCGCCGAGAAGACCTTTTTCAGGAACTCGTCGTCCTTCATCTTCTCAACCGTGCCGGGAGGATATTTCCCCAGCCACGTCACGTACTCCACTTCCTTCTTCCCGCCCCCGATCCGCAGCGGCCGGTACTCGGCCTGGTAGAGCTCCGAGTAGGTGAACGGCAGTTCGGCGAACATCACCGTATCCGCACCCGTCAGCGATATCCCCGTCCCGCCGCTGTCGATACCCGCCACCAAGACCTTTAAATTACTCTCTTCTTTGTTGAATGCGATCTTGTGAGACTCCTGCGCATCTTCGCTTACGCCGCCGTACATCTTCTCCGCTTTGCCCAGTTTTTCCTTCTTCAGCCGCTCGTCTATCGCCTCCTGCAGCCGCTCGACCATCCAGCGGTGCTTCGCGAAGATCAGCACCTTCTTCCCCGCCTTCACGCGCGCCACCACCGCATCGGCCAGCCTCCCTATCAGCGGCGACTCCCCCTTTCCGCCCACCATCTTCGGGTCGGCCATCGCCTGCAGGATCATCTCCAGCTGGACCATCGGGTTGAGCCCTTCTATGTCGAGCTTCTCGTCCTCTTTCGTCGTCCGCAACGCGTTATACCTTTCCGCCCACCCCTTGAAATCGTCGATCATCGACTTGATGATCTCTACCTGTTCTTCGCTCAGGTCGTACATCCCTTCTTTTTGCGGCTCAATGTCGACCCTCTTAGGCCGCCACGGCGTTTTGCCGTCGCCGTGGAGTTTCTCGTCGTACTCGGCGAATACCTCGCTCTGGCGGCGGCGAAGCATGACTTTTGCGAGTTTCTGCTTCAATACAACCAGTCCGCCGATCTTCACCTCTCCCCGCCCGACGATAAAGTCCGTCTTGAACTTCTCGAACGACCCCTCGTATTGATCGAGGTACGACAGGAGCGAATACAAATGCTCCGGCTTGTCGTGATACGGCGTCCCCGACAGGAGCCACCTTCTCTGCGGCTTGATCTGACGTATCGCCGCCGCCTGCTGGACGGTGTCAGACGGGCTGTCCGCCTTCTGCACCTCATCTATGATCGCCAGCTCGATCCCCGGGAAGAGATCTTTTATTTCCTGGCTCTTCCGGATTTCCTGTGGGTAAATTGCTTGTAGTAATGACTTGTTCAAATCCTTTAGTTCCTGATCAGTAACGGCATTCGCATCGCGCAGATGACTATCTAAGAGCAGTTGCATATCGTCTGACAGTAGAGACTTAAGCTCATCAGTAGTAACCCTTTCAGGAAAATCACGCATTCGTAAAACATCATTAAATGCTGCTATAAATGCTTCTTCTGAAACCGTAGATAACTGCTCAGTCTTTAGACCAAGTTTTTCAAGAATGATTATATCAGCTTTCTTATTGTCTTTAAGTGAGTTACAAAGCAATTGAGCGTTTAAATCACCCACTAAAAAGTCAGAAGACCCTATTTCCTTTTCACTCCTGCCCCGCAGGAACTCGTAATTCACAATGAGGTAGCGCGCTTTTCCCATCCGCTTCGCGAGTGCATCAAACATCTTCGCGTCCTTCTCCGCCTCCTTCAGCTCATCGCTGTCGACGATGCAGACTTCTTTGTCTTTGCGCCCGGTAAAGTCCTTGATGATGCTCGCCCAGGTCCGTTTCACGCGGTTCGGTGTGACGATCAGGACTCGCTTGAGATTCAGCTTCTCCGCAGCAGCAACCGCCTGGAACGTCTTCCTCATCCCCTGCTCGTCCGCGAGGATCGCCTTGTCGTGCCCGGCAAGGAACTGCGCTCCCCTTCTCTCGTACTCCAGCATCTTCGTTTCAAGGCCATTTACCTTGAACGACCGCACCTGCGCATAGTGCGCGGCTACCTGCTCGCGGATACGCTTGATGAGCTCTTTTTGCTCCCTATCCCCGCCGGCCTTCTGCAGTTCTGCAAGGGCCTCCTCGAATGCCTGTCCCTGGTCCCTCATGACGCCGTCGATGTCCCGTTGCGCGTTCTTGGCGTTCCATCGCAGGAACAGCTCCTTGAGGCGGTTGAGCTTCGCTTCGTCAGTCAGGAACTCCTTCGCCATCTCCCGCCGGCGCATCATCACGGCAATAAGCTCTTTTTGGCGTTCCACACCGTTCTTGAAGACCTTCCTCGGCTCGCCGAATATCGTCTGTCCCTTCCCCAACCCCAGCGCCGCAAACGTGCAGACCAGCTTCTTTCGCATCAGCTCGTCGATATGCGGCGCGAATATCGCCATCGCCTCGTTCAGCATCACCTCGTCGTCGGGGAACAGAAGGATAAGGTCGAGGATGTCATTCTTGCGTTTGAGGACATATTGCTCTGCCGCATTCTCATCCATAGCAGCACCCATATATATTCCCGCTATCTCAGGCAAGATAAACTGATTGAATAAAACAACTCCTTTCAACCCCTTTTGTTTCACATCCGGATGATTCGCGTATTTTCCTAGTATCATTTGATAAATATATACGGATCTTCCCGGCCTGCCATCTTCCGTTAAAAATCTGTATTTCCTATGCCCAAGCCCTATCATCTTATTAACATCGCCTCCGCACGCTTCATCTCTTATAGCCAACAATATCCTCTTGACTGCCGCATCACTGCGCGCCCAGGCATCTTTACCGGTCCTGTCCGCTTCCGGACCAAGCTCATCGATCAGATTTTGTTTCAATTCCTTGAATGTATGATCGGCCCTCACTTCCTTGCTTATGCCGGCTATTTCCGATAAGATAAACCGATTAAATAAATCTCCCCAATTAAAACTCATCCCTTTCACATTCGGATGCGAGGCATACTTCCTGACGATCATCTGAACGATGCATACAGTTCTCCCAGGCTTCCCATCCATCGTCTTGAAGCGGAAATGTTTATTAATAAGACCTATCATCTTATCTGCATCGCCTCCGAACATCTCATCTCTTATCGCGTGCAATATCTTCTTAACAGTTGCATCGCTTCGCACCCATGCATCGATCCCAGACTTGCCTTCTTCCGGACCGATCTGGTCGATCAGATCTTGTTTCAATTCATTGAATGTGTAGTCTGCCATCACATCCTTGTGTATCCCGGCTATCTCCGGAAGGATGAACAGATCGAACAAATCAGAGCCCTTTAGTTCTTTTCCTTTTGCATCAGGATGCTGTCCGTATTTCTTGATAATAGTCTCAACAATATTTGTTGTTTTGCCCGGATTTCCATCTGCCCTCAGGAACTGATATCTCCTCATTCTGAGATTCACCATGAGATTCGCATCACCGCCGCACACCTCATCTTTTATCGCGCACAATATCCTCTTAACTGCGGCATCACTTCGCACCCATGCATCTATGCCTGTCTTGCCCTTTTCCGGACCGATCTGGTAGATCAGATCCTGTTTTAATTCCTTGAACGTGTGGTTCGCTTTCACCTCCTTGCGTATTCCGGCTATCTCAGGGAGAATAAACTGATCGAGCAGATCCGCACCTTTCAGTTCATATTCTTCTGCTTTTGGATGTCCTGCATATGCCTTGATGATCTTAACTACTATATTAATGACCTTCCCCGGCTTACCATATGCCGTACGAAACTGAAATTTCTTCCCCCAAAAATTCGACATAGCGTTAGCATCACCGCCACACATCTCATCCATAATTGCATGCATAATCTTCGCAATTACCGCATCGCTTCGCGCCCATGCATCTGCACCCGTTCTCCCCTCTTCCGGACCGATCTGGTCGATCAGATCCTGTTTTAATTCTTTAAAGACATGATCCGCGCCAGCTTCCCTCTGGATCCCGGCAATCTCCGGGATAATGAATTGATCGAGCACATCCACAACTTGCAGCCTATGCTCCAGGACAGCGGGATGCTTTTCATATGCATTTACGACTGTTTCTGCAAGCGTCGTGATTCTCCCCGGCTTGTCGTCAACAGTGTGAAATTGGATTTTTGCATACATGAGACCGACAATTCTATTCGCATCACCGCCGCAAAACTCATCTTTTATCGCGGTTATTATTTTCTTCACTACTGCATCGCTCCGCACCCATGCTTTTGCACCTGTTTTCCCTTCTTCCGGACCGATCTGGTCAATCAGATCTTGTTTCAATGCTTTAAAGGCGTGATCCACGATAACTTCCCTTTGGATCCCGGCAATCTCCGGCAGTATGAACTGATACAAGACTTTAAAGCCTTTTAGCCCCCTGCTTTTCACATCAGGATGATTCTCATACGCTCTAATGATCATTGGTACAATGCATGCCGTCTTACCCGGCGTTCCATCAGATGCTCTAAACTGGAACTTCATGGACGACATATTGATCATAGCGCCCGGGTCACCGCCGAACAGCTCGTCCTTGATCGCATGCACTATCACTCGCACTGCTGCATCACTGCGGCTCCAGTCGACAGTTCCGGCTTCCCCTTTAACCGGGCCAATCTGATCAATGAGATCTTGATTCAGGTTCTTAAATGTATGTGAGATATCCTTTATTTCCTTCTCCTTCTCCTTCTCCTTCTTGAGGACCGTTATATGCGCAATTTGGGGTAATATGAACTGATATAAGAGAGCAGTCCCTTTCAGCTTCTTGCTTATAGCAACAGGGTGTTTCTCGTATCTTCTTACGATAAGAGCCACCACATCACATGTTCTTCCCGGCGTACCATCGATAGCCTTAAAGCGAATCTTCTTATGCCATAGGTTATCCATTTTGTTCGCATCGCCATTGCACATTTCATCTTTAATAGCATTCAAGATCTGCTTGATCGCCACATCACTGCGCACCCAGGCATCCATACCTGCCTTGCCTTCTTCCGGACCGATCTGGTCGATCAGATCCTGTTTCAATTCCTTGAATGTGTATTCAGCCGTCACATCCCTGTGTATCCCGGCTATCTCTGGCAGGAGGAATTGATAGAATAAATCTCCCATCTTCATTTTCTTTACTCTCACATCCGGATAATCCGCGTATGTTCTAATGATCTTTGCCAGAACACATGCTGCTTTACCCGGTGTGCCGTCCGAAGCAATAAACTGGTATCTGGCATTCAACCTACCTGTTGTCATTTTGTTCGCATCACCATTATACACCTCGTCTTTTATCGCATTCAGAATCTCCTTTACCGCAGCATCACTTCGTTTCCAGGCATCCTTGCCCGTCTTGCCATTTTCCGGACCGATCTGGCCTATCAGTTCCTGCTTCAACACCTTGAATGTATGATCCGCCTTTGTCTCTTTGTGTATTCCCGCTATCTCCGGCAGGACGAACTGATCGATCAGGTCAGTTCTTCTCAATCCACGTCCTGCCACATCAGGATGATTTGCATATACCCTCATTATCGGCAATAATATGTTAGCTGTTCTTCCCGGCCTGCCGTCTGCGGTCACAAACTGGAATTTCTTTCCTGCAAGTTGTGTCATTTTATTCGCATTACCGTTGCATAGCTCATTCCATATCGCGTTCAGTATCCTCTTTACTGCTGCATCGCTGCGCACCCAGGCATCCTTGCCTTCTTTACCATCTTCCGGACCTATCTGATCGATCAGATCTTCTTGCAGGTCCTTGAATACTAGCGACACCTTAACCTTTTTATTATCTTTCTCTCGTATCCCTCCTATCTCCGGCAGAATAAACTTGTCGAACAGATCCATACCTTTCAGCCCCTTGCTTCTCACATTCGGATGATCCGCATATATTTTTATGATCCGTTTGACTATGCGCGCCGTTCTCCCCGGCTGGCCATCAGATGTCCGAAACCTGAATGACATTGAGTCGATATTGGTCATCTCATTCGCATCTCCGCCACACGCTTCATCTTTAATTGCATGCAATATCTTTCTCACAACCACATCGCTGCGGCTCCAGTCCTCCGTGCCATCTTTTCCTTTTTCCGGACCAATTTGTTCGATCAGTTCCTGTTTTAGCTCATTGAATGTATGATCTGCATTTACTGCCTTTTGGATTCCAGCTATCTTCGGCAGGATGAACATCGTTAATAGGTCATCCCCTTTTAGTCCTGTTCCCTTCGCATCAGGATGATCTGCGTACTTCATAATTATCGTTTCTACAATATTTGCTTTTTTACCCGGCATGCCGTCTCTTGTCATAAATTGATATTTCTTCCGCACAAGCGCTGTCATGTTATTCACATCGCCGCCGCACATCTCGTCTTTTATCGCAACCAGTATTGCCTTGACCGCAGCATCGCTTCGTTCCCAAGCGACTCTTCCCGCCTTACCGTCTTCCGGGCCAATATTATCGATCAGGTCTTCTCTCAATTCCTTGAACGTATGATCCGCTTTCGCCTCTTCCTTTTCATCTTTATGTATTTCCGCTACTACGGGCAAAATAAACCGGTTATACAAGACCATCCCTTTAAATCCATGCCTTATTGCCACAGGATGCTGTTCGTACTTTCTGATTATTGTATCGACAATATTAGCTATGAGCCCCGGATTACCTTCATCCGTCAGGAACTGGAATGTCTTGAGCTTGAATGATTTCATCCCGTTCGCATCTCCACCACACATCTCGTCTTTTATTGCATTCAAAATCCTCTTTACGACGGCATCGCTTCGCGTCCATGCATCTCTTCCTGTCTTATTTTTCTCAGGGCCAATCTGGCCGATCAGGTCCTGTTTTAGTTCCCTGAATATATGATCCGCACTCACTTTCTTGCGTATCCCAGCTATCTCCGGCATGATAAACTGATTGAACAGCTCTGCACCTTTTAGTTTACGTTTTTTTGCGAGAGGGTGCTTTTCATATACATTGATGATCTTATTCACAATTCTTGACACCTTCCCCGGCTTTCCTTCCGCAGTCCTGAAGGCAAATGAATTCCTATCAAGGTAACCCGGTTTCATTTTGTCCGCACTACCGCCGAACATCTCATCCTTGATCGCATGCAATATCGCCTTTACAACCGCATCGCTGGTTGTCCAATCTCCAGTTCCATCTGCCGGACCGATCTGATTGATCAGGTCTTGTTTCAATTCTCTAAACATATGATCTGCTTTTATTGTCTTGTGAACACCCATTATTTGCGGAAGGATGAACTGATCGAATAGATCTGCACCTTTGAGTTTTCTCATTTTTGCATCAGGGTGTTCTTGATAGATTCTGAGAATCTTGTAAACAATATTTATTGTTATCCCTGGGTTGCCGTCTGCATCCCTGAAATGGAAAGTCTTCCTTTCAAGACTTGCCGCCATCCTTTCCAAATTCCCTCCAAACATTTCATCCTTTATCGCGCTCAATATCGTCTTTACCGCCTTATCGCTATCGGTCCAATCCTCCGCCTCCTAAGAACCGACATTGTTGATCAGATCCTCTGGCAGAGAAAGCAGGAATGGTCTATTTTTATCAAGAACTTTCTCCACCTCCCTATGCGCCTCCTCCCACTCCTGCCCCTCCTCTCTCAGCGCGATCTCGCCGAGCTCGTGGGCGATGACAGAGGCGCCGGCGTCTTCGGCGGCCTGGGCGGAACGCTCGATGATCACGGTCCAGGAACCGTCGGGGTTGCGGTAGTTGACCGCCTTGACCCCTTGCTCCGGGGCGATCACCTCTTCCTTCAGTTTTGCGCCGTGCTTATCGGGGGGAAGCGTAACGGTAAATACTGTCATGGGGA
>JAKLEM010000050.1 GCA_022711655.1 Candidatus Auribacterota bacterium
CGCTCTCCTTCTGGCACACCATTGAACGTGTCCCCCTCAAGATATTCCTGTACTCGCGGATCTCTTATCGCCGCCTGCACCTGATCATTCACTTCTTCAGTCACAGACACTTTCTTGATATCGCTCTTCGCGATCTTCGTCGATAGCTTTGCCGGCAACGCGCTATATATATGCGAAAGATTCCGGCTATCCAGCGGCAGCTTGCATTCATCTCGGATATATCTCACCAAAGCTGCCAGCCGCTCCCCTTCTGGCACACCCTTGAACGTGTCCCCCTCAAGATATTCCTGTACTCGCGGATCGGCAATCGCCGAACGCACCTGAACAAAACTGATCAACGGCATTGCTACAACTTTTACAAGCTTTTTGTACGCCGCTGCGATCTTCCTTTTGAGCGCATTAATAAATGCTTGCATTGATTGCGTGCCGATCGCTATGTCGTTTCGGGAGCAATAGCTCACGATGGCAAAACCAACGTCTTTTGTCCTGATCAGCTCTTCCATAAACGCAGGATCTCTGCTCAATCGTTCCGCCGCAGCCTCCATCGCCGCCTTATCGCCTTTCCTGCAGCTCATCGCCAGGATCCACCGATGCGCCCCCCGGCCAAAATACTCCTCTATCCAAAGGATTTCCGTAAACTTTTTCAACGGCGCAGACGCTACGATCGATCGCAGACACTCGTTCAGTTTTTCAAACGCCATCCCGGATTGCCCTAGAATATCCATCGTATAATAGGCATCGCATTCGATCTGCTCAGCCTCAAGTTCCATGCCGCGTTTTGTCGCCTCATGGCACAACTCGTGAAAGAGGCCAACACGCAAGATGAGATCGCGGGCCGTTTCATCCTTGATCTCGAGAAGCGCCCGGTTGATCCCGACGAAACCGTTGGCGATGTGGTCTTCGAAGAGGTGGGACGATTGGTCAAGGATGCCGAGCACAAGCATCTGCGGAATCTTGTTGATACCCATCCCCTGCGCCTTGATCCGCGATATCGCCGCGGAAATCGCCGCCTTGAGAGCCTCCTCGGTCAGCCGCGGATCGGCCTCAAGATACACATCGAAGTCGAGCCCTTCTACCGTCAGTGTCCGTTTCACCGCGCGTCCTTCGGCGACCAGCTTCTCCCCGAACGCCTTCGCCTCGTCCGCGTTCGCGAACGTCAACGCCTTGCCGTCTTTCATCGACTCGACGCTGTAATACGGCGCCTTGACCTGCATGTAGTCGGCCTTGGCGGGAGCGCTGCCGGTCGCCGGCGTTCCGGATGCGGGCGGCAACGGCGCTGGCAGGATCGCTGGTAATGACGCAGGGGCCGATGCCGGAAGCGGCACGGTCGGCGTCGCGGGAAGAGGCGCATTCTCGTCGTACAACTTCGTACCGAGCTGTATCTTCGTTATCGTCTTCTTATTGATATCCAGAACCCATTCCTGGCCGCCTTTCGCGACGGCGCTGATCGCGTCGATATCGAAGGCGGCGCGGTCGAGCGCGTAATGCAAGGCTAGCGGGCCTTCCAACAGGGCCGCATCGAACCCTTTCCAGCTCTTGTCGACCGTCCTGATCGCCCATTTAGCGCTCCTGTCAAAGACACCGATGTTCCGGCTGCCCGACGCCGTGTATTCGAAGACGACATACCGCCCCGTGTCGATATGGCTCGAGCCTGTCGCGACCGCCGCATCCGGTCGTGTCTGTGCCATGACCTTCTTAACTTCTTCCATCGGGTCGAATACCGGCCGGTGAGCGATCTCGTCGATCACCGCGAGATCCTCGTCGGTGATGACGAACCGGTTCGACATGAAGTCGGGCTCCGACATCACCGTCTGCAGCGGCGCAAAATAGCCTTTTGTCCGCGCGATGACGGCGAGGTCTGCGGCGGCCTTTATCACGGCCGGATCTGCGGGCTCGATCGATGCGGCAAGCCTGACGGCGAGAGAGATGGAGGCCAGCTCTTCGCGAAATACGGCTGGAGCGATGATCCCTTTCACGACACCCATCGCGGGCTGAACAGCCGGCCGCGCGATAACGCGGAAGAGATACTCTTGACCGCGCGCATCTCCCATCCCGGCGAGCCCCCACGCGGCGTACGCTCTCACGATATCGTCACGATCGTTGATGCACTGGAGCAGGGCGTTGATCGAGGCGGGGTTATTCATTTTTGCGAGACAGACGGCGGCATAGGCGCGCGTCCCCGGATCGGTCGCGTTACTCAGGATATCGCGCAGCTCAGGGGTGCCCATCCGGTCCATGGCAACGCTGAATGTTCCAATTACGGGTAATGGTATCGTATCCGGGATGGTCGCTGTGCGCACAGTTTCGCCGCCGATAGCATAGACCGGCAGAGCAAGCAGCAGGGACAGAATGAGCGGACGCGCCTTCTTGAGCGACCGCATAGCCAGTTGTTCGATCTGTCTCGGCCTCGCGATAGCCTGATAATACGCATCAAAAAAATCATTCAGGATGAAATGGAACATCCCGGCATTGAGGAATACCGGTATGCCGATGATCGGAGAGAAGGCGAACGACGCCAGGGCGGCGCCGTTCAGCAAAACGACGAACAATATGTCAAACAGCGGCGGAGCTCGCCCCCCCTCGCGCACGCCGAAATAGTGCAGCAGTATAAAGGGTATCGCGGCGGCGGCAAAACCAAGCGCATAGGGCAGTCCGTAAAAGATCCCGCTCCCGAGGGCGACCGCCCAGTAGCCCTGTTCGATCGGCACCTGCAGGTATCCGTACTCCTCGCCGAGGAGCCTTCTCAGCCACGGCCAGCGGCCGCCGCGGCCGGGTTCGCCAGCTGCTGCTGTCTCCGAGACGAGAAGAGATAAGATCTCCGGCTCTTTGCCGATGACCTGCGGGATATTCAGCTGCTTGACGACCGTATCGCCTCTCATTTTCGTCACGACGGCCTGCGCGTTCATGGGATCGCATACGAACTCGACCTCAGGGGGCAGCGTTCCGCTCTCCTGCGCTCTCACAAGCTCATCCCTGAGTTTTTTCATCTTATCCAGGAGATCCGGCAGCGCCGTCCTGCTCGAGCCGATGAACTCCATCAGCTTTACCTTCGGGTTCGTCCGCGGGTCGTCGAAGCCGTCACGCCACGCCATGTCGATCGCGAACGGCTCGAGCGCCTGCCGCATCTCCGACAACAGCCTGAGATAGCCCTCGGTCCTGCTCATGTCGCGCTGGGCCAGCCATTTCGAGGCCTCTTCGACCTCGCGCCCCTTTGCGTTCACCTTCAGGACATCTATCCCGTAACGCTCGACCGCCTGCTTGATCCTCGACGCGTCGTACCCGAGCGACTCCGGCAGCGTGCCGACCACAGGCTCCGTCAGCCCGTAGCTCTTCGCGATCCGCCGCCGGCACTCTTTCTTCGCCTCTTCGAGCGCGGCGTCGATCTGCGCGACCCGGTTCTTCCCCTGCTCGAAGATGGAGCTCGTGAAATCGTCGCGCATGAACGCCACGTTCGGGAAGGCCCTGATGTCCACCTCCCAGCCCGACGGGTGGTTCTCGTATTTCTTCTTGATCGCCGAGAAGATATCATCGGCATTGACGTACATCGCCTGGCTCCCGCTCAGCTCGAACGCCCTGCGAACACCCGCTTCGAGGTCGCCGCCGAGGTTCAGCGGCAGCTGCCTGTTCGCGAAATCGATCTGAATGCTCGCGTTCGGATAGTCGGCGCTCAGGCGCTCGCAGACGCGGTTGACGATCAGGACCAGGACATGCCGGTTAAAGGTGAAGGTCACCTTTTTGTTCGTAATGAACGCCAGATGGCCGTCGTTCACGGCGTTCTGCAGCTTCACAAGCTTATCGGCAATGATACTGTCGACATCTTCCAGCTTTCCGCCCCCCTTCCGGTCGCTGACGAAATCGAACCTCGATTTTGATTCGACGATCCCCTCGGCCGCCGAGAGGATCGTATCGATCTCGGTCCAGTCGTATCCCTTCACGCCCCGGGACAACGACAGGCTGAAACCGCTGATCGGCTTCCCTTCGATTTTTCGCATGCAGAGCGCATGGTACAGCTCGGTCAAGGCGCCCTGGATCATGCTCCCCGCGATAAACGCCTTATCTTTGAGCCGCTTCTCGGTTTCCGGCGAGAACATCGCCAGCGATGTATCAAGATAGAGCTCGTCGAACGGGATCTTCTTGAAGATGCCGCCTACATTCGGCACATCCTTGAACTCCTGGATCAGCGCAAGCAGCGACTGCGGCAAGTACGGCACCGGCCGGCCTCTCGTATCGGTTATCTGAGTGAACGCCTGCCGGTGCGGGTCGTTCACCAGCTTGATCAGCTGCGCGACCGCTTCGATGTCCCATCCCGCTTCCGGCGGGGCGGCGGTCACGATCTCACCGATGGTTTTTCGCTGGCCGGGCTTGATCAGACCGCGCGCGGCGGCTTCGTCAAGGAATACGGGGACAAGCATGCCCGACGTCTTCCCCTCCACGGCGGTCGGAGCGGCGGCCCTTGCGGGAGCTGCCGCGGGGAAAGCGGCGTCGATGCGTTTCACCGCTGATAACAAGGTTGCAAACGCACCGGCACCACACACCTTATTGGCGGCTAGAGCAAAATCCGACTCAGTCAGCTTTGCGTCCCTGAGCAGGTCGGCAAGGAACGACGCCGAACGCATCAGCTGGCCTGACGGCGGCGTTCCCGGCGACAGCAGGCGGCACAGGATATCGTACAGGGACGTCATGAAAACGATCTTCCTGACTGCCGGAGGCAGCGCATCGACCGCCCTGTTGACGCATAGCGCGTTCAGCCGCGTAAAATACTCGGCGGCGAAAGACGAGCGTTCGACGGTAACGACGGACAATGCCGCCGGAAGAGCATCGGCGTTCCCGCCCGTCGACGTCAGCGCCCCGAGGACCACGCTCTCGAGGTCGTTCGGCGTCAGGTTCATCTGATGCATGAGCCTCTCCGATCCGTCGCTCCACTTTATGGAAAGAGTCCTGTCTACGGCCGTTTTGATGTCCATCACATATTCCGGCTTGCCGGCGGGAAGCGCCTTCTCGACAAAGGCGAAAGGCCGCAGCTCGCCGGCGGCAAAGACCATGGCAGAGACACCGTACGAGCTGCTCAGCACGTCCACCGGGAACAGGTCCGGCACAATACTCGGTTCAGAGATCGCCGCGCGGTCGCTCTCGGCGAGGGCCGGGAGCTCCCCGGACGACGGCACGACGCCCGCGGTGAAACTCCTGATCCGCTCAATGAATTTCCGGTCTTTGTCGCTCTGCAGCAGCCCGCCGTCCCATATGAGCGACAACGCGTCCGACGGGAGCAGCCGCGCGGTGTTCCTGATGTAGCTGATCGCTTCTGCCGGATCGCAGAATGAGCACACCACTATCACCGCGCCGTTCCGCGCGTTCATCCCATCGGTGAAGGTGCGCACGCGCGGCATATCTGCGGCGGTTGCAAGGATACGCGGCGCGATGCGCGTGAGCCACTCCTTGATGAACGACGCCTGCATAGCGTCGGGCACGATCACCGATATCTGCGAAAGCGGTATCCCGTTCTCGCTGTAGATCCTCAACAGGCCGAATATCCCGGAAAGCGTCTCATTGACCGGATCGTCGCCGGCAACGTCGGCAAGAAGCACCTGATAGCCTTTGACGTCCGACGGCTCCGGCTCTGAGGCTCCCGCCCTGTCTCCTATAAGATCGCTCAATGCAGCCAGCACAGGCGCCTGCCCGCCCTTCTCTATCAGGAGCACATGATCGCCTGCCTCATCAACGGCGTGCGCCGCCGTCTTTGAGCCGCTCTTCCTGAGATAGTCGAGCTCCTCGTCGGTAAAACCGAATATGCCTGCCGGGCGCTCTCCCCTCGCAATGACCGCTTTCCCGCCGTCGCGCGCGAACGGAAGGGCCGCAAGCACCGCGTCGCGCGTCACGTCGTCGGCGATGACGATATCGTACCTGCCCAGCTCTTTTTCGCCGAGCGCGCCGACGTCCTCGGAGCAGATAAACTGCGCGTGCCCCTGGTCTCCCTTGTAGATCGTCGGGTAGACGAACGCGTGCTGCTCCCCCAGCCATTCCCTGATCTCTCCGAGCGCCGGGTCGCCGGACGGCGCGGCGTTCCCCACATACAAAACCTTTTTGCCGGCAAGCGCCGCGTGGTGCATGATCTCCGCGAGCACCGCCGTCTTGCCTGTTTTGTACATACCGTCGATATAGAGTATCTCGGGCGCATCGAGCCCCTTTCTGACCGCGTCGCGCTGCGGGCCGCTCAGCTTCAGATAACAGTCAGCAGCAGAGAACGGCACCTGATCGCCGGGCAGGGCCGGCGACAGGGGCGCCAGCCCGAGCGCCCTGTCGAGCAGCGGGACGCCGGAACTCTTGCCTTTCAGCGTCATCCGCAATGAATGGACCGCCTTGATCTGCCTTTCGAGAGACAGCGCCTCGCCGCCGGTGACGCCACATACGAGCTTCG
>JAKLEM010000051.1 GCA_022711655.1 Candidatus Auribacterota bacterium
GGCTGGGCGGACAGTACGGTCTTCTCTATGTCCAGCGCGGGCTGCGCGCCGGCTGCCTCTCCGGCCGCCGCGGGTTCCGCGACAAGCGTCGCCGGCCGATCTTCCCGCGCCGCCTGCTTTGGATCGGTTTCGGCACATACGGCACACGACACGAACAGATAGGCAGCGAAAACAACCGACATCGACCACAGCACAGGCTTGCAAGCCATCAATTCCTCCTTTGCGGAACTGTTATTCGATAAGAGGGAGAAGATGTGAACGTTTCAGTACGCGCTCGACCGTCCCGTCGCCGCGATCATCTTCGCCACCTGGGCGCCGAACTGCTTGTTGGCGATCAGCGCTTCGAGCGTCAGGTGCATCCGGTAGCGCCAATAATGGCGCGGATTGGCGGGCTCGTTGATCTGCTCGTCGTGCGGGTCGCCTTTCCGGCACACCTCGGCGCTCATCGCCAGCAGGTCCTGCAGCGGGAAGACCGCCCACATCGACGGAGACTCGAGATGCCGCACCACGATGTCCTGCGCGATCCACGGTTCGCACTGTCGCGGCGCCTCGCCGTGATGGCCGAGCACCATGTTATAGTAGCGCTGCGTCCGCTCGCGGTCCTCTTCCCACCAGCCCCGGAGCGTCGGCATGTCGTGGCTCGAGGTGGTGCACACCGTCATATAGGGATACTCGTGCGGCAGGCCGAACTCCCTGCCGGCCTCGTGGGGCATCCGCTGGATCCGCAGGCCCAGGATGCAAAGCTCCTTCATCACCTCTGGCACGCAGGCGGGGATCATGCCGAGGTCCTCGCCGCACACCAGCATTTTCGAGGCGCCGCTTATCGCCGGAAGCTTGACCATCCCCTGCTCGCGCCAGAAACGCTCCTGGCGGCAGTAGAAATAGTCGTGATAGACGGCGGCGAGCTTCTCTTTCTGCCACGGGTCGAGCGCGGCGAACGACGATGTCTTCATCATGTTGATGCGAGGATGGAACCCTTCGTGCTCGGGATCCCTGAAAAGGATGACGTTCGCCGCAAGCGCCATGAGCCCTGTCCGTATCGCCATGTGCTGTTTCATCTCATTGCCGGTGACCTGGGTGAGCCACGGGAACGACGCCTCGATCTGGCGCTGGGTCCGGTACCCGTCCTTCAACCGGTATCGCCCGGCCGCCTGCTCCTCGAGATACTTCTGCTCGATCTCGCCGGCCTGCGCGCCGAAGGTCTCGCGGAGAACCTCGCGGGTGATGTACGGCTCGCACAGCCGGTTGAAGTCCCAGAAACCCATCCGTTCAAGCTCGTCGCGCCAGACCGGTATCGCCGGGTTGAACCTCCCCATAAGCCCGGAGACGGAGCTGTCCGGGATCTCCCATATGCGGAAGAAGCCGAGGACATGGTCGAGACGGATCATCTGGAAGTAGCGGGACATCTGCGTCAGGCGCCATTTCCACCAGAGGAACTTCTCTGCGGCCATCGTCTCCCAGTTGTACGTAGGGAATCCCCAGTTCTGTCCGTCCTCGGAGAACGGGTCAGGCGGCGCGCCGGCCGACGCATCCATATTGAAGAGCTCGGGGCTGCTCCAGCAAGAGTCGCTCCCCTTGCTGATCCCTATCGGTATGTCGCCTTTCAGGACGACCCGCCGCTCCCGCGCATAGCGCGCCGCCCCCTCGAACTGCCGATGGCAGTGGAACTGAAGGAAATAATAGAACGCGGCCTCGTCGAAGCGCTCGCCGCCGACGGCGGTCAGCTCGCGGATCTCTTTTTCCGTCGCGCGCGCATATTTGCCCCATTTGGAGAAATCAGCCGTACCATACCGGTCGCGCAGGACGCAGAACGCCGCGTAGGGCTCCAGCCAGAAGGCGTTCTCCTTGAAGAAGTCCCTGAAATCATCCGACCCGAGGAACATGACCTTCTGGATATCGAATATCGCGCGGGCGGCAGTGAGCTTGAGGTCGATCACCGCTTCGTAATCGACGGCGGCGAGCTTGTTCAGCGCTGCCTTTCGTTCCGCAAAGCCGAAAGCCGCCTTCTCGGGGAGTTGACCGATGGCGTCTATGTTGAGATACGCCGGATGGAGCGCAAAAACCGATACGCACGAATAAGGATACGAGTCCAGCCAGGTCTTAGTAACCGTCGTGTCGTTGACGGGCAGGAGCTGGATCATCCTGATGCCGTTCAGCGCCGCCCAGTCGACCAGCAGCTTCAGGTCGGTGAACTCGCCGATCCCCGAACCGTTCTTGCTCCGGAGCGAGAAAAGCGGCACCGCGACGCCCGCGCCCCGCCACGGCCGCGACAGGCGGAATGCGTTATCGGTAATGACGATGAGCCGTCTTTCCGGCAGCGGGGCGCCGGATACGATCTTCTTCTTGTCGCTCGCCGAGGCTTCCTTGTGCCACGCCAGCGCGCTGCGATCGGCGCCTTCTTCATACTGGATAAGGTTGTTGTCTTTGTCCCTGATGATGTATTTATACGACAGCGGGAGATCGCTCTCGCCGACGGCGAGGTCCAGCGTCCAGAGCGGAAAGTGCGCGGGGCTCATCGGCAGGGCGCGCGAGGCGTCCCAGTCGCCGAGATACGACCCGCCTCCCGTCACGCACACGGTATGGTCGGGGTCGATGCGCGGCGCGGCGACCTGCAACCTGAGAAAGGCGCAGGAGCCGGCGGCGCACGCCGTTTTCTCGCGGTGGCGGACAGCCTTCCCCCTGCGGAAGATCACGCGGGTGAACGGGGCCGTCTGAAAAAGCAGATCGGGATCGCCGGCTGCCGCCCATGTGTCGCGAAGCTCGATAGACCGGTTTCCCGCGCGCTTCTCCGCGCACAGCGGGCCGCATTCGAAGTTCCTGTTCCCGCAGGACTCCCAAACGGTCTCGCCGTTGTCGTGGACGATGAGGTACTTGTAATCGAAATGGATGCGCGGGTCGGCGGGAAAATCGATCTCTCCGCGCCACTCGTCGCCCGGCCCGTACTGGAGCTTGAAGGCCTGTGCCGCGTTCCACGCCCCCAGGAGCGGATGGGTGCCGACAACAAGCACCTGCTGCCCCCACGAAGTGCGGCAATGGACGCGAAAGACCAATCTCACCGTCCGCTTCTCGCGCGGACGCAGACTGCCCGATTTAACCATACATTTCCTCTATTATTGGCGCTTCACCCGCACGCGCAGTACGAGCAACGCAGCAACGACCATACTCGCGCCGCCCACGACGACCGCAGCAAGCGAGTTGCCGTGCAGAAAACGATTCATCACCCAGCCGAGCCCGAGCGACGCGATGATCTGCGGTATCACGATAAAGAAGTTGAAGATCCCCATGTAGACGCCCATCCGGTGCGGCGGCAGCGCGCCGGACAGCATCGCATAGGGCATCGACACGATGCTCGCCCACGCGATCCCGACGCCGGCCATCGGGAGCATCAGCATATACTTGTTCTTGATGAACGCGACAGAGACGAGGGCGAGCCCTCCCAGGAGCAGGCAGACCATGTGTATCAGCTTGGCGCTGACCCTGCGCGACAGCGCGATCAGGACGAACGAGAAGACGAAACAGACCGCGTTATACATCGAGAAGCAGACCCCGCCCCACTGGACGCCCTCGCTGAACAGCGCGGAGGTCTGGTCGGCGGCGCCGAAGACGTGACGCGCGATGGCGACCGAGAAATAGATCCACATGCAGAACAGCCCCAGCCAGGTGAAGACCTGAACCCAGGCGAGCTGCCGCATCGTCTTCGGCATCTGAACGAAGGTCTCGGCGAGATCCCTGACATGCGACATGAACCCCGACTTCTCCGCCTTCATCTTATTGAACGCATCCATATCTTCGGGCGGATACTCTTTCGTGGAAATGACCGTCCAGATCACCGATGCGAAGAAAACCGCCGCGCCGGCATAGAAGGCGTAGCGGACCGTGTCGGGGATGGCGCTCGCCGCCGTCGCGTGCGACACGATGCCGATCTGCTCCTTGACGGTATCGACCGCGGCCGGAAAGAGCGGATGAGCCGACACGCCGAACCAGTTGGTCAGCATCCACGGCAGAGACGACGCGAGGACCGCCCCCATGCCTATCAGGAGGCTCTGCACCGCGAACCCCTGCGCCCGCTGCTCGTCCGACACCAGATCGCCGACGAAGGCGCGGAACGGCTCCATGCTGATATTGACCGAGAAATCGAGCATCCACAACAGCACCGCCGCCATCCAGACCGCGGAGCTGTGCGGCATCATGATCAGCGCGATCGTCGCAAAGATGGTGCCGCCAAGGAAGTACGGCCGCCGGCGCCCCAACCGCCCCCATGTGCGGTCGCTGAGATGCCCCACGATCGGCTGTACGATCAGGCCGGTGAGCGGAGCCGCGAGCCAGAGGATCGGGATCTGCGACTCTTTCGCCCCGAGGTACTCGTAGATGGCCGACATGTTCGCCATCTGGAGTCCCCACCCGAACTGGATACCGAAGAAACCGAAACTCATATTGAGAAGCGCAAACAGGCTGCGGCGCGGCTTGTCCATACTGCTCCTTTCAATGAAGATGAAAACTGCCGGAACGACGCTCGTTTATCGATCGGATTATAATCCCGAAGAGACCGCCGGGCAACAAAAAGTTGCCAAAACGGCGACCATACTTGCTTGACGGTTGCCGTTTCTTCCGCTATTGTGCGTACGGAGATTGTATGCGTCCGACAACAATACTACTGGCTATATATGCGGTATTCGCTATGGCCGGAACATCGTTCGGGTATGAGCAGGCGTTCGAGAAGACGCCTGTCGGGGAGATCGTGGTCAGGACGGTCCCCGCTGCGACTGTCCTGCTGACGAACCGCCAGGGCGACTATTTCAAAGAGTCGAACCGTCTTTTCATGTCGCTCTTCCGGTACATCGACGGTAACAAGATCGCCATGACCGTTCCCGTCATCGGCGAGCTGAGCAGCTGCGGCATGTCCTTCTTCGTCCTGGGAAAAGACCTTGAGAGATACCTGCCGGACAACCCCGAGGTGCGTGTCGTCCGGATCCCCGAACGCGAGGTCGTGAGCTACGGTTGTCGCGGCGCCTATACCGAAAAGAACGTCACCAAAGCGCGCGCCCGCCTCGAGCAATACATGCTCGACCACCCCGATTACCTGCCCGCCGGAGACACCTACGCCGTCTTCTGGAACGGCCCCTTCACGCTCGGCTTCCTGAAACGGTTCGAAGTACACATACCGGTCAAAAAGCGGGAATAAGTTGAAATGGCGGATAACCGCCCGTCTGCGGCGTTGCCCGCCACCGCTCCCTTTGTGCGGCGTACTTACCAGTACGCCTCCGCGGTCGCTGGCGGGCGCCTTGCATCCGGACGGTTCTTCGCCATTTCGAGATGAGCTTCATACGATGGATGAAGCGAGTTCCTCTTGATATCAGCGCAGCGGCTCAAGCGCCGATGTGCGGGCGCCCGGCTGCCCGCTTGTCCTGACGCAAACACCGAAGGTACAGGCCCCAGACGACGAATGCCAAAGCCAGCGGATAATACTTCCAGGCGACCATGAACCCTGCGTTGAGAAGCGGCAGCGTATCCGGCCGCGTGCAGAACGAGGACATCGCTATCAACGGGACCGCCGATCCGATGCCGTCACAGCGCCAGAATATCACGAACGCCGGCACGATCAGGATCACATACGAGTAATCCTTCATCCGGGGAACGACAAGCGCGTAGACGACGCACGCGAACAGGACCGCGAACCGGAGCCGGTCATCCCGCCCCGCGAACGCGCACCGGGCGAAGGCCCGGCACGATATCCACAGGACAGCCGATACGGCCGCGGCGAACAAAAGCGCCTGCGCAAACGGGTATCCGCACGAGAACATCCGCAGCAGTTCCCGCACCAGCGACAAGATCGACGGGTTGATCACGCCGCCCTCGCCGGCGCTGCCCATCGCGAAAAAAGCGTTCTGCAGGAAGCCGGCCGGCTCGACCCGCATTGCCAGGAACGTACTGAGATGGAAGCCGGCGAACAGGCCGAGCGAAACGGCGAGATAGATCTTTCCCTTCGGGTCGCCGGCGAACAGCAGCAGCGCGAGAAAGAACAGCGGCGTAATCTTGCATGACGCGGCGATGAGCACAAAAACGCAGAACAGCGCCGATCTACCGTTCAGGAGGAACCCGAACGCGGTCCAGAGGAGCAGCTGCTCGAAGACCGCGATATTCCCATTGTAGAGGTCGATGAAAAGCGCCCCGTTGAACGCGAAGAGGCAGAAGAGGAAAAAGAGGCCCGACCGCCCTTCATCGAGAAACCGCGTGCGCCACAGCCAGAGGAGCGCGGCGACCGCACCCAGCTTGCACGCCAGGAAAACGGAGAAGGCCGTCGTATAGGAGAAGAGCGTGAAAAACCGGTAGAAGACAAGCGCCACC
>JAKLEM010000052.1 GCA_022711655.1 Candidatus Auribacterota bacterium
AGCGAGCCGCGAGAAGGCGAAACGGCTGGTGCTTGCGGGGAAGGTCCGGGTGAACGGCGAGGTCGTCGCGAAGCCGGCGACGGAAGTGCGAAGCGAAGACCGGATAGAGATCGAGGAGCGGGAGCCGTTCGTCAGCCGGGGGGGCTACAAGCTTCAGGAAGCGCTCGACCGTTTTTCGATCGACGTCGCTGGGAAGGTTGCCGCAGACCTGGGCTCTTCGACCGGAGGGTTCACCGATTGCCTTCTCCAGCGCGGCGCCTGCAGGGTCTACGCGGTTGATGTAGGGAAGGGACAGCTCGACTGGTCGCTGCGCACCGACAGCCGCGTCGTCGTGATGGAAGGGGTCAACGCCCGGTACCTGACGGAGGCGGAGCTTCCCGAGCAGGCTGACATCGTAACGATCGACGTATCGTTCATTTCCCTGGAGAAGATCCTCCCGGCGGCGCGGAAGCTGGTGAAAGCCGGCGGGGCGGTGGTCGCGCTGATAAAGCCGCAGTTCGAGGCCGAGAGACGCCAGATAAAAAAAGGGGTCGTGAAGGACCCTGCGGCGCATCAGCAGGTTGTCGAGAAGGTTCGGCGATGCGCGGCCGACGAAGGTTTTACTGTCCGGGGCGTTGTCGATTCGCCGATCCTGGGACCTGCCGGGAATAAGGAATTTTTGCTGTATTTAACGGCTGAATTATGAAAACGATCGGGCTTATCGCCAATCAATCCAAAGAGAACGCGGTTTCCGTTGCCGGCGAGATCGCGGCTTTCTGCGAGAGCGGGAAGATCGCGCTTTACACGGAGGAGTGGCTTGCAGGCCGGTTGGGAAAGCCGCGCCTCAAGAAGCCGTTCGACCGGATAGTCCGTGATTCCGATATCGTCCTGGTCCTCGGCGGAGACGGGACGATCCTGTCGACGGCGAAGCGGATGAAAGGGATCGATACCCCGCTTCTTGGCATTAACCTCGGCGGGCTCGGCTTCCTTACCTCGGTCCGCTATCAGGAGATCGGCAGCGCGCTTCGGCGGATCGCGGAGGGCGCCATCACGACAGAGCGGCGGATGATGCTGTCCGCCGATATCCTTCGGGCCGGTAAGACGGTCCATCGCTTTGACGCGGCGAACGATATCGTCGTGACCAAAGGCGCGCTGGCGCGGATGCTCAACCTCGAGGTGTTTATCGACAAGGAGTATCTGACGAACTATACCTCCGACGGATTGATCGTTGCGACGCCGACCGGCTCGACCGCGCATTCGCTGTCCGCCGGCGGTTCGATCGTGACGCCGGACATGCCGGCGATGCTGATCACGCCGATATGCCCTCACGCGCTCGGCAACCGGCCGCTGGTCGTGTCAGAAGCGAGGACGGTGCGCATCGGTATCAGGTCAGACGACAGGAATGTCTTTTTGACGATCGACGGGCAGACCGGCGCGGAACTCAGCCCGGGCGACGAGATCAGGATCCGGAAATCGAAACAGGCTATGCGTCTCGCTTTTTGCGCGGGGATGTCGTATTTCGGGATCCTTCGCGAAAAATTACGCTGGGGCGGCTACTCAAAGGTGACCAATGGCGAAAGACGCGGTTAAGCACGATAAGATCGCCGTCGATAGAGAGCGGTGCAAGGGGTGCGGCCTGTGCGTCCTCGCGTGCGACCGCAAGATCCTGGCGATGTCGAAGAAGCTGAACAAGAAGGGTCTCCATTACGTGGAGTGGAATGATTTGACGAATTGCAAGAGCTGCACGCTTTGCGCGATCATCTGCCCCGAAGCGGTGATCGAGATATACAAAGAAAGCTAGCATAGTATGGCGGTTGACACCATGACGACGCAAAAGGTCCTTATGTGCGGCAACGAGGTGCTTGCCGAGGCGGCGGTGCGGGCGGGATGCCGGTGCTATTTCGGCTATCCGATCACGCCGCAGAACGAGATCTCCGCCTATATGTCGAAGCGGATGCCGGAGATCGGCGGCGTTTTCATCCAGGCTGAGAGCGAGCTGGCCGCGATAAATATGGTGTTCGGCGCTTCGGCCGTCGGCGTGCGCGCGATGACCTCGTCGTCGAGCCCGGGGGTCAGCCTCAAACAGGAAGGGATATCCTATATCGCGGGGGCGGAGCTGCCTGCGGTCATTGTTAACGTCATGCGCGGCGGTCCCGGCCTCGGTAATATCGGGCCCGCGCAGTCGGACTATTTTCAGGCGGTGAAGGGCGGCGGACACGGCGATTATCACCAGATCGTCCTTGCGCCGTATTCGGCGCAGGAAGTGTCCGATATCACGTTCCTCTCGTTCGACCTCGCCGACCAGTATCGGATGCCGGTCATGATCCTGACCGACGGCGTGATCGGGCAGATGATGGAGCCGGCGGTGATCGAGAAAAAAGAGGTGCGCAATCTGCTGCCGAAAGACTGGGCGCTGACCGGCTGCCGCGGCAGAAAGCCGAATGTCGTCAAGTCGCTCTACCTCGGCGATAAGGTCCTCGAAAGGCACAACCTCAAGCTGCAGGAGAGATACCGGCAGGTCGCGGCCCACGAGGTGCGTTACGACGCGTACCATCTCGACGACGCGGAGCTGATCGTCGTGGCCTACGGTATCTGCGCGCGGCTCTGCAAGTCGGCGATGAACGACCTGCGCGCGAAAGGGATGCGGATCGGGATGATCAGGCCGGTGACGCTCTGGCCGTTCCCGTCGCGCATTATCTCGCAGGTCGCGGGGACAGGCAAGTCGTTCCTCACCGTCGAGATGAGCTTCGGCCAGATGGTGGAGGATGTCCGTCTCGCCGTGAACGGGAAGAGCGGCGTGCATTTCTACGGCCGCGGCGGCGGCGAGATGCTGACGAGAGAAGAGGTCCTCAAAGAGATGGAACGGCTGTACGCGCAGCTGCGCGGCGGAAAGAACGTATGAAAAAGATATTCGGACGGACGCCCAGCCTGACCGACGCGCCGACGCATTATTGCGGCGGCTGCGGCCACGGCATCGTGCACCGGGTCCTGTGCGAGGTTATCGACGAGCTCGGCCTGCGCGAGAGCACTGTCGGGATCGCCCCTGTCGGGTGCGCCGTCCTCGGATACGATTACTGGAATTTCGACGTGAGCGAGGCGGCTCACGGGAGGACGCCGGCCGTCGCGACCGGCATGAAGCGGGCGCGGCCCGACCTGACCGTCTTCAGCTACCAGGGGGACGGCGACCTCGCCGCCATCGGGACCGCCGAGATCATCCATGCGGCGAACCGCGGCGAACGCATTACCGTCATATTCGTGAACAATACCGTTTACGGCATGACCGGCGGGCAGATGGCGCCGACGACGCTGGTCGGGCAGAAGACGCTGACGTCGCCGCATGGGAGGAAATTCGAGGAGTTCGGCGAGCCGATCAGGGTCGTCGAGCTGCTGTCGCAATTCCGCGGCACGGCCTACGCGGCCCGCACGTCGGTCCACAACCCCGTCGAGGTCATCAAGACGAAGAAGGCTATTAAGAAAGCGTTCCAGGCGCAAGTCGACGGCATCGGGTTCTCGATCGTCGAGATCCTGTCGCAGTGCCCGACCTATTGGGGGATGACGCCGGTGCAGTCGGTTGAATATGTGCGTGACGAGCTGGTGAAGTATTTTCCGCTCGGGACGTTCAAAGACGAAACAGGCGCGAAGGCTTCAGCGGTATGAGCTGCATATGATACACGAAGAGATAATCATTGCGGGGTTCGGCGGGCAGGGTATCCTGTACGCCGGCAAGGTTTTGGCGACAGCCGCCATGCGCGAAGACCGCCAGGTGACCTATCTGCCGTCATACGGCGCCGAGGTCCGCGGCGGGACCGCTTTCTGCCACACCGTCATAGCAGAAGAGGAGATAGCGACGCCGGTGGTGACTGACCCGACGGCCGCGGTGATCCTCAATACGCCGTCCAAAGAGAAATTCGAAGGCAAGGTCCGCAAAGGCGGGCTGATCGTCCTGAACACCTCTCTGACCGGCGATATCCACAAGCGCGCCGACGCGGCATACGTTGACGTCGACGCAACAGAGATCGCCGAACGGTTGGGGAACGTAAGGGCCACCAACATGGTGATGGTCGGCGCGTTCGCCGGCAGGGCGCGCATCGTGCCGCTGGAGGCGCTGGTGAGCGCGTCGGCCGAGCTGCTGCACGGGGCGAAGAAGGAGATCATCGCGATCAACGAACAGGCGCTTAAGGAAGGATGGAAGATCGGACATGGATAAGGTACGTACACGTTTCGCGCCGAGCCCGACCGGCTATCTGCACATCGGCGGCGCACGGACGGCGCTTTTCAACTGGCTCTTCGCCCGCAACACCGGCGGCACGTTCATCCTGCGCATCGAGGATACCGACCTCGCCCGCTCGACGGACGAGGCGGTCACCGCCATCCTCGACAGCATGAAGTGGCTCGGCCTCGACTGGGATGAGGGGCCGTTCTACCAGTCCAAGCGCCTCGACATCTACCGCTGCTATGCCGAACAGCTTTTGAAGCAGGACAAGGCCTATTATTCGGAGCCGAACGAGGAAGGTAAGCGCGCGATCTTTTTCAGGATGCCGCACGAGAAGGTGGCGTTCGACGACCTCGTCTACGGGCGGATCGAGTTCGACAACGCGCTCCAGAAAGACCTCGTCATCATCAAGTCCGACGGGATGCCGACCTACAATTACGCCTGCACGATCGACGACGCGCTGATGAACATCACGCACATCATACGCGGCGACGACCATGTCTCGAACACCCCGAAGCAGATACCGCTGTACACGGCTCTCGGTTTCCCGCTGCCGCGGTTCGCCCATGTGCCGATGATCCTCGGCGAGGACAAGACGCGCCTCTCCAAGCGGCACGGTGCGACGTCGGTCGGCTCGTACCAGGAGGAAGGCTTCCTGCCCGAGGCGATGATCAACTATCTGGTCCTCCTTGGATGGTCCCCAGGCGACAACCGCGAGATCATGACGCAGAAGGAGATGGTAGACGCTTTCACCCTTGACAAGGCGAGCAAGAAAAGCGCCGTCTTCTCGATGGACAAGCTCAAGTGGATGAACGCGCACTATATCAAAGGGCAGGGGATGGGCGAGCTCGTCAGGATCGGGCGCGAGCAGCTCGAGAGAGGCGGCGTTCCCCGCGAGAACATCGACGATCGCAAGCTCGCGGAGGTCATCGCGCTCTACCGCGACCGCCTCAAGATAATGAAGGAGCTGGTCGAGCTAGGCGGCTTCTTTTTCCGCGGAGAGCTCGAGTATAAGCGCGAGCTCCTCGACAAGTTCCTGGGCGCGGACGGCGTGCTGGCCGCGCTTGAGGAACTGGAGACGCGGCTCGTACAGACGGCGGCGTTCGATACGGCCGTCCTGGAGCAGACCTGCCGCGAGCTGACGGCCAAGTTCGGTCTCAAAAATACGCCGTTCTTCCAGGGGATACGCGTCGCGATCACCGGCCAGACGATGAGCCCGGGGCTCTTCGATACGATGGTCGTCCTGGGCAGGGAAACCGTTATCGGGCGGCTCGGCTCCGCCCTCCGGCTGATGCATGAATCTCGCAAATAAGCTAACCATCTTCAGGATCATCCTTGTTCCGGTCTTTATCGACCTGATCCTGAAATATCATCAGATGCCGCAGGGGACGGGAGAGGAGTTCCGCGTCGGCGCGATACTCGTCTTTATCGTCGCCGTCCTGACCGACGCCGCCGACGGCTACATCGCGCGCCGGCACAATCAGCAGACCAGGCTGGGCACCTATCTCGACCCGATCGCCGACAAGCTGCTCCTGATGAGCGCCGTCATCCTTTTTAGCCTGCCGATCGAACGCTTTACGCGCCTGCCGCTATGGGTGACCGTTTCGGTGATCAGCCGCGACGTCATCATCGTGATCGGATCGCTGGTGATCTACGTCGTGACGGGTAAGCTGAAGGTTCTGCCGAGCATCCTGGGGAAGGCGACGACCTTTTTTCAGATGATGGCGATCGTATCGATACTCTTCATGCTGCCGCATCCTGAATATGTCTGGCGCGTTGCCGGCGCCCTGACGATCGTATCGGGGCTGGGCTATATAGTCTC
>JAKLEM010000053.1 GCA_022711655.1 Candidatus Auribacterota bacterium
GGCTGGACGGGAGCGAGCGCCTTGATGAATTCGTTGTTCCTCTCCTGTTCGGCGACCGATTCCTTCTGCCGCTTGACCATCCCCGAGAAGATCCGCCTGACCTCTTTCTGGAGCCGGTCGAGCTCTTCTGACGGCGACTGCTTAGCCTCTTTTATCGCCGCGGCGCGCAGCTCATACAACGATCGCTGCACCTCCTGGTCGATCCCCGCGTCGACGAGGTCGGCGCCGCTGAGGCCGCTCATCGTCAGGACGACCTGCGGCACGACCTTCTCTCCCCGTTTCCATGCGCTCCGGAGCGCTTCCAGCTCGGCAGCCCGCCCCTGCGCGTTCATGGTCATCGCAAACCTGTCCATCTCCCTGCGGGCCGCCTGATCGATCCCGGAGAGGCGGATCATCCCCAATAAGCGGTGAAACCCTTCCAATTCCCTGTCTTTTCCGCGCCACCGCCGCATAAGCGTCAGCAGCTGGTCCTGGTCTTTCCTCGACAGCGCCTGGTAGACGGAGACGCCGCGCCGTACGATCGCTGCGTAATCCGCCGGCTGGCGCGACATGGCGGCATCGCACTTCGCCTCTATGATAAACCGTATCAGCACGAGATATTTCGGACCGGCCTTGAACTCCGCGAACTCCTTCTCCGTCAGCTCCCCTTTGGTATGTTTCTCGGCGAGCAGTGCAAACCGTTGCATCTCTTTGTCGGCCTCCGCGGCCAGCGAGCGGTTCAGGCAAAGGACACCGTCGCGCACAGCGCTGGCATACACCAGCTTATCGCTTACCGCAACCGTCAGGTCGGCGCCCGCGCTTCTCGGGGACGTCAGAGCCGCCGATCCTGCAATAGCCTCGAAAAGTCCGGCAAACTCCCCGCCGGAGACGGTCGAGCCCTGCTGGCCGTATTTTCGGATCGTCACGCGAGGAGCCTCGACAAGGATCTGCGAGAGCGCGGTCGACAGGCGCGGCTGGACGTACATCAGCGAAACGAGCGTCAAGTCGTCTTTGGCGATCTCCGACGGCGGCACAGGCTTGCGCGAGAGATCTGCGTGGCTGCGCGCGATGAGCTGCCGCAACTCATCGAGGGGCATCCCCTTGTTCCTGCGGATCAGGTCGAGGAGGCACAGCGAATTACCTGCGTAGGAGTCGGCGCGCAGCGTCTGCAGCCCTGCGAACGCGGCAAAGTCGGCGATGACGTCGCTGTACAGTTCGCCGGTTTCGCCCTTGTATCCCGCAAGGAACATGTCGAGGCGCTCATCGACATACCGGTTCCAGCTGTCCATCTCGCTGCGGATATTCGCGGACTGCTCCATGTCGAGCACGATCATCTCGTTGAACTGCGAGGACGGCAGGCGCGTTTTCCCGGTGACAGAACGGTGCACCCCTTTCACCGCCTCGGCGCGTTTCATGACGTACGGACGGAGCGCCCGCTGCTCCTCGGGCGGCATCGGCTCGATATCGTTGATCATAGCGATAACCTTATCGGCCGCCTCCCCCGCAGGCAGGGTGTGGAATTCGGCGACATAACGGTTGATCAATTCCTTGAATTTCCGGACACCGTAGAATACGGCGCCAGATATGCGAGCGTCGGAAACGCCGTCGCTGAAGAGCACGATACGGCTTCCCGGCCTGAGCGTTTTGCCGACAGGCTGGACGACCGGAGATTCGGCGCCAACGGTAAGCCCGAGAGGGCTTCCCTCGGTGATAACCCCCTGAACTTGCCCTCCCGGCGATATCAGCCTCCCGGGGTCGGCGCCGAGCGAATAGAATTTCGCGTAGCCGTCGGCGGCGCGCACCGAAACCGCGTTCATGGTGATGAATTTACCGTCATACCCATACCGTTCGATCCACCCGGAAAATAGCTTTTCGATATCCGCGATGAGCTGTGTATTGAGGAACTCCCCTTCCCGCTCCTCCCATCTCTTGTAAATGAGCGGCACAACGTTATCCAGTATCGCAGCGGCTTTGGCGCCGTGGCCGGACGCGTCCATCTGAAAGACGACCGCATCGCCGTTGTCATCACGCAGGATGATCACCGCATCGCCTCCCACAACGACGCTGTACTTGTCCCGGTAATACCGCTGCGCTCCCCGTGCGTCGTTCATCGGGTCATAGAAAAGGTCGACGCGGTAATCAATATCGAAATAACCGTCGGCAGCGATCAGTTCTATCGCCTTCTTGTTACGGTCGCGCATCAGGAGCACGTGGAACGGCGGAAGAAGCGCGATGATCTCCTTATAGGTTATATCCGACAGAGGCCGTCCGGCAAAGTTCTCGAACTCTTTCCGGTACTGTTCACTGCTGTTCTGGATGAAGAGTCGTTTGTCGAGTTCTTCGATAAGAGAAAGGACGGTTTCGTAGAGCGATACCCTGTCGGGGAAATCCTGCTGGATCCGCGACCTGATGGTACGCAGGACCAGCAGCGCCTCATGATCTTGTCCCTGCCGCGACAACTCTTCGGCGCGGACAAGCATGGATGAGATCGTCTGTTTTTTCCGGGCCCCGGCTGCCGCTGCCGCTTCCTGCTTTGCGTCCGACTTTTCCCGCTCGAGCACTTCGATGGCGGTTATCAGGTCCCGGAAACTGTTCTTCTTCGCTTCCGAGGCAGGCGCCAGGCAGTCACGCCGCGCCTCTCCTGTTCGGGGCGCGGCAGGCGCCGCGGATGTCGCGAGAAGCGTTCCCGCGACGGCGACGCTGATGGCCTTATTGATGAACGATATCCTCATAACAACATCTCCGCATTATTACGAGCTGCCCATCACCTGCGCAACGCCGAGCAGGTCGGCGTCGATGCTCTTCGCCGGCAGCTCAAGGCCGCCGCGAAGCGCGATCTGCGTCTTGAGCAGACCGACGAGCTTGTAGAGATTCGACGCCCGGATGTACCCTGAAAGCCCCCAGCGGACCTTGCCGTCGATGACGAACTTGTAGATGTCGAATATCTCGGACCTGTAATAGGCGGCAAAAGGGTCTTTCAGTCGGCTGACGAACGCATGGATCGCGGGGGTGGTCCATCCGCGCCAGAGCTTTCCGGCCTGCGCATACTCTCCCCGCCCCAATGCGGCGATCATATCCTCGAACTGCTCATCCAGCGACAACAACTCGCCGACGGGGACCGCATCGCCGCTGAACATACCTGCCCACGCGCCCGACTTTACCGCTGCGCTGATCATCAGGGCGGTGGCAATTTTACCGATCGGCATATTGGCGATCCACTCCTGATAATCATCCCCGGTGCCGCCGGGAGCGTACAGGTCGACCGTGATCGCGCGCGGCGACAACGACGCCCATTCGTACCGGTTGGCAAGGTTCTTCATCGGCTCGCGGCCGCGGATGAAGAGCGTAATGGTGTCAACGCCGAACGCCTGCGCGATGTGCGCGGTCGCCGTATCGACCCCGACGACGGCATCCGACAGCGAGATAAGGGTGATCAGGTCGCGCAGACGCATCGCCTCGGCGACAACCTTGACGCGGCGCGGATCGATCTGCGCGGAAAGCTTCATGACCTCCTCGATATCGCGAGCTCGTGCGCGATGCCGGTGCATCACGCCCCTGTCGATGAGTATCTTTGTTTCAGGGCCGGTCGAGTCCTGGAGCAGCCTGACCGTATTGACGATCTGTTCGACGGAGAGCTCCTTGAGCTCCTCCGCGCTGAACGGGTTGACAAGCACGATACGGGCTCCCGCATCATCAAGAAAACCTATACCCCCCTCCCGCATCAGCGCGCGAACGCGAGAAACGTCCGAGTCGCCGATCCGGACGGCGGGCATGAGTTCCTCCGCCCCCTCGACGCCGAGCGCGTCAGCCATCCCTCGATAATACGCGTAATGATTGTAGCCGGCGTCGTAATAACGGTACACAGGCACTCCCTTCAGCATAAAGATCTTCTTCTGGGCGTTATCGACATACTGCAGCGCGTCACGGGTCCTGTCCTCGCAAATAACTTTGTTCTTCATACCGTCATGCAGCCAGTCCGAGGAGCCCGGGTCGAAGTCCAGCACCAGGTCGTACGCGTCTATCGGCGAGACGGCGAGCGCCGATTCGCGGGCGACCGCGCTGACGCGCTCGATCCCCTGCCAGATCTCTGGTATCCGGTTGACCACGAATATCTGCGCGTTCGGGAATGTCCGCAGCAGGCCTGAGACGAGCAGCGACTGGATCACGTAATCCCCGAGATCGACGTCCGCCCTCGTTTTATAGATGATCTTGCGCACAGCGGCGCGGTCGAGCGTTTGGAACGGTTTGACGATGGCATCCTGGCGGTTCTTCGCGGTATGCTTGTAGATCATGTCCTTGCCCGCGACGCGGTCTATCTCCTCCCAGCCGGCGCCGCTCACCTTGATATATTTTTCCCCGAGCGGTATCAGAAGCGTTTCGTCGAAATAGACCATGTCGTCAAACCCGCTGTTCCAGCCCGGCTCCTGCCTAAAACGCGCTATCACCTCGCTGATCTGGGCTCCCTGCCTGAGCGCCGGATAGACCTTCTTGAGCGCGAGCTTGAGCAGCTGCGCGATGTCCAGGTACTTCTCCCCCATTCTCCGATCGTCGCCCGCCTCCTGCGACCTCGAAAAAGGAGACTGGGGCGACAGCGTAGCGGCATCAACGATATCGTCATCGTCCGCCGCCCGTGCGATGCCGACGTCGCCGCAAAGCATCATGCAAGATAAAATCATGCATACTATACGCTTGCACATAACAATCCCTCTATCAGTTGATCGCAAATCTGATTTTACTCTATAAAATGCGGTTTGTCAAGAGCATGGGGCCAGTCACAAAATAGTTCTTTTGCAGAGCGTCAAATGCGCCTATAATTTCTTTATGCTCACCGCGCTCATCGCCGTGATCGGCGGCTACCTGACCATCGCTCAGATCGTTTTCATACGCGAATTCCTGGTCATTTTTTA
The DNA here is from genome assembly GCA_022711655.1 of Candidatus Auribacterota bacterium. Taxonomy (GTDB): domain Bacteria; phylum Auribacterota; class Ancaeobacteria; order Ancaeobacterales; family Ancaeobacteraceae; genus JAKLEM01. The sequence continues at coordinate 4,887 of JAKLEM010000053.1, forward strand.
CGGCAACGAGCTGTCAATCGGCGTCATCCTCGCCCTATGGCTCTCCGGCATCACCGCCGGCGCGATAGCGGGCGGCAGGATCCTCAACTCCCCGGGACGCGTCTTGCCGCTGTTTTTCTGCGCATGCATAACGCTTTCACTTCTGCTCGTCCCCGAGATCTTTGCGGTCCGCATCGTCCGTTCGTTCTTGAGCGTGCCGCCCGGTATGCTGATCCCCTTCCACAGCTTTCTGCTCTCGGCGATATGCATCATCGTCCCTTTTTCGTGCTGCGGAGGATTCTTCCTAACCTC
>JAKLEM010000054.1 GCA_022711655.1 Candidatus Auribacterota bacterium
AAACGCATACCGCTGTACTCGGTATGGAAGCCTGCGACCAGCTCGCTCTCCGCCTCCGGGATATCGAACGGCACCCGGTTGGTCTCGGCGGTCGCCGCGACGATATAAATGAGGAACGCGACGAACAAATTCGGCCGGAAGATGAACCACCAGCCGCTCTGCGCCCTGACGATGTCGTTCATCCCGGTCGATCCGACATACAACAAAACCGTGATCAGCGATATGATCATCGGCACTTCGTAGCTGATGATCTGCGCCACCGAGCGCATCCCGCCCAGAAGCGAATACTTGTTATTGGACGACCATCCCGCGGCGAAGATCCCGATAACCCCCAGCGACGACACCGCGATGATATAGAAAAGCCCCAAGTTCAGGTCGCGGACGATCCACTTTTCGCTGAACGGTATCACCACGAAGGCAAGCACCGCCGGCACCATGACGAAATAGGGCGCCAGCCGGAACATCACCCAGTCGATCCGCTCGGGGCGGATATCTTCCTTGAGAAGAAGCTTTACCGCGTCGGCGATCGACTGCAGCCATCCGTGCCACCCCACGCGCATCGGCCCGAACCGCGTCTGGATGTGCGCCGATACCTTCCGCTCCCACCAGATCAGGAACATGCCGGAGAGCGCCAGGAATCCCAGCACCGCGACGACGATAAAGACAAGGAATAGTATATATAAAATAGTCATATCAGCGGTCGATCTCCCCCATGACCAGGTCAAGGCTCCCGCAGACCGCGACGATATCGGCTATCTTCAGGCCCCCGAGCAGCTTCGGCAGGACCGCAAGGTTCGAGAACGACGGCGCGCGCACCTTGACGCGGTACGGCTTTTCGCTCCCGTCGCTCACAATAAAGAACCCGAGCTCGCCGCGCGGCGACTCGGTCCTGACGTACGCCTCGCCTTTCGCCGGCTTCGGATAGCGCATCGCGTTCGCCTTGAGGGCGTTGACCTCGCCCGCCGGCAGCTTCGCGACCGCCTGTTCTAAAATCCGCAGGCTCTGTCGAATCTCGTCTATACGAACCATGTACCTGTCCCAGCTGTCGCCGCCCTGATAGACCGGCACGTCGAAATCAACCTTGTCGTACATCAGATACGGCTCGGACTTGCGGATATCCCATTGGACGCCGGACGCGCGGATGTTCGGCCCGCTCACCGCGTAGCTCTTCGCCAGCTCCGCGCTCATCACGCCGATCCCCTTGGTCCGTTTTAGGAAAATGATGTTGTTCGTGATCAGCCGCTCGAAGTCGTCGATCTTCGGCCGCATGTATCGCACGAAGCCGCTCACCATCTGCGTGAAATTCTCCGGCACGTCTTTCGCGACGCCGCCGAAACGGAAATAGCTGTAGGTCAGCCGGTTGCCGCAGACCTCCTCGAAGATGCTTATGATCTTTTCACGCTCGCGGAAACAGTACAACAGCGGCGTCCCGAACGCGCCGAGGTCCTGCACGAACGTCCCGACGCCGATCAGGTGGGATGCGATACGCTGCAGCTCGACGATGATCATCCTGATCCACTGCGCCCGCTCCGGCACCGCTACGTCAAGCAGCTTCTCAACCGTCATCACGTAGGCGAGGTTGTTCGACATCGACGCGAGGTAATCCAGGCGGTCGGTCAGCGGGATGATCTGCATGTAGGTCCGGTTCTCCATCATCTTCTCCATCGAGCGATGGAGATAGCCGATATGAACCGTCAGATCTTTCAACGACTCGCCGTCGAGCTTGAGCTCGAGGCGCAGCACGCCGTGCGTCGAGGGGTGCTGCGGCCCCATGTTCAGGAAATACTCGTCGGTATCGCGAAAATATTCTGGTTTCAGTCCGGTCATGGTCAATTAACTCGGTTTCTTTACGATCCTCTCGTCAGTGTAATCTTTCCTCAGCGGATGCCCTTTCCAACCGTCGTCCAGCAGGATCCGCTTAAGGTCGGGGTGCCCCTCGAAGACGATCCCGAACATGTCGTATACTTCCCGTTCGAACCAGTCGGCGGCAGCCCAAAAAGAGACAACACTGGGAAGCTTCAGATCGTTCGGCATCAGAGCCACTTTGATCTTTATCCCGAGATTAAGCTTGAACGAATAGAGCTCGTAGACGACCTCGACCTTTTCGGCGTAGTCGACCGCCGTCAGGCACTTCAGGTAGTCGAACGAAAGGTCGTCGGTATCCTTGACGTATTTGCATACGTTCGGAAGATCCCGCTTCGGGACGATATAGCTCCCCGCGGCCTCGTCATACTCGATGCCCGAGAAGATCTTCTTCATTTCATCCAACTTTAATCGGTCCACCTTTGATCGATCCTTTCTTTATCTTCTCCTGCAGCTTCATAATGCCGAATAAAAGGTTTTCCGGCCGAGGCGGACAGCCGACGACATGGACATCGACGGGAACGATCTGGTCGACGCCTTTAACCACAGAATAAGTGTCATAATGGAAGATGCCGCCGGAGACGGCGCAATTGCCCATCGCAAGGACATATTTCGGCTCGGGCATCTGGTCGTAGAGACGCTTCAGGCAGGGCGCCATCTTGGCACAGACGGTCCCGGCGACGATCATCAAGTCGCATTGGCGGGGCGACGCCCTGAAGACGCCGGCGCCGAACCGGTCGATGTCGTATTTCGACGCGCCGGTCGCCATCATCTCGATCGCGCAGCAGGCAAGGCCGAATGTCATCGGCCATAAGCTGTTAGCCTTAGCCCAGTTAAGAAATGCGTCCAGCTGCGTCAGGACGATCCCGCCGCCGGGCATTTTTTCGAGCAGGATAGGGGCTTTATCGATCATTGCCATTCGAGGGCCCCTTTCTTCCACGCGTACGCGAGCCCCACGAAAAGGATCGCGATGAATGCCATCATTTCGACATAACCAAGAAGACCGACGTCCTTAAAAGCATATATCCACGGGATCAGGAACAGCGCCTCTATATCGAACACCACGAAAACGAGCGCGATCAGGTAATAGCGGACATTGAACTGCAGCCACCCCTGCCCTTTGACCGTCTCGCCGCACTCGTACGGGGCGAGCTTCGCCGGGGTCGGTTTATGGGGACGGAATATCCAGGCGGTCAGCATTGCGGCGAGAACAAAGGCAACGCCTGCGATAAGAAATACGCCAACCAGCCCGTAATCGTTCAGAAGCATACGTATATCCCTTGTAACGTTTTATCCGGGGATTGCACCGCGCTGTGCTCCATACAATGATAAGACCGAGGATTGTAGCAAAAAACGGTTTAAAAACACTATTTTTTTGTTTGGGGAGTATGCTTCTTCAAGCGGTCGACAGGGCAGCATTCTTTCAGCATCGCTCGGCGTGCTCCGGCGGCACGCCTCGCTCGGCGAGAATTTCTGCGCGCCGGCTTTCAGCCGGCGTCCGAGCCGCAGAAATTCTCAACGTGCAGAAAGAATGCCGCCCTGTCGACCGCTTTCACTTAGGGAAAAAATAGAAAGCCATCTGACACAACAACTTACGGCTTTACGCCCGCGTCATGTCAGATGGCCTCTGTATGTAAAAAGATGATCTCGGCACCTCCTGGTTGTCTTGTTACGAGTTAGCTGTCATCACCTCCTTTTGTCCGATCATTTCCTCTTCATTCTCCACACGCCGAAGCCGATCAGCGGCAGCAGGAGCAGCAGCGTCGACGGCTCGGGGACATCGCCGTCCTGGGAAATAATTCCCCTGTCCGCAACCGTGAACTGCGAAACAAAGCCATTCACCGTGATACCGGTACCAAAACCGGCCGCCTGCGATATCGTTGTCACGAAGACATCCGGCCCGACAAGCAGGCTGTAATTGATACCGTTGTAGATGAACATTCCAGCCGTGTCGCGAATATAGCAGTTGAATGAGGCATCGCTGATCATGCTGGAGAAATCCTCTGCCTTGTCGGTATAGAAACCGCCGGTATACACGTCCCCGTCCTCAAGCGCCGAATCGAAATACAGATCGATACTATTGTGCTCTCCGGCGAGGGCGGCCAGAAACGGCGCCGTCATGTCCGTAAGCCGAAGGATATCGTTCACGCTGGCCGCCGGGTTCTCGTAATCCGGCGTAAGATCGGTGAACTCGAATGAGAAATCGAGCCCTGAGGCCGGATCAACCTGAGCGGCCGTCAGGATCCCCGGGCTGTTCCCCGGGCCGACCATGCCGGCGCCCAGGATCGCCCCGCCGATACTCCCCGATCCGCCCAGCGAACTAGCCCCGTCCAGCAGGATCTGGCATAATACGCTGCCGTCGATGACGAGCTCTCCCTCATCGATCGTCGCGCCGCCGCCGAAGGTGCTGTCGCCGGTCAGCGTCAGCCTCCCCTCGCCGCCCTTTATCAGGGCGCCGCTGCCGCTCACCGCACCGCCGAAGATGCCGTCTGTCGCCTGGTCGAACACGACAAAGGCGTCGTTGACGATATCGCCGGGCAGGCTCGCCGCCGTACCAACCAGCGTCCCGCCGGTGACCGTTGTTCCGCCGGTGTAGCTGTTATTGCCTAAAAGGAACATCGTGCCCGTGCCGTTCTTGACGAGATGTCCGCCGGCGCCGGCGATATCGCCGCCGAAACTCCTTCCCCTTCCGTCGCCTATCGTCAGCGTTTTGTTCCCGATCATCATATTACCGCTGCCGTCGATGTATGCGGCCGACGCGTTGTGCCCGTTGAGGTCGACCGTCCCGGCAGCCCCGACATAGATCCCATCATCGCTATACAGCGCATTGTCGACGCCGTAGATCAGCGTCCCGCCGTTCACGCTCGTCCCTCCTCTATACGCTTGCACGCTGTTGATCGACAGCAGGCCCGACCCCGTCTTCGTGAGCCCGCCGGCGCCGCTGATAACGCCGTTGACGCTCACCGTACCCGTGTTATCGACGTTCAGCCCGAACCCGGCGTTGTCCACGGCACTGTTTATC
>JAKLEM010000055.1 GCA_022711655.1 Candidatus Auribacterota bacterium
GTTCATGCGCGGCCTTCTCGGAGGGCCCCACGCATGGATGTGCGCCGTGGCAATCTACACGCTCGGGCTCAATCGCGACAAGGAGTTCGCCGGCGGGCTCGCGGACCATGCGCGCAGCGACGACCCGCTGGTCGCTGAGACGGCCGGCTGGGCGCTGCGGCAGATGGCGTAACGGCACTCAATACTGAGAGGAGACGCAAATGCTGACGATGGAAAAGATACTGTTCCTGCGGAGCATCCCGATATTCGCGGCGCTCAAGATGTTCGAGCTCGCGCATGTGGCCGAGATCGCCGAAGAGGTCGACCTGCCGAAGGGCGAGCTCCTCTTCAGGGAGAACGAGATGGGCGACTGCCTCTATATCGTCGTGTCAGGCTCGGTGGACGTGATCAAGCAGGTCGAAGGCAGGGAGAAGATCATCGCCGTCCTCGGGGAGAAAGAGTCGGTCGGCGAGATGAGCATCCTCGACAGCGAGCCGCGGTCGGCGACGGTCAGGGCGGGCGCTGACGTCAAGCTGCTCAAGATCTCCAGCGACGATTTTACCGAGCTGCTCGGCGAGAACCCGGGGATATCGTTCGGGATCTTCAGGGTCTTCACCAAGCGGCTGCGCCAGAAGAACGTCGAAAGCGAGACGGCGGCGGTAGTCCCGAGCCATTCGATGTAATGCAAGGAGGCTGTTTTGCGGATCGTGAAAGGGAAGCAGTACACGCCGAGAGCGCTGTTCACGAAAGTCCGGCGGGAGATCCATGCGAAGGCGCCCCGGTTCATTCCCTATGCGGCCCTCTTCGGCTGCAGCGACGAGGTCAATTCGGCGGCCGACCTCGAGCGGTTCGCGGCGTTCGGCACGCATGGCGGCATCTTCACGACCCGCATCATCGGCAGCCAGGTCTTCTACCACCAGATCAAGGTGGCGCTCGGCACCGGCCACAAGACCAACGTCTTCGAGGTCAACGTCCATATCGGCGAAGAGAAGGATGCGCGGGGGCGTGTCGCGTACGGGCATATCACCGGCAGGGACAAGCGCCGACGGGCATGCTGCGGAGCGCTGACGCATGTCCTCGAGGATTTCCGGACCCATCCCCGTGAGAAGCCGTCGGTCTCGCAGCATGTCGGAGGCGAGGTCTATCTCGATTTCCTGGGGACGCTGAAGTTCCGGCTGAAACAATATCGCTCGGAGATACTCAGTGCCGGGAACCCGATCATGGCGATCACGCGCCGGAACCTCGACGCGCAGGTCGCCGAGCTGGCCGTCCGGCTCCGCAATGATATCGCCGAACACCCCAAAGACGGTCCGTTCTTCGTCTATGGCACCATCTCATACAACCACACCAGAGGCGCCGACCGCCTCTCCCTCGAACATTTCCTTATGATCACCGGCCCCGGGCCGGCGGACGTGTACGCGCTTCTTTAAGCCTATCCCAAATTTGTTTTGACGTCTCTCTCCTGTATTTGATAGAATAACCCCTTCTGACTGACCATTTTACCCGCATATTCCTTGGCGTGAGGGTTCGGGATCGTGCGGGGAAGTTTTTCTTTTGTCATATTTCATAGAGAGAGGTGCTGTCATGAGAAGCGATCTGATAAAAAAAGGTCTCGAGCGGGTCCCCCACAGGGCGCTCCTGTACGCCACCGGCGTCTCTAAAGAGGATTTCGACAAGCCGTTCATCGCTGTCGTTACCAGCTATACCGATATCATTCCCGGGCACATCCATATGCGCGGGCTCGAGCGGGCGATCGATAACGGCGTCCATGCGGCGGGCGGCAAGCCGTTCTTTTTCGGCGTCCCCGGGATCTGCGATGGTATCGCCATGGGGCACAAGGGGATGCACTATTCGCTGGCGTCGCGCGAGCTGATCGCAGACATGATCGAGACGATCGTCAGCGCGCACCAGTTTGATGGCATCGTCCTCCTCACCAATTGCGACAAGATCACGCCGGGGATGCTGATGGCGGCGGGCCGCCTGGACATCCCCGCGATCGCCGTCACCGGCGGGCCGATGCTCTCGGGGCGTTACCAGATGAAGAGGCAGAACCTCACCAGCAGCACGTTTGAGGCGATCGGCCGCTTCAAGCGGGGTGAGATCACCCAACACGACCTCAACTGCATGGAAGAGAACGCATGCCCCGGCGCCGGCTCGTGCCAGGGGCTCTACACGGCAAACACGATGGCATGCGTCACAGAGGCGCTGGGGATGTCTTTGTCAGGCTGCGCCACGGCATTGGCGGTCGGTGCGAAAAAAGTCCGGATCGCTTTCGCCAGCGGCAAGCGTATTGTCGGGCTTGTCCGTGAAGGGGTCAACGCGCGCAAGATCATGACGAAGGCGGCGTTCGAGAACGCGATCAGGGTCGACATGGCGTTGGGTGGATCGACGAATACTGTCCTGCACATCCCGGCGATCGCCAACGAGGTCGGGATCAAGCTGCCGGTTTCGTTGTTTGACGATATCAGCAAGGATACGCCGCATATAACAGATCTTCTGCCGGCCGGAAAAAACTATATGGAAGACGTCGAGTACGCGGGCGGGATCCCCGCCGTCCTGAGCGTTCTCCAGCGCAAGTTGAAGGACAACCCGACGGTGAACGGCGTCGGGATCAAAGAGCTTGCGAGGAAAGGCGAGGTTGCCGATCCCGAAGTGATCAGGACGCTCGAGAACCCGTATCACGAGCAGGGGGGTATCGCCGTCCTGAAGGGGAATCTCGCGCCCGACGGTGCGGTGATCAAGCAAAGCGCGGTCTCCGAGAAGATGATGCAGTTCAAAGGTGTCGCGAAGGTGTTCGACTCCGAGGAGAAGGCGATGGCCGCCATCCTCGCGGGCAAGATCAAAGGAGGTATGGTTGTCGTTATCCGGTACGAAGGCCCGAAGGGCGGTCCGGGTATGAGAGAGATGCTCTCTCCGACAGCCGCGATCGTAGGGATGGGGCTGGCGGACAGCGTCGCCCTTATCACCGACGGCCGTTTCTCCGGCGGCACGCAGGGGCCGTGCATCGGGCACATTTCGCCCGAAGCGGGCGAAGGCGGGCCTATCGCTGTGGTGAAAGACGGCGACGGGATCGAGATAGATATCCGGCAGAGGAAGCTCAGCCTGCTGGTCAGCGATAAAGAGTTGAAGACAAGACTGAAACAATGGAAAAAGCCGGCTCCCAAGATCACGACGGGATATCTCAGGCGGTATCATGAGATGGTCACGTCGGCGAGCACGGGGGCCGTCCTAAAATAAAGAGTAAAGAGGAAAATCATGAGAACAGGAGCAGAGATCGTCATCGAGGCGCTGCTGGACGAGAAGGTCGAAGTCCTCTTCGGCTATCCGGGCGGCACGGTCCTCGATATTTTCGATCAGATAAATAAGTCACCGTTAAAGTTCATTTTGGTCAGGCACGAGCAGGGTGCGGCCCACGCGGCCGACGGCTACGCGCGCGCGACCGGCAAGGTCGGCGTCTGTCTCGCGACGTCTGGCCCGGGGGCAACCAACCTGGTTACCGGGATCGCCACGGCCAACATGGACGGCATCCCGATGGTCGCCATCACGGGCCAGGTCGCGACGCCCCTGATCGGCAACGACGCGTTCCAGGAGGTCGACATCACCGGCATCTGCCGGCCGATCACCAAGCACAGCTACCTGGTGAAAGACATTAACGACCTGCCCCGGATCATGAAAGAGGCGTTCTATATCGCGCGGACGGGAAAGCCGGGGCCGGTCCTGGTCGACATCCCGAAGGATATCCAGCGCGCGAAGACGGCGGCGAAGCTGCCCGAGACCGTCGATATACGCGGCTACAAGCCGAACGTTGAAGGGCACATCAAGCAGATCGAGAAGGTCGCCGAGGCGATCGCGCACGCGAAAAAGCCGGTGCTCTACGCCGGCGGCGGCGTTATCGCGTCCGGCGCCTCGAAAGAGCTCTTCGAGCTCGCGACGAAGGCGAACATACCGGTCACGACGACGCTGATGGGGATGGGAGGCTTTCCCGACACCAACCCGCTGTCGCTGAAGATGCTGGGGATGCACGGGACACGCTACGCCAACTATGCGATCATGGAGTCCGATCTCATCATCGCGGTCGGTGCGCGGTTCGACGACCGGATCACGGGGAAGGTCTCGGAGT
>JAKLEM010000056.1 GCA_022711655.1 Candidatus Auribacterota bacterium
GGGGGTCCGGTGGTATGCCGATTGGCCGCTCTATGTTGTGAACGGTGCCGCGGTCGACCAGCTGCTTGCCATGGGAGCGGCCCGTGTGACGTTCTCGCCGGAAGACGATATGCAGAATCTTACGAGAACAGCCGCCGCCGCGGGGCCGTTCGGCGAGACGATCGTCTATCAGGATACGCCGCTATGCGTATCGCGCGTCTGCGGTTTGAAGGATCGCGGCGGCTGCCCGCCGGTTCGCTGCACTGATGCTTCGCCGGAGACGGCGTACAGCGATGCGGCCGATGAGTTGATCGCGCTGCGCCGGGGATGCGTTTCGTATATTGTGGCACGGCGGCCGTTCTGTGTCAGCCGGTTCGTTCCGGACCTGCTTCGCGCCGGCGCGGAGCGGATGAGGATAGATCTCTGTTATCGGCGATATAGCGGAAAGGTGATCGAGCGCGTTGTGTCGCGGGTGATGGAGTGTAAGGGGGTCGACGGCGGCTCGCATTCGGCAAATTTCAGCAGGACGTTGCTGTGAAATGAGGCCGCTCCCACGCGGACGCCGGTTTTGTCACTGTTGCGGGATCTTCGATTTGATAGGTATTTCCTGGTTTATCGGCACTTCTTTCTCTTCGGTCTGCTTGAACGCTGCCGGCGCCTCTTGTTCTGATCTCGTAAATCCGTCGGAGATAGGTTTGCCCCATTCGCCTTCCATCATGCCGGTATCGCTGCGCAGTTTTTCTTTATACTCCTTGCCGAATGACGCCTTGTAGCGTTTGATTATCAGTTGCCAGATCCCTGATTTTTCAGACGCGAAGGTCGAGATGAAAAGAACGATAATTATCCCGACGATGACCGCATAGATGAGGAAGACGACCGATGCGCCCCTCGCATCTCCGTTCGACCGTTTCATTATGAAGCTCCTTTGTTAAGCGCTTTGGCCTATTCCGTTTCTCTTTGCATGGGCACTTCTTCAACCGTCATGTCCTGCATGTCCTGGTTGGTGATAAAATCGTTTTGCGCAGTGTGCTGCACGCTTTTAGCCGTGGTGTCGATGAAGCGGTGGAACACAAGATATGCCGCGAAGGAAAAGATGAGCAGGAAAACGATAATGACCGAATGGAGAACGATCTCGCGCTGACGATCGCTGGTCAGCCGCTCTTCGAGCAGATGGTATATGAACAAGAGGACGTTGTTGTGCCATGTATTATAGACACGCTGTAACATACGTAACATAAAGAAAGTATATCATGCGATCGACGGTTCGTGCAAGCGAAAAGACGCGGTTGGTTCCTCGTGGTGTGTGAAAGTTCTCGCCCCTTTCTGGCTGCGGCCGGCCGGGCGAGCCGTAAATGTCTGTCATGCAGGGTATTAGATGTCTGTTTTTGCGCTTGACAAAACGGATAGTAATGACATAATGATGCCTTTCGACAATTGCGGAAAATCGAGGTGCATCCATGAAATTCAACTGGGTGGATGTCGTTGTCCTTCTGACCGTAGCGCGTGGCGTGTACGTGGGTTATAGAACAGGCCTGTCGCAGGAGTTCTTCCGGTTCCTCGCGCTGGCAGGGGCCTATTACGCCGCGCTGGTCATGCACTCCGGCGCGGCGCGCTTTATCGTCGACCACTCGCTTATCACCGAGCGGTGGGCGCTCTTGATGTCGTTCATCGTTATCGCGAGCGCCGTGTTCGTCCTGGTGATAATCGGGTTCAGGATTCTCCAGAAGTGGGTGAGGCTCGAGTTTGAGAACAGGCTGAACGTGTGGGGCGGCGCGATCGCGGGCGGTGTCAGGGGGCTGATCGTCATATCGATAATACTGTTCGCCGTCTTTTTCATCCCCGACCGCTTTGTGAAAAGACAGATATACGATAACTCGTATCTCGGGCATTACGCTATCGAGTCGATGCCGAAAGTCTACGGCCGCATGTCGCGATTCCTCTCTGTCGGCGACACCTCGGGGAAGCGGCTGTCCGGCCGTTTCGAGCGCGAAAAGAAGCGTATGGATGAGCCGGCGGCCGAGCGGAAGCTTGAGGAGTCGGTGACGGAGGAGGCCGTGTCGGAAGACGGAATCAACGATGTGCAGGACACGGCGGCGCAAGGCGGCGAAGAGGCTATTATGCCCGAAGAGATACGGGATGACGATCTCGTGAACCGGTCCTCGGAGAAATAGGAGGGATTGATGAAGCTGAAAGATATCTATCAGACGGTGATCCAGGAAGGCATCAAGGTCGACCCGCGCGGGAAGGACGGCGTCGCGGCAGAGTTGAAGCGTATCAAGGAGGTGTATACGGACATGCCTGCCTGGAAGAAGGAGCTGTTCGATGAGATGAATCTTACCAACCCGTTCGCCGATACGCGTATCCTGAACGGCCCGCCCGATGGTGACATAAAACGTATCATGGTCGGCATCGATATCGAGGTAGCCGAGCTGCTCCTTGCGGACAGGCTGTCCGAAAAGGGGAAAAAGATCGACATGGCGCTGTCGCACCACCCGGAAGGGACGGGGCTTGCCGGGCTCCACCAGGTGATGTACATGCAGGCGGACGTCCTCAACCGGTGCGGCGTGCCGATCAATGTCGCCGAAGGGATACTCGCGGAGCGGATCAAAGAGGTCGAGCGGCGCGTCCTGCCGGCGAACCATATGCGCGCGGTCGATGCGGCGAAGCTGCTCGGCATCACGTTCATGTGCGCGCATACGCCGTGCGACAACCACGTCGCCGATTATCTCCAGCGCATGTTCGACAAGGGCAAGCCGCAGCTGGTCAAGGACGTCGTGCGGATGCTCGAGGAGATCCCCGAGTACCGCGACAGCGTCAAGAACGACGTGCCGCCGAAGATCGTCAGCGGCCACGACAAAAGGCGCTGCGGCAGGGTGCTCGTCGACATGACGGGAGGCACCGAAGGCTCAAAGATGGTGTTCGAGAAGCTGGCCACGACGGAAGTCGGGACGGTCGTCGGGATGCATTTCAGCGAGGACCACGTGAAAGAGGCCGCGAAGAGCCATATCAACCTGGTCGTCGCCGGGCACATCGCCAGCGACAACCTCGGCGTGAACCTTGTCCTCGACAAGATCTGCCGGAAGGACCCGAAGATCGAGATCGTCGCCTGTTCGGGGTTCGTACGGCACAGCAGGAACTGATGTTGCTATACGCCGGTGCGGCGGCGGACGGGTTTTTATTATGGGGCTGATACCGGAGCAGATACTGGAGGAGATCCAGTCGGCGAACGATATCGTTGAGATCGTCTCGGGGTACATACCCCTGAAGAAGGCGGGAAAAGATTATAAGGCGCTGTGCCCGTTCCATAACGAGAAGACGCCCTCGTTCATGGTCAGCCCGCACAAGCAGATTTACCATTGTTTCGGATGCGGGGCCGGGGGCGATGTCATCGGGTTCGTGATGCAGTACGAGCGCCTTGATTTCATCGAGGCGGTCAAGCTGCTTGCCGAACGAGGCGGGGTGCAGATCCCCGCGTATGAAAAGGGCCGCGCGGAGGGGCAGGGTAAAGACCGGCTCTACAAGGCCAACGAGTTCGCCGCCGCCTGCTATCACGACTTCCTGCTGCGCGATCCGCTGGCCGAAAAGGCGCGCCAGTATCTCGCGAAGCGGGGACTGCAGCGGAAGACGATCGAGATGTTCTCCGTCGGCTACGCGCCGCCGCGCTGGGATTTTATCATGCAGCGCGCGCTGAAGGCGGGGTTCACGAAAAAAGAGCTGTGCGACAGCGGGCTGGCGTCAGTCAAGGACGGGGCCGCCGACGCCTGCTACGACAGGTTCCGCGACCGGGTCATTTTTCCTGTGTGGAACGCGCAGGGGAAGGCCGTCGGGTTCAGCGCGCGGGTACTCGACGCGTCGCTGCCGAAATACGTGAATAC
>JAKLEM010000006.1 GCA_022711655.1 Candidatus Auribacterota bacterium
TACGACGAGAACCTGCGCGCCTTCCGGGATGTCAAGGCCGGGGCGCAAAAGGCCAAAGAGTTCAATGAGCGGATTGCGTCGGCCGTCGACCTCCTCAAGCAGAAGGTCTTCGCGGGCGACGCCGCCGCCGTCGTGAAGAAGCGTGACGACTGGAACGCCGCCCGTATTTCGTTCACCGACTATTGCCAGTTCATCACCGGCGTCGCGCTGAAGCAGGGGATCGGCGGGAAGCCGGGCGGGGTGTTCAGCGATCCGGCCGGCTATCCGAGCCTCACGGCGGTCATGGAGTCGCTGGTGCTCGAGCAGAAGATCGAGCAGGGCAAGGTCGAGAACGAACGCAAGGAGATGATCAACGCCCTCCAGAAGACGATGGTCAAGGAAGAGGTCTCGGAGCTCGTCAAGCAGTCGCTGTTCCTGCGCATCGGCAAGACGACCTCGGGGATGTTCTACGCCTACCTGCGCGACGCGGCGGCCGCCAAGAAGATAGACATGGCGAAGTATCCGAACCTGGCGCGGTACATAGAGATCGTCGTTCTGCATGACAAGGTTTCGTCGGCGGCGCTGTTCGACGAGGTCGACCGCCTCGAAAAAAGCGTGAAGGAGCGCCTGTTCACGACCGCCGGAGAGCGCGAGCTGGACGGGCTCATCGACCAGGTGCGGGCCCTCGGCACGCTCCTCGATCTTCGGATGACGCGCAAAGACCTTGCGTACTATCAGGAGCACAAGGACCTCATAACCCCCGCGAAGCTGGTTCCCGCCGTCGCGAAGATGGCGCGCAAGAACGGGATCGCCGACGCCCTCGCGGGCTCGCTCGCGTGGCTCGAAGGCAATACGCGGGTCGACCTCGGCCCGGCAGTGGCGTTTTACGACGCCGCCGTCAAGCGCGACGACGCCCTGGTGACGAAAACGATCCAGGAGATGGAGCGGCGCAAGACCACCACCGTCGCCATGGTGGCGGGCGGGTTCCACACGCAGGGTATGAAGAAGCTGTTCAAGGCGAAGGGCTATTCTTACGTCGTCGTGACCCCCCGGATGACCAAGAAATACGAGGACGACATCTACCTCTCGCGCATGCTCAACAAGCAGACCGATTTCGACCAGATATTCACCAGCTCAGGGAGGCGCCTGGCGCCGTGGCTGGCGGGGTCCGATCCTGCCCTGATGCAGCAGGTCGAGCAGGAGTTCCTGGTTATGGCGAAAGTGGCGGGCAAGGATGCCTGGGGGATCGGAGAAGTGCGCAGTATCACCAGCGTCGCCGGCACCGCTATCGAGCTGATGAAGATATCGGCGGACGAGTACCTCCTCACGACGGCGGCCGGTGACGAAAGACGGGTGGGGCGGATCAAGGTGAACGCGGATGAGCAGGGATTATATGTCGTTGCATCAGCCGCGCCGGTCACCGGCGCTGATGAAACGAAGCTGGAAGAGCTGCGCGCGAAGGCGGACGCGGCGAGATCAGCTTATTTCCTGGCGGAAAAAAATAAGAAGGCGGGTGCAGATACGAAGCTGGCGTTTGATGCGATGAATGCTGCGTTCAAGGCGTTCAAGGATTTCGAGGGGACGATCAATCTGGCTGGAGCGAAAACGGTAGAGGCTGCGGCGGCGGGAGAGAAGGCGGTTGAGATAGCGGCGAAAACAGCCGAGACCCCAGAAGCCGCTGCTGCAAAGCCGGTCGCGCAGGCTGCTCAACAGAATCCTTCAGCTGAAGTTGAGAGTGCGGAAGATATATTCAAGCTTGTTCAAGGGTTGGACCTGGAGCGGCTTACCGAAGAGCAAAAAAATGCTATTGCGGGATTGGATGATGACAAGATTGGGCTGGTTTCCAATATGGTTCTTAACGGGCAAACATCAGATATTAAAAGCTTAAAGGTGTTAAATAAACTTGCATTGGCGGGGAATCCTTATGCGATCGTCAGATTGATGATCCTTCATGAAAAAATGCCAGAGTTGCAAGGTAAACAGCTGTTTGCTGATCAACAATTTCTTGAAGCTGCTGTGACCGCTCTAAGCGGCAAGCAAGATCTGCTGGAAAACAAATTCAGAGAAAAAGAGAGGGAACGTCAGGAGCTGGAGCTTCAGAATAAGGATATTGGTCGAATTCAAACGGAACTAAATATCCTGGAGGGCACGATCAATATGATCAAGATCGCGTCCCGGGACTACGGGATGTTGCTGGAGATCAGCAAGGTCGAATCGCCGGCGGACCTCCTGAGCGAGAAACAGGGCAAAGAAAATTCGTTGTTAGAGCGAGTGTTCAGCGCAAGCAAGTCGCCGATCGTGAAGCAGGGGGCGGTCGAAAAGCTGGAGCGATTGATGAATGCGATCAACGAAACGTATGCCGCGGGAGAGGTTTCCACGGAAGATGTTATGTTTGCCATGAACGCGCGAAGCGTGCTCAAGGGGGTGTACGACAGTTATCGTCGCAAAGCAGGGAGGGATCTCTTGGCGGGTTCTCCCGTGTTCTCGGACGGCGACATTGCAGACATTGCAAAGCTGCGCGGCGCGCTTAGAGAGAATACAAAAGTCAATAACGACATACTCGGCCTGCTGTATTTGAGCCGCGAAGAGCTGAATAATGCCGATAAGAGCAGCCTTGTCGACGCGTTTAACATGCTTCTGGGGATGCGTGATCTTTACACGAAAGTAAAGGTGGACAAGGCCGCATTGCCTTTGCAGATACGGCAACTGCTGGATCGGGTCCAGGACAGTAAGTATTCGCTGAAGCCGGAAGAGCTTCAGAATCTGAACAGGGCGTTGCTGGAGGCAACGTACCCCGGCGCCATCCGCAAGAGCAGCGCAAAACTGCAGAAGGCCGATGTGATCCGTGGGGATTCGTCCCTTCAAGAGGACAGCGCATTGATGTCCGGCCTGGCAAGGGCGTATATAACGTACGTGCTTGTGATGAGCGCCACCTATAAAGAAGCGAGCGCGAATCAGGAGAATAATGACGCAATGCGTGAATCTGAGGCCTTGTTTCGCAACGTGCTGGGGCCGGAAGATACCCCTATTTTGGAAGAAATTGAGAGGATCGCAAAGGAGGACCTGACCCCCGAAAGCCCCGCAGTGAGGGCGCTCGAAGCCCTGGAAATGCTGGGGAATACGTCAGTCAAAGAGTCGCTGAATAGGATTGCGGCTAAAATGGAGGATAAAGATCGTAAGGAATTAGCTGCCGCAAGAAGTCAAGGAAGCGCCAATAGAGTGCCGGCTAGTAAACCGGTGAAGATCAATGTGTCAGCGCAAACCGCGAATAAAATATTCATTACGGCAAGGAACTTCCTCAGTAACAACTTGCGCGTGCCGGCGCAGAAAGGCGCGTTGCTCAGGCAATTGATACTGAAAAGCGTCAGAGCCGCGGCGTTGAATTATTTCAACGGGTTTGGCGTTCCCAGCTTTATTTCCAACATTATGGCGAACATCGTGATGCTGAGCGTGCGGCTGAGGTCGTTGCTTTCGGCGAATAACATGATCAACCTGAGCGTGACCTGGTGCGGAGAGATATTCCTGGAGATAGGGCTGGACAAAGGCGGCGGAGGAGATGATCTGGTCATACATGACAAGGCTGTCAAGACATTGAATGACATGCGGTCTGTGATCCTGTCAGAGACGTCCAGCAAAGAATCCAAGATAGGTGTTGCCGAAGCGCTGGAGATGTGGCCGAACGCCGAAGCAACCGATCTTTTAGGCGAGGCGCTGCGAAGCGAGCAGGATCCCGAAGTCTCGTCGGCAATAGCTGCGGCCCTTGCGAGTCTGGCCGGGAATCCTCAAAGCAAGGAGATTACCTTCACGGAAGCGGGAACCGGGGCCGAAAAAACGGTCGCGGATCTCGCGGTAACTACGCTAGGGTCAAATCTGCGGTCAAAAGCAGCCCGGGACGCCTTCGGCAAGGCCTGGAGTCGAGTCAAGGAACGATCCGGCGCCGGTTGGGAAGGGGTGCGGGCGCGGCTATTCGATGCCGTTCTGGATATGCTCAAGGTCAGGGCGGGGAACAGGCCCGCCATGGACATGAAGGCCCTTGCCGAACTCTTGTCCGCGGCATCAGATGAGATCGACATCGCCCGTGAGATCAAGGATAGGATTAGAGCGCGGAGCGGGGAAATGAAAAAGGAAGGGGATGCGGCGGGCTGGGACCGCGCTGACGTCGAAAAAGCCATCGTAAAGAACCTTCACGACATACTGAAAGCGGCCGCTGACCCACTGATCATCGACGCCGCTCTCAACGGATTGGGGGAGGCCGCTGGCCGCATGCAGACGAAAGAGGGGAGGGAAGCGGTCTTTAGCGTGCTGAGCAATGTGGGGGCGGAGAAGTTCAGGTATGCGAGAGAACAGCTCCGGCGGAACTCTCCGGCCGCGGCAAAGCTCGTCGAAGACGCTTTCTTTAAAGCCCTGGCGAACGCGGATCTCGTCTATCTGACAAACCCGGCGAACCTGACCGACCTGACGGATATAGCGAACCTCGTCGACCCGTCTGAACAAGCGAATAAGAGATTTCTCGATAAGTTTTACGCGTCCACCGGCTTGACGTTCGAGGAGCTCGAGGCCGAGGTGGCGGACCGGCTGGCCGGTATGGCGACGGGCGAATACGTGACGCCGGGCGCAACCGAGCTGGAACAGCAATCGGAGCGGAGAGCGCAGATCGAAAAAGTGCTGGCCAGCGATGCCGCTATCGAACTGATGGCGCGGGCAGGATATCGCAGGATAGAAAAAGGGGCGGAGGTTCAGAGAATCGATGCGGCAATGAAAAATATCCTGGCCGCTCCGAATACGGACAATGTGCGGGGAGCGGTGCCGGCGGGGCAGAGTATCGCGGATAACTTCCTGAAGCGCACGTATGTTCCCGCAGAGGTTCTTATTTCGAAGAACAGGGGATCGATCGACGAGGCTTCCGCTTCAGGCGATCTTGCCGGGGCGACGGGGACCACGCGGATAAGAAAATTAAAAGAAGCCGCCAACCGGGCGGATATCGAGGCGATAAAAGAGATATTCCAGATAGTCGCTGCCCAGAGGGACAATGAAAGCAGGATCGAGTATTATATGCACTTTATCACTGAGGATCTCATCCAGGCGTTGTATGAATTAAGGAAGCAGAATAGCGCAAGGGCGATAGTTGCGCTCGGTATGATACGGGGGCAGCTGGGAGAGGTCATTGCGATGCTGGATGCCGTGCCGAAAGAGCATACGATCCACTATAGGGCATACAAGGCTTATTTCAAGGGGATCGAAACACAGCTGGCCGGTTGGGGGATACGACCTGTTGAAATTGCAGAGCCTGAGGTCCAATTGGCAAAAGCCGCGTTCGGGCGGCCCAATCAGCAGGGCGCCGAGCTGAGCCTGGAAGAGAGATCCGCTGCGCAAAGAGAGAAACGGGTCTTTAACGGTAATGATTACAATAGCGTAGCTGATATTCTCAAGAAGAATTTGGAAGGCAGGATCGGCGGGATCGCCTTTGACGGGCAGGATTTCCGGGTCTTCTTCGATAATCGTTGGATCGCGGTGCGCGGGGAAGACAATGTGAACGACCGGAACGATTTCGCCAGGTATCAGCCGGCGGCCGACGGTGTTGCCGAAGGGATCATTCTCGACAAGAATACGCTCGCGGCCATTCAAGGCGCGTACAAAACCAGCGTGGATAACGGAGCTGAAGCAAAAAAAGCGCTGGCGGAGCTTTTCTATTTTGCCCGCCATGAGATCGTCGAGGGTATTATCCTGCCGCAGATGCTGCAGGACGTACAAATACCGGAAAAAGTAAAAGGCAATACGACATTGGAGGCCTTCAGGTCGCTGGTGGAGGGATTGCCGCCGGGGCAGAAAGAAAAACTGCTTGAGGGAAAAGAGATCCACTGGCTGGTATCTGTTCTTGACGCTAATCTCGACGGCAATTTCTCTCTCGTCGAGGCGGGCAGAGGGGTCGATAACGCCGCGAACCTTCGCACCATTCAGTCGTTTGCCGGCGAAGCGCCCGGCGCATTGAATCCTGCCATAAAGGCTGCTTTGAAGAATCTCAGCAGGGAAGAGCTGGAACAACTCCTTGGGGCACATGCGAATGACCCGCAGTCCGCGGTGAGCATGTACGCGCGGATGCTGTTGTTCGACAAATGGCTGTATGCGGAGAACATGAGTGCGCTGCAGAGCGGTAATGCGACAGAGGCGCAGAAGGAGAATGCAGCTGCAGCGCTGAGAGCGATCAAGGATAAAATAAGCCGGGGAGCGGAGACTCAGGCGTTCATGGCCTGGCTCGTGCGGATCGGTTTCAACCTGCCGACCGACGCGTTTCGCAAGACGGGTGTCGCTATTATGGACGCCGTGCTCGCGAACGAACCCGGGGTCCTGCTGGTGCTCAACGACGGTGTGGCGGAGCCGGCAAAGATGACCGAGGCGAAGAATGAGACCAAAAAAGAGCTGGTGACGCTGATCACCCAGATGTGCAGGGACAACCAGATCGAGGGAGTGAAAGAGGGCGACAGCGACAAGATCGATACGATCGTTGAGAAGATCATGGCGAGCAGGTCGCTGTCGGATCTCCTGGGCGGCCTCGGCATGATAACCAGGAAAAATGTACCTCAGATAGTGAATTTCGACTGCCTCAGCAACGAAGAGGACACGCTTGTTGGTAAGGTCGCGCTTGCGCTGATCAAGCAGCAGTACAGGCTGTCGCCGGAGAACTTTCTGGCCGTTTTGGCTGAGGGGCAGCCGTTCGTAAATACCGGGCTCAAGGCGGCGGTAGAGGCGTTCGTCGGGTCCGTGTCGCCGGAACGTAAAGTGCTGGTGACGAAAGACGAGATGAAAGGGATGACTCCTGAGGAAGCGACAGCGAAGATCCCGGAAATGATCGCACGGAAACTTGAAACTAAACTGCTGGGCCTTGCGTGGGCCAAACAGAACGAGCAGGGCAAATTGACGCTTGAACGTGATGTGGGGCTGATGACAGGGCAGGCGAGCTACGAGCAGATTGTTGCACTTTTTGACGATCAGTCGGTGTCACGCTTTGTGTGCGTCATGATATCGGACGAAAAGGGGATGGTCACGCGGCAGGACATCGAGTTCCTCAAGGCGCACGGGCTGAAGGGGCTCGCGTCCGAGATCTATGCGGGCCAGCCGCTGTTCAAGATGAACAATATCGGCGAAGCGACCTTCAACGATATGCGAGTGTCCGCGGCGACGCTGACGCACGCGTAAGAGCGATCATTCATGAGTTTTCCTATGCGAAGAATGAGACGGCGGTTCCACTCGGTCATCGTCTATGCCATCCTGATATGTTACCTCGCGTCTGCGGAAGGTCTTGCGCTGGCTTCTTCCCGCGGGCAGGACTGTCTTGCGCCTGAGTCGGAGGCTAAGAAGGATTCGTTCAGGACGGTGCGCGAAGTAATGGATACCGCTCTTGCCGAAAAGGGGCGGAGTAATGGCGGAAATGGGTTAATTGCGTCGCTTGCCGGCGCCTTCGGGCTTCTCTGGCCGGTTGTTGCGGGCGGTATCTTAGTGGCGGTCTCGCCGCTGAACGCGGCGCAGCCGGCGTCGGCGACGGCGGCCGTAGCTGCAAAGGGGTGGAGTGCTTTGGGCGTTGCGGGGGTGGTCCTGCCCCTGTCATTGCTGGTCGCGGCCATTGTTTATGCGGGGTGGCGGTATTATCGGTCGATAGCGGAAGCTGAGGAGCAACCTCTGAAACAGCCGCGTCCTCCAGCGGCGAAGATGCTTCCGTCGTTGAAACCCCAGCTCTCGGGGCCTGTTCCTGTTCGGTCTCAGAAACTTTGGGAAAGGCTGAAGCAGGCAAGGCCGATAGCCGTCTTTGACCAGCGTATCGGGTTGGACAAGAAGATCACGTTCGAGCTTGCCGAGATGTACCGCGACGGCAAGGACCCCGTTTCGCGGCAGGCACTTGCCCGGCGAAAGGTGACACTGAACGCTGTTATTGAAAAGGTGCGGAAGATCGAGAAGTGGATTGCCAAAGAGCCGGCCGGCAATCTCGTCAAGCAGATCGTTATCGTCGACGATGACGACCAATTCGAGATCCAAGTCGTTAAAGGCCCCGACGTAGCCGTCTTTTCCTGGAAGTGGCTGAATAACGAGGGGAAACTCGAGAGCTCGGGGCTGGCACATGAGATCTACCACGTCGCCATACCGGGTTATTCTCCTATCGAAGAGGTGTTGGTATATTCGCTCGAATTTGTCAGGATGATGAATCTATGGCGGGATGGGAAGAAGGATCCGGTAGCACGCGCCTTGTATGAAAGGTCAATTTCTGAGATCCCAAACTATGGTGGCGTTGTCGAGGGTCGCTATTTCGATGAGATTATATTGGAACGGATGAAAGATTCGTTAGTAGAAAATGATGGGGAAGGTAGCATGAAGCTTACCAGTGAGGATATTTTATATATTGCTATACCCATCGTATGGGAAGTGATGAAGAAAGATCTGCCCCGGTACATTGTTCTGGATCCTGACAGGGATCACGATGAGCAGCTGCGGGAGCTTGCGGAGCTTTCAAAGAAGACTAATGCCGACATCCGAAAAGAGGTCCTCAAAATGTACGAGAAAAACAAACAGCGGCTCCTCCGCGGCCGCCCGCTCTACAGCATCCTCCTGCCGATTGGTCTGCTCGATTTTGCCTGTTTCGCGGCGCCGATGACGGTCATCCTTCTCGCCGTCAAGATCGGGTGCATCATCTATATCTTCTATGAAGGGACGCTGGTGCGGAGGACGGCGGAAATCGTGCAGGGGATGTACGAGTCCCTCTCCGAGGGGTTCGCCCCGCCGCCGGTCCCGGTCTTCCAGCCGATCCCCATCACCGACCGATTCTCCCGCCCCCAGCAGACAGTGGAGTCGAGCGCGTAGCTATTTCCGTTTGAGAATCTCCTATGTTCTGCTAGTATCATTAGAGAGGGAACGTTATGTTCTACGAAGATGTTTTTAGGGCGTTCGAAAAGGCGGATGTCAAGTATGTGATCGTCGGAGGCCTTGCGGTCAACCTCCTCGGGTCGATGCGGAGCACGAACGATCTCGATATACTTGTCGAGATGAGCGACGAGAATCTGGCGAAGGTTGTCAGGATCCTGAAAAGCAAGGGGTTTTCCGTCAAGCAACCCGTCGACCCGATCGGTATCGCCGATAGGCGCATACGGGATGAGTGGATACGAGGAAAGCATCTGAAGGCGTTGAATTTCTACCGGGGCGTCGAAATGGATGAGGTTGATATCATCATCGATACCCCCGTCAGCTACGAGGATGCGCTCAAAGATCTCCAATTGATCGCATGCGGCAGGCTGCAGTTGCCGGTGATCTCCGTCGATGCCCTGATCAGGATGAAGAATAAAGCCGCGCGGGCGATCGATAAGCTTGATATCGAATTGTTAAAGGGGCTCAAGAAGGCCGGAGGAAAAGCATGATATTTTCCTGGGAAACGGAAGAAGAACGCATCCGGCGCCACATGAACATATCTCCGAAGAAAAAGCTCGAGTGGCTTCAGGATATGAAGGAGTTTATGGCGAAGTGCTCGACGCCGGTAAAGGCGGCCACCTCAAAGAAACTCAAAAAGAAGATTTCCTGAGATGCATCGATCTGTTGCCCTCCTGCTGACGGTCCTTGTCGCGTTATGCGCGATCTCATCCCCGCTTGCTGCTGCCGCTACCGCACAGCCCCCCAACGATGATATCCACATCGGGGCGCTGCTGCCGCCGCAGGGCGCTCCGGGGTGGGCTCCCGTAGGCGAGCCGTCGTACTACGACGCATCCAACCTCTACCTTTACATCGACGGCCAGGCGGAGTTCTATATCGATTTCGGTTTCAAGCTCCTCGTGTCGGGAGAGTATAAGAAGGCGGGGGAGGAAACGGTTATCGTCGCCGACATCTACGATCTGGGCGATAAGGACTGCGCCCTTGGCATCTATACCGCGGAACGGGACGAGTCGGCGAGGCCGGTCAAGGCGGGGGTCGAGGGATACCTGAGCGGCTCTATTTTGAACTTCTGGAAGGGGCGCTATTACGTGAAGCTGTCGGCGGCGCCGCCTTCGGATGGGATCGGCGATGTATTGACGGTATTTGCCCAGGCTGTCGCACGGAGGGTCCCGGGTGACAGCGATTACCCTGTCCGCGCCCAGCGGCTGCAGCAGGCGGGGCTTGTCGCCGGCACGATCAAGTATTCGCCGAAGAGCTTTCTCGGGCACTCCTTTCTCACCAATACCTACAGCGCCGAATTCAGGATCGGGGACGGCGCGCCGTTCCGCATCTTTATCTCGGAGTCAAAGAGCCCTGCCGAGGCGATGGCCGCTTACCGGAAATATCGCGGGTTTGTCGGCAAGGACAAACAGCGGCTCTTCGAGGACCTGCCCGGCCTCGGCGACAAGGCCTTCCATTACGTCGACCGCTTCGGCGGGGAGTTCGTCATCGTCGTGCGAAAGGACTACATCTGCGGCGCGGCCGGCGAAAAGGTTGGCGAGGCAGAAAGGGAGCTTCTCAGGAAAGTCATTCCGCATTAATACCCGAGGATCAGCCGGTTCTCCCTCGACCGGCTCTCGCCGATCGCGGTGACGTTGATCGCGGGCTTGTCGAGGACTGGGCAGACGTTCTCGCAGTTGCTGCAGCCGATGCAGAGCGTCGGGTCGACGACCGGGCGCTCGATCCTGATCTTCTGGCCTCCGCGCACCGTCGTTTCCACCGTCTCCAGCCAGATCGCCTTCTGCGGCGTGGGGCAGTGCTCTTCGCATACCGCGCAGGGCGTCCCGTACGCGTAGGTCAGGCAGCGCGACCGGTCGACGCAGGCGGTGCCGATCTTGACCTTCTGCTTGCGCGGCAGCGGCAGATGCTCGATCGCCCCGGTAGGGCAGGCCTGGCCGCAGAGCGTGCATTCGTAGTCGCAGTAGCCTTTCTTCCCGACGCCGATCGGCGTCCAGAACCCCTCGAATCCACCCTCGAGCAGGGCCGGCTGGAGGAACCCGGTCGGGCAGACGCGCATGCAGTTGCCGCACTTGACGCATTTCTCGAGGAACATCTGCTCGGGGAGCGATCCCGGCGGGCGGACCAGGCGGGGATCGACGCGCTTGCCGAAGAACTCCTGCCGGAGTATCGGCGCGGCCAATAGGCCGGTGACGCCTGCTGCGAGGACCCTGCGGCGGCCCACGTCCATCGGCGGCTGGACCTTGCGCGAGGGGAGCGTCATGCCGAACGAGACCGCCTTCTCGGGGCAGGTGTCGACGCAGTTATAGCACATCAGGCATTCGTTCGATATCCAGCCGTCCTTCTTATGCGGGTTGCACGCCCCTTCGCACCGGCGCGCGCAGTCCATGCAATGCGTGCACTTGTCGTTGACCTTCAACCGTACCGGCGAAAAGCGGGCGACGGTCCCGAGCAGGGCGCCGAGCGGGCAGACGGTGCGGCACCACCAGCGCGGGCGGTAGAAGTTCATCGCGATGACGGCGACGAAGAGGGCCGCCAGCGCCGGCTGCTGAGCGAAGTGCGGCGTCCTGAAATAGAGGTAGTTGTTCTTGACGTAGTCGTACGCGGCGCCGGCGATGTCCGACGCCCTGTCGTTGCCGGCGCGGTCGATCAGCCACAACGCGCCGGTCAGGGCGAACTGCACGAGCGGGAGGATCCCGACCGTCAGCGAGCGGACCAGGAACGAGAAGGGGTCGAGCAGGCCGATCTGCGTGACGCCGAAGGCGGCGCAGACGAGGAACGCGGCCAGGAGCAGGTATTTGACCCGCTGAGACGGCTCATAGGCGTCGAGGACCGGTTTCGCGGCCGTCCGCCGCTTCAGCCAGCCGAAGAAATGGTTGATCGTGCCGAACGGGCAGACGAAACCGCAGAAGATGCGCCCGAAAAGCGCGGTGACGACGAGGATCACGGCGGCGCAGGCCGACGTCGCGAGGAGCTTGTGCGAGGAGATGACCGTCGACAGCGCGATCAGCGGGTCGATGTCGAAGAACATCTTCACCGACGGGTTGATCAGGTCTGTCCCGAGCTTTTCGTGCGTCATGAAGAGGCACTTGAAAAACAGCACGAAAAAAACGATCTGCGATATGCGGCGCAGCCAGGTCATCATGCTATGATCCGATGGTTCAGCTTCGTATAATCGGCCGTGCCAAGGCCCATCCGTTCGCCTATGGCGACGTAGCCGAGGTCGGCGGCGGTCATGCCGAAGAGCGTCGCCGACCAGCTGTCTGCGGCGACCGGGTCGAGCGAGGCGATGACGGTGTCGGTCGCCTTGACGTCGTTGACGTTGCCGCCGGTCGGGCCGTTCCTGAGCAGTATCCGCACGCCGTCGACGACCGTCAGCGCCGGCTTGAAAAAGCGGGCGAGGTCGGCGATCGACTGGTCTATGTTCTGGTGGAGCTGGTTGCGCGCTCCGCCGACTGCGCCGAACCAGTTCTTCATGCCGATCGTCAGCTTCGACAGCGAGTGATGTTTTGCGACCGGGATATTGATCAGCTTGTCCGCTTCGACGATCTCTTTGTTGACGGGCCACATCGTGAGCTGTTCGCCGCCGATCTTCATGTCGCGGTACATGCGCTCTTCCGTGAAGAAAAGGTCCGCCCCCGTTTCTTTCGCGACGGCGGCGGCTCCCGAGAGGTTGAATGTTTTGCGGGGGTCGTTACAGGCGTTATCGGTGATCCTGACCTTTTTCGCGCCGGCGTTGAAGCAGAGCTCGACGATGGTCTTGAGGACTGTCGGGTCGGTGTTCGCCGCCTGCGAGGGGGAGCGCGCCCAGCCGAGGTTCGGCTTGAGCATGACGACGTCGCCGCGGGAGACGAACTTCCCCATGCCGCCGAGCGCCTCGACGGATTTCTTCACGATCGACGCGGTATCCGCGCCCTTTGCGAGCGCGATCCGGCACCCTTCTTCGGCGAAGAGGTCTCCCGGTTTGAAGGCGCGCAGTACTCCGGCGCCCATCAGCGACACGCCCGCCCCCGCAAAGGCCATCTTTTTCATGAATTCACGCCTGTCCATAGACACCTTTCCTGCCGCTGCGATATGCGGACTATTGTTGGATTTATTGTAGTGCAATAATTGAGACAGAGGAAGGATATTTTGCGTGGTATTTCGGAGTTTCAGGTGTACAATAGCCGTCCACAGGAGGATATCATGCGGCTGTCTACCGAACGCGGTTTCTCGCTTACCGAGCTGGTCGTCCTTATCGTCGTTCTCTGTATCCTCGCTGTCGTCGCCGTCCCGATCTACTATAACCTGTCGGTCCAGGAAAATATCCGTGCGGAACGTTCAACGGTCGTCAGCGTCCGCGAAGGGATCGAAACATACCGTCGGGACCGTGAAGGCAAGGCCGGCGTGCCTCCTTTTCCGACCGCCCTTGACGACGCCCGGGACGGCAAGGCGACGATCGCGAACCGGTTTTTCGGCGGCGTCATGGTAGAGGGCTCCGTCGCCTCGGGTTGGACCAAGGCCGGGAACTCCTATACAGGGCCGAATAAAGGCATATACACATATAAAAGCAGCGACGGGTCGTTCAAGTGACATCCTCGACGCAGAAAACGCGTTTTTCGATCATCACGTTCCTCTCTGTCCTCGTCGTCCTCGCGGTGCTCGCGGTCGCGGCCGCGCTTGTCTTTTCGCCTTTCAGGCATCTCCAGCTTGCCAGCGCGGTCGACAGGGTGCTCTCGGACGTCCGGTACTGCCAGGAGATGGCGATCTACGCGGACGTGCCGTACGGTATCGCCTTCGAGCCGGCGAGGTCCCGCTATACGATATGCCGGTACGAGGGCGGAAAGCGCGCGGGTGTGCGCGATCCCGCCACGAAAGCGTTTCCCTGGCGTATCGATTTTACCGCGGGGGTGTATAAGGGGTTCAAGATAGCCTTCGCGGAAGACGGCGGCGGTAGCGAGCTCGTTTTCGCGGCAGGGGCCGGGGTGCCGTGCGGCGCCGGCGGCGCGCCGCTGAAAAAGCGCGCGTCGGTGTCGGTAACCTCCTCGGCGGGGACGATCACCGTTAACGTCGATCCTCAGACGGGGTATGCGTGGCGGTCGTAGGGCGCTTTTTCCGGAGCGCCGAAGGGTCATTACTATGAGCAGCCGTATGTTGACCAGGAATGATAATCGCGGTTTCTCCGTCGTCGGACTTCTCCTCTTCATCGTCCTGGTCGCGGGCGCGGTGACGGTGCTCACGGCGATGATACGCGATATCTCCCGTTCGGGCCGCGCCCGGATCGCGGAGTTCCGGGCTGTCGAGCTGGCGAAGGGAAGGATCGAGGAGGTTCGCGGCATGGCGTTCGATGACGTCGTTGCGGCGCCGTTCGCGAATGCCGACGGAGAGATGAAGGGGTATGCGTGCGAGACGCGGGTATCCTACGTGAACGGCCCGTCGGCGCCGGATGCGGCGAGCGGCGTCCCCACTCCCTATAAGAAGGTGACCGTATCGGTCTCCCTCGCCGGCCGGCCTCTCGCCGAACTATCCTGCATCAGGACGAGGCGGCAATAGGGCTCATTGAATTGAATAGAGACGGGATATGAAGAAGTCGGAAAAGAAAGACGCGGCGGCTCCGCCGAAAAAAAGAAAAGAAGGCTCATCGATCTTTGACGCTCTCGTGACGTCGGTGGCGATCACGGCGGTCGGGAGCGTTGTGATCTATGCGCTCGCGTTGGGGATCACGACGTTCACCGCGTCGCGCAACGCCGGCCATGCGTTCCAGCCGGTCAGGATCGCGGCGTCGATCATGGAGAGGGATATTCGCTCGATACGGTCTGACGCCTCGATAGAGTGCGCGTCGCCGCAGGCCTTCTCTTTTATCGCGGGCGGCGGCGTCCCGGTGTCATACCGCTTCGCCGGCGGGACGCTGCGCCATAATGAACAAACGCTGCTGCAAGACCTCGCCGGCTTCCGTTTCGTCTATCGCGACGCGAAGGGCACAGCGATCGACACACCCCGCGTGTCGCCGGACAGGAGCGACATACGGCTCGTGACCGTTCGGCTGACGGCGGTCTCCGGCGACCGTCCCGAAACGGCTGAGCTGACGGTCTGCCCGAGGATGCTGAGGGAGTGAGACACATTCAAGATTCATGTCATCCCCGCAGGTTTTAAGCGGGGATCGAGAGCAAGATATGTATTCTTCGAGCGGAGCGAAGTCGAGAAGTATTAGGGCAATGGGCTATCAGATAGTTCTCGACTCGCTGCGCTCGCTCGAACAATAATAAACTCAAGAATCCTGCATGAAGACACATCATTACAACCAAACCGGCATTACCGCCTTCACGCTCATGTTCTTCCTCTTTTCCTTCGGCTTCGCGATCATCTTCGTCGGGTCGCTGATGCTTGCGCGTGACGGCATGATGGGATCCAGGCGTTCGGCGGCAGCCGCGTTCTCCGCGGCGGAAAGCGGCGCGGAGATCGGTGTGCGCGCGGTGTGCGACGATATCGTCGCGGCGCAATCGGAGAGCCCCGCCGCTCCCGGCTATTCACTGAGCGCCTCGCTCGATCCGGACGGGCCGGTGGCCGCCGTCGGCGGACAGGGGAGCCCCGACCGGGTCCGCCAATATGAGAATACCGACGACGGCGCCTATCCGCTGCGGATGGCGGGCGAGATGGTCGAGGTTTCGGGCTTCCACCAGGCCTATAACATGATCGGCTCGCGGATCGCGGGGGCCGCCGTCGGGATCAACTGCCGGCGGCTGAGCGAAACGGGGCCGGCGCCGCACCTCATGATCGAATACGCGGCCGGGGAGTCGAGAGACTGGGTCCCGCTCGCGGAGTACACCGTCTCGCACGCCGGATTCGCGATGTCGTATCACCCGTTGCCGGGGACGGTCGGGTGGAAGGAGATCGTCGGCAGGGACGGCGACGGCATCAGGCTGCGCGCCAGGGTTTGCGGCGAACAGGGCGGCGTGATGATCGACTATATCTGCCTGAAAACTACGGCGGGCGTCGATACGCTCGCCGAGCCGTGGCGCACCCGCCAGTACGTCGCGCTGCCGCTGAGCTTCGCCGGCTCCCGCATAACGGACATCTCGATCGAGGATGAATCGGGCAAGGTCAATATCAACGCCGCGTCGCTCCCGCTGCTCAAGGGGCTGTTCGTCGAGTACGGGGTTCCGGACGATAAGGCGGCCGCGATCGCGGCGGCGATCATCATGGTCCGCACGGCGAACATCTTCCGCTCCGCGGACAGCCTGCATGGCGTCGAAGGGGTGACGGACGAGCTCTTCGGCCTCTCGGTCGAAGATCCGTCGTACGGCATGCGGCGACTGCGCAACGACCTGACGGTCTTTTCCTGGATAAACAGCCGCGCGGTACGTTCGCCCGGCCTGCAGGCCCCCGTCAATATCAACACCGCGTCCGCGGCGGTCCTGCGCGCGGTCCTGCGGCCGATCATCCCCGGGGCGGACGTATACGGCCGTCTCGCGTCTGCGATCGTCGCGCGCCGCGCGGTACAGCCGTTCGGCGTTCTCTATTCGACCGACCCAGACTGCAGCGACCATTGTTTTTACGCGTTCCTGAAGCTGCAGGATTATCTGACAGAGAACGATGTGCGCGCGATCATGGAGAACGCCGACCTGTCGCCCAAACGCTGGACCGGCGGGGATACGCAGACGGCAGGGTTCTCGTTCTTTTCGAACAGCTTCATGGTCAGCGCCGCTGGAGAGTATCCGTCCGGCGGTATCCCGTGCCGGCGGGCCGTCAGAGTCCTTGCCGGCAGCCCCTACGATCACGCCATGCTCGCGGCCCCGCGCCGCGTCTCCCTCAAGCTGCCTGTCGTGCCGACGGATGTTGAGCAGACGGGATATTGGCGAGAGGAATAAAGAGGGACAGCGCCCATTTATTCTTTAACAGATTGACTTTCCCGCCTGTTTATGATTACATATTTCGGCGCCCTCAAGGAGTGCGGCGGGAGGGCGATTTTTATTCTCCGGCTCGGTTGCCGGACGGATCGCGACGCTTGCGGCGGCCGCGAAGGACATTTTCATAAGGAGATGGTATTGTGAAAGTTACAGTTAAGGATGTTAATTCATACAGAAAGCTTCTGACGATCGAGGTGCCGGTGGAAGATGTGGCGAAGGCGTTCGAGGACGTCTACCGCGAGATCGGCCAGTCGGCGAACCTGCCCGGGTTCCGCAAGGGAAAGATACCGCGCGCGGTCGTCGAGACCCATTTCAAGAACGAGGCGCACAGCGAGGCGCTGAAGCGGCTGCTGCCCGACTCGTACGCCAAGGCGGTCCAGCAGGAAAAGCTCAACCCCGTCCTGCCGCCGGCGGTCGACAAGGTCGAGTTCGAGCCGTCGAAGCCGCTCAAGTTCGAGGCCCAGGTCGACGTGCGGCCCGAGATAAAGCTGCCGAAATACAAAGGCATCGAGATAGAGATCAAGAAGGCCGACGTGAAGGACGCCGACGTCGACGCGGCGCTGAAGAACCTCCAGGAGCGCAACGCGCGGTTCGAGCCGGTGAGCGGCCGTTCGGTGAAGATGGGCGATTTTACGATGCTCGACCACGATATAATCGTCGAAGGGAAGTCGATCGACAGCGGCAAGGACCTGTTGTGGGACATCAGCGAAGATGGGTACTTCCCGAACCTGGGCAAGGGGCTTGTCGGCGCCAATGCCGGCGACGCGCGAGAGATCGAGACGACGCTGCCGCAGCATTTCAAGAAGGGCGAATACGGCGGCAAGAAAGCCATGATCAAGGTCACGGTCAAGGAGATCAAGGAGAAGAAGATCCCCGATCTCAACGACGAGTTCGTGAAAGAGCTCGGCGGCGGCTTGAAGGACCTGGTCGAGCTGAAGACCAAGATCCGCGAAGAGCTGTCGCGCTACAACGACGACATGAAGCGGATGCACAAAGAAGGCAAGATCAACGAGTTTCTCTTGAGCAAGGCGACCTTCGAGGTCCCGCCGGAGCTCGTCGAACGGCAGGCCGAGCACATGCTCAAAGACGAGAAGGAGCGACACCAGTACCACGCCGCGGCGGAGGTGTTCGACGAGGCGAAGCGTCGCGACGAGCTGAAGCCGGCGGCGGCGAACCAGGTGAGGCTCTACTTCATCCTGGAGACGATAGCCGACGCCGAGAAGATCGAGGCGACCGACGCCGAGGTCGACGAGCGCATCAAGGGGATCGCGGGGCGGCTCAACAAGAACTATTTCGAGGTGAAGAAGTATTTCGTGACGGAAGGCAAGCTGGACACGATCAAGGACAAGATCCGCGAAGAGAAGGTCGTGAAGCTTCTTATCGATCAGGCGAAGGTCACCGAAAAGTAACAAATCGTTTTATAAAGGAACGGAGGGATTCGCATGGTTCTTATTCCGATGGTTATCGAGACGACGGGGCGGTCGGAGCGGGCGTACGACATCTATTCGCGCCTCCTGAAAGACCGGATCATTTTCCTCGGGACGGCGATCGACGACAACGTGGCGAACCTGGTGGTCGCCCAGCTGCTCTTCCTCCAGATGGAGGACCCGGACAAGGACATCAACCTCTATATCAATTCGCCGGGCGGGTCGGTGACCGCCGGCATGGCGATCTACGACACGATGCAGTTCCTGAAGTGCCCGGTGACGACCTACTGCGTCGGCCAGGCGGCGAGCATGGGCGCGGTCCTGCTGGCCGGCGGCGCGAAAGGCAAGCGCTACGCCCTCCCGCGCTCGCGGATCATGATCCACCAGCCGTGGGGCGGCGTCGAGGGAACGGTCTCCGACATCAACATCCAGGCGAAAGAGATCAGCCGGCTGAAAGAGGAGCTGAACAAGATACTGGCGCACCACACCGGCCAGTCGATGGAAGCGATCGCCAAGGACACCGACCGCGACTACTTCATGTCGGCCGACGAGGCGATGAAGTACGGTTTGGTCGACCAGGTGGTTGATTCGGTAAAGAAATAAATGTCCGATGTCCAGTGAACCGATGTCCAACGTGGTGTTTGCCATACAAACATTGTTGGTCATCGGGTAATTGGTCATTGGCCATTCGCGAGCGGATATGGCTAAATACAACGACAAACAACGTTTTCTCCCCGAGTGCTCGTTCTGCGGGCGCGGCCAGGAGGAGGTCCAGAAGCTGATCTCCGGCCCGAGCGGCGTCTACATCTGCAACGAATGCGTGCTCCTCTGCAAAGACGTCCTCGAAAAGGAAGTGCGCGACCGGCAGGAAAAGGAGACGCCGGAAAAGGAATTTGCCGTCCCGAAGCCGGCGGCGGTGAAACGTTTCCTCGACGATTACGTGGTCGGCCAGGAAGGGGCGAAAAAGCGCCTCGCCGTCGCCGTTCACAACCACTACAAGCGGATCAACTCGGCGGTCGACACCTCCGGGGTCGAGATAGAGAAGAGCAACATCCTCCTGATCGGCCCGACCGGCAGCGGCAAGACGCTCCTGGCGCGGACGCTGGCCAAGTACCTCGACGTGCCGTTCGCCATCGCGGACGCGACGACGCTCACCGAGGCGGGCTACGTCGGCGAGGACGTCGAGAACGTCATCCTGAAGCTCCTCCAGAACGCCGATTTCGACCTCAAGCGCGCCGAGCGCGGCATCGTCTACATCGACGAGATCGACAAGATCGCCAAGACCACCGACAACGTCTCGATCACGCGCGACGTTTCGGGCGAAGGGGTCCAGCAGGCGCTCCTCAAGATGGTCGAGGGGACGATCGCGAACATCCCTCCGAAAGGGGGGCGGAAACATCCGCACCAGGAGTTCATCCAGGTCAACACACAGCATATACTCTTCATCTGCGGCGGCGCTTTCAACGAGCTGCCGAGGATCGTCCAGCGGCGCATGGGAAACCGCGTCATGGGCTTTGGCGCCGACGCGCGCGGGCTGAAAAAGAAGAATATCGGCGATATCCTGGCGCACGTCGAGCCGGAGGACCTGCTCAAGTTCGGGCTGATACCCGAGTTTGTGGGGCGCTTCCCGGTGGTATCGACGCTCACCGAGTTGACCGAGACCGACCTGATCCACATCCTGACCCAGCCGAAGAACGCGCTGACCAAGCAGTACAAGAAGCTGTTCGAGATGGAAGGGGTCGAGCTCGAGTTCACCGACAAGGCGCTTCGGGCGCTGGTGAAGAAGGCGGTCACCAAGGGGACGGGGGCGCGCGCGCTCCGCTCGCTGCTCGAGGACATCATGCTGCACATCATGTACGAGATACCCTCGCGCGACGACGTCGCGAAGATCGTCATCACCGACGAGGTGATCGACGGCGGGAAGCATCCCGAGATCATCGAAGTTAAAAAGAAAAAAACAGCTTAAGGATACGGGATAAGGTTTGTAGCAGACCTGTCATCCTGAGCGAAGCGAAGGATCTCTCAGGCAGAAGCAATAAGTTGTGAGATTCTTCGCTGCGCTCAGAATGACATTTTTTACATTCCCCTATTCACCTTAGATAATAATGAAGTCCGAGACCCTCGACATCAACACGCAGAAAAAGACCGTCCCGCTGGTTCCCCTCAAGGATATCGTCGTTTTCCCTCATACCGTCGTGCCCGTCCTTGTCGGCAGGCCCCGGTCGGTGAAGGCGGTCGAAGAGGCGATGCTCGACGACAAGCTGGTCGTCTTCGCCGCGCAGCGGGTCGCCGCCCAGGAAGACCCCGCGGCGCAGGATATCCACGACGTCGGCACCCTCTGCCGCATCCTGCAGACGATGCGCGCCTCCGACGGATCGATCAAGCTCCTTACCGAGGGGGTACGGCGCGTCAGGGTCGTGCGGTACCTGAACGTCCGCGAATATTTTTCCGTCGAGATCGAAGGGGTCGGGGAGGGGTGCGCGAGGACCTCCGAGTCGGAAGCGCTCATCCGCAGCGCCCGCACCCTGTTCGAGAAATATGTCGGCCTGAGCGCGAAGCTGCCGCAGGATATCGTCGGCGTGATGCAGGAGATCGAGGACCCCGGCAAGCTGGCCGATTTTGTCGCGTCCAACTCGTATTTCAAGATCAGGGACAAGCAGGGGCTCCTCTCGCTGGTGTCGCCGGCGGAGCGGCTGAAGCGCGTCGTCGAGCTTCTGACGGTCGAGCTCGAGATCCTGGAGATCGAGAAGAAGCTCAACGACCAGGTCAAGAAGCAGATCGAGGACAGCCAGAAGCATTTCTACCTCCACGAACAGCTCAAGGCGATCGAGCGCGAGCTTGGCCGCGAGACCGGCTTCGGCGAGGTCGAGGAGATGCGCGAGAAGATCAGGAAGGCGCAGATGCCGAAGGAGGCCGAGGAGAAGGCGCTCAAGGAGCTGGCCCGGCTGTCGCGGATGAACGTGATGACCCCCGAATACGCGGTGGTGAAGAACTACCTCGACATACTGCTCGACCTGCCGTGGCACGAGCGCACCGAGGACAACCTCGACCTCGCGCACGCCCGCAGTATCCTGGACGAAGACCATTACGGCCTCGACGACCCCAAGGAGCGCATCCTGGAGTTCCTCGCGGTCCGGAAGCTGACCAAGAATTCCAAGGGGAGCATCCTCTGCTTTTCAGGCCCGCCGGGAGTGGGGAAGACCTCGCTGGCGAAGTCGATCGCGCGCGCCCTCGGCAGGAAGTTCACCCGCATCTCGCTGGGCGGCGTCCGCGACGAGGCGGAGATCCGCGGCCACCGGCGCACCTACGTCGGGGCGCTCCCGGGGCGCATCGTCCAGTCGTTGCGCAAGATCAAGCACAAGAACCCCGTGTTCCTCCTCGACGAGATCGACAAGCTCTCGCGCGATTTCCACGGCGACCCGGCCAGCGCGCTCCTGGAGGTCCTCGACCCCGAGCAGAACGGCGCCTTCAGCGACCATTTTCTCGAGGTCGACTACGACCTGTCAGACGTGATGTTCATCACGACGGCGAACGTCAAGGACAACATCCACCCGACGCTGCGGGACCGGATGGAAGTGATAGAGATATCGAGCTATACCGAGTTCGAAAAGCTCAAGATCGCGAAGCTGTATCTCGTCCCGAAGCAGGTCCGCGAGAACGGGCTGACCGCGAAGGACCTGAAGTTCAACGACGGAGCCCTCCAGTCGATTGTTCGCGAATACACGCGCGAGGCGGGCGTCCGCGGCCTCGAGCGGGAGCTCGCGAAGGTGGCGCGTAAGGTCGCGAAGGACGTCGTCGAATCGGGATCTTCTCCGGTAAAGCGCCAGGGCGGGTCGAAAACTGTCGCGGTAACCGCGCAGAACCTGCACGGCTACCTGGGCAACCCGAAATATCACCAGAACGGCGTCGAGGAGAACCTGCCGAGCGGCCTGGCGGTCGGGCTGGCCTGGACGCCGGTGGGCGGCGACATCATCTACGTCGAGTCGACGATGGTGAGCGGCCGGGGGAGCCTGATCCTCACCGGCCAGCTCGGCGACGTGATGAAAGAGAGCGCGAAGGCGGCGCTGACCGTGATCCGCGCGATGGCGAAGCGGCTCGGCGTCCCGGAGGATTTCTACCGCAAGACCGACCTGCATATCCATATCCCGGAAGGCGCGATCTCCAAGGACGGCCCCTCGGCCGGGATCGCGATGGTGGTGTCGATCATCTCCGCGCTCTTGAAGAAGCCGATGAAGAAGGGGATCGCCATGACCGGCGAGATCACCCTGCGCGGCAAGATCCTGCGCATCGGCGGCGTGAAGGAGAAGGCGATCGCAGCGCACCGCAGCAGGATCAGGAAAGTGGTCCTGCCGCTGGACAACAAGAGCGACCTCTCGGACATCCCCGAGATCGTCAGAAAAGAAATCGATTTTGTGTTTGTACAAGACGTCGAAGATGTGATAAAAGAAGTCTTCACGAAAGAAGTTCGGAGCTCGTAGCACGGAACTCCGCGATCACGTAAGCGATCACAGGGGCACGCATTGACGTGCCCCTCTGCATGAAAGAAGGGGATCAGCATGCCAAACGTCGTATTAGTCGGGGCGCAGTGGGGCGATGAGGGGAAAGGGAAGCTCATCGACGTCCTGACCGCCCAAGCCGATGTCATCGCCCGCTTCCAGGGCGGCAACAACGCCGGCCACACGGTCAAGATCGGCGGGGATAAGTTCATCCTCCACCTGATACCGTCGGGCATCCTCCACAAGGGGAAGGTCTGCATCATCGGCAACGGCGTCGTCGTCGACCCGCAGGCGCTCCTGAAGGAGATCGACGAGCTCGCCGCCAAAGGCGTCTCCGTCGACAGGAACCTCTTCATCAGCGAGGCGTGCCACATCATCTTTCCGTACCACCGCAAGCTCGACCTCCTCAAGGAGGCCAAGATGGGCGCCCTGCGGATCGGCACCACCGGCCGCGGCATCGGGCCCGCGTACATGGACAAGTTCTCGCGGTCAGGCATCAGGCTCGTCGACCTGCTCGACCGGAACGTCTTCAAGCGCAAGCTCGAGGCTGCGCTCGCGGAGAAGAACCAGATCATCGAGAAGATCTACGGCGAGAAGCCGATCTCGCACGCGGAGATCTTCGAGCCGTATTGCGGCTATGCCGACCGGATCAGGAAGTTCAGCGCCAATACGTCGGTCATCCTCAACGAGGCGCTTTCGCAGAATAAGAATATCCTGTTCGAGGGGGCGCAGGGGACGCTGCTCGACATCGATTTCGGGA
Source organism: Candidatus Auribacterota bacterium (assembly GCA_022711655.1). GTDB lineage: Bacteria > Auribacterota > Ancaeobacteria > Ancaeobacterales > Ancaeobacteraceae > JAKLEM01. The sequence continues at coordinate 23,453 of JAKLEM010000006.1, forward strand.
CCTATCCGTTCGTGACCTCGTCCAACCCGACGGCTGGCGGCGCCTGCACGGGGACCGGCGTCGGCCCGACGCATATCGACCGGGTGATCGGCGTCGCTAAGGCGTACACGACGCGGGTCGGCGAAGGCCCGTTCCCGACCGAGTTCGACGAGAAGCTCGCCGCGCGTGTCCGCGAAGAGGGCGGCGAGTACGGCGCGACCACCGGCCGGCCGCGCCGCTGCGGGTGGTTCGACGCGGTCATGCTCAAGCACTCCATAGACGTGAACGGCATCGACTCGATCGCGATCACCAAGCTCGACGTCATGGATATCCTGCCGAAGATCAAGGTCTGCACCGGGTACAAGCACAACGGCACGGTCTACAAGACCTTCCCGCTGAACATTGACGTGCTGAGCGCGTCCGAGCCGGTCTACGAGGAGTTCGACGGCTGGCTGAGCAGCACCAAGGAGATCAAGCGTTACGACGACCTTCCCGCGAACGCGAAGAGGTACCTCGCTCGTCTCGAGGGGCTGATGGGCGTGAAGATCAAGATGATATCCGTCGGCGCCGACCGCGGCGAGACGCTGTCACTCGAGAGCATTTTTTGATGATACAGACAATCGACGGCATCGACCCCCGTAAAGTACCGAAGCACATCGCCATCATCATGGACGGCAACGGCCGTTGGGCGAAGGCGCGGGGGCAGTCGAGGATCGAGGGCCACCGGGCGGGCGCCGAGACGATCAAGGTGATCACGCGGGTGGCAGGCGAGATCGGCGTCAAGCACCTGACGCTCTACGCCTTTTCCGTCGAAAACTGGAGCAGGCCGAAGGCGGAGGTGTCCGCGCTGATGAGCCTCCTCCGGATCTTCCTGAAAAAAGAGCTTCCCTCTCTGATGAAGAACGAGATCCGGCTGCGGTCGATCGGCCGTATCGGCGACCTGCCCGCGGCTGCGCAGCGGGCGCTCAGGGAGACCGAAGAGGCGACGGCAAAGAACGGAAAGCTCTTCGTGACGCTTGCCCTCAACTACGGCGGCAGGACGGAGATCGTCGATGCGGCTCGCGCTCTCGCTCGCGAATGCGCGGCGGGGACGCTCAAGCCGGAGAAGATCACCGAGGAGCTGTTCGGGTCGCGGCTATACGCCGCGGAGCACCGCACGCCGGACCCGGAGCTCCTGATCAGGACGAGCGGAGAGATGCGGGTCAGCAACTTCCTTCTCTGGCAGATATCGTACGCCGAGTTCTATGTGACGAAGACGCTGTGGCCCGATTTTAGGGAAAACGACCTCTACGAGGCGATCCGGGAGTATCAGCGCCGCGAACGGCGCTTCGGGGGTGTGTAGGAGGCCTATGCTCATACCGCGATTGATAAGCTCGATCTTCCTGACGATCCTTTTCTTCTGCACTGTCTGGTTCAGCCAGACGCAGGTCGTCTTCTTCCTGATCGTGATCAACACGTTCATCGCTCTCGGGATGTACGAGGTGCTGGCGCTCGCCGAGAAGAAGGGGATACCTGTCTTCAAGGTCTACGTGATCTTCTCCGGGATGGCGCTCCTGACGACGATCTTCGCCTGCGTCCACCAGAACCTGCAGTCGGGCGACCTTGCCGCGTGCGTCATGTTCATCCTCTTTTTCGGCCTCTTTATCCTGTACTCGCGCATGAGCGACCTCAGCGGGGCGGTCTCCGGCATCTCGGCGTCGATCGGGACGGTATTCTACGTCAGCTGGCTTTTCTCGTTCCTGGTCCGCATCAATTTCATGGAAGGGGTCGACGGGCGGATGTACATATTTTTCCTTGCGCTCATGGTATTTCTGGCCGACATCATGGCCTATACCGTCGGCAACCTGATCGGCCGCCACAAGCTGGCGCCGGTGATCAGCCCAAAGAAGACGGTCGAGGGGGCGTTCGGGGCGGTCGGCGGCGCCCTTATCGGCGCCGCGCTCGGGAAGGTCTTCCTGGTCCACGCGATCGCCTGGCATCATATCGTTTCTATCGGGCTTCTGGTCGGCATCATCTCGCAGATCGGCGACCTGTTCGAATCTATCCTAAAGCGCGACGCCGGGGTGAAGGACTCCGGGAAGATCATACCGGGCATGGGCGGCGTGCTCGACCTGGTCGACGGCCTCCTCTTCTGCGCCCCCGTGATCTACCTGTATTTGCAGGTGTTCGTTCGATAAGCGCTTTGTCATCCCCGTGCTCTTTGCGCGGGGTCAAGAGCGGCGATGCAGGGCGCAGGCATGCCTGTACCCTTGAGGATTCCCGCCGGAAGATCGCGGGAATGACCATATGAAAAAGATATCCATCCTCGGCTCCACCGGCTCAATCGGCCGCAGTACGCTCGACGTCATCAGGCATTCCGGCGATTTCAGGGTCGTCGGCCTGTGCGCGAAGAGCAACGTGGCGCTTCTTCTCGAGCAGATCGCCGAATTCCGGCCGAAGATCGTTGCGGTATGGGACGATTCGACGGCTGCCGAGATCCGCGCAAAGGCACCGCGCACGGTCAAGGTCGTTTCGGGTTTGAACGGGCTGTCCGAGGTCTCGGCGAACGCGGCCAACGATATTGTCGTCTCCGCCCTCGTCGGCGCCGTCGGCCTCGTGCCGACCCTCGAGGCGGTGAAGCAGGGAATAGACATCGCGCTGGCCAATAAGGAAGTGCTCGTCATGGCCGGCGAGCCGTTCATGCGGGCCGCGTCGAAGAGCGGCGCCGCCGTCCTGCCGGTCGACAGCGAGCACAGCGCCATCTTCCAGTGTTTGAACGGCGGAAAAAAGGAAGAGGTCCGCCGCGTCATCATTACCGCGTCCGGAGGGCCGTTCGTCGACCTGCCGCTCGACAAGCTGAAGAAGGTAACGGTCAAGGCGGCGCTGGACCATCCGCGCTGGTCGATGGGCAGGAAGGTGACGATCGACTCCGCCTCGCTGATGAACAAGGGGCTGGAGGTTATCGAGGCGCGCTGGCTTTTCGGCCTCGACCTCGACAGAATCGACGTCGTCATTCACCGCGAGAGCATCGTCCACTCGATGGTCGAATATATCGACGGCTCGGTGATCGCCCAGATGAGCGTCCCCGACATGAGGATACCGATCCAGTACGCGCTGACCTACCCGGCGCGCGCGGCGAGTACGGCCCATTTCGTCGATTTCGCGAAGCTGAAAACGCTCTCCTTCGAGGCGCCGGACCACGCGCGGTTCCCCGCGCTCGGCCTCGCGTTCCGGGCGGTCAGGGAAGGCGGGACGATGCCCGCGGCCCTGAATGCGGCGAACGAGATCGCTGTCGGCGAGTTCCTGGAAGGAAATATCGGTTTCCTGGACATGGCAGTTGTTGTACAATCGGTGCTCGACGCGCACAAGCGCGTCGACCGCCCGTCGATCGAGGCGATCCTCACGGCGGACGGCTGGGCCAGGGGTGAAGCGAAGCGTTGCATCGAAATAAGGAAATAAATAAAGGATCCACATGCTCTATCTGCTTTCAATGATATTCGTCCTCGGCGTCCTCGTCTTCGTCCACGAGCTGGGGCATTTCATCGTGGCGAAGCTGAACGGGGTGCGCGTCGAGAAGTTCTCGCTCGGCTTCGGGCCGAAGCTGTTCGGCGTCAGGCGCGGACATACCGAGTACCTGATCTCCGCGCTGCCGCTGGGCGGCTACGTGAAGATGGCCGGCGACGAGCCCGACGGAGACCGCACCGGCGAATCGTGGGAATTCTATTCCAAGCGGCCGTCTCAGCGGATCTCGATCGTCTTTGCCGGCCCGCTCATGAACCTGCTGCTCGCTGCCGTCGTGTTCTGCTGCATCTTCATGGTCGGGATGCCGACGTTCACCTCGAAGATCGGCGATATCAAAAAAGGGTATCCGGCGGAAAAGGCGGGCCTCAAGAAAGGCGACCAGATCGTCGCGCTCAACGGCAAGCCCGTCAGGCGGTGGGACGAGCTCACCGGGATCGTCTACAACAGCGCCGGCAAGGAATGCACCTTTACGATCAAGCGCACGGTCGACATCGCCGTCGACGCCTCGACGCTCGAGGTTATCCAGTTCCGCATACGGATCACCCCGCAGGAAGAGAAGATAAAGGATATCTTCGGCAAGGACCACCGGATCGGCGTGATCGGCATCACGCCGTCGATGGAGGTTACCAGCGAGAAGATGGGGCCCCTGGGCGCCGTCAGGACCGGGATCACGCACACGGTGAAGCTGACGGCGATGACCTACCAGGGGATATGGCTCCTGGTGACGCGGCAGGTGCCGGCCAACTCGATAGGCGGACCGCTGTTGATCGCGAAAATGGCGGGTGAGACGGCGAAGATGGGGATGCTGCAGCTCTTCAACTTCCTCGCGGTCTTGAGCATCAGCCTGGCCGTCCTGAACCTCCTGCCGATACCGATCCTCGACGGGGGGCACATCATGTTCTACACGTTCGAGGCGGTGAGGCGCAAGCCGATGAGCCTCAAGGCCCAGCTGCTCGCGCAGAAGGCCGGCCTGGTCATCCTCGTCGCCCTGATGGTCTTCGCGACGTACAACGACGTGACCCGGTTCGCGGATACGTTCAGGAACATAGGGAAGAAGGCGGTCGGCTTCGTCGTCCCGCAGAAGAAATAGCGAATTCACGAGAAAGCAAATGATCAAGCGCCGTAGGACAAGACAGATCAAGATCGGCAACGTGGCCATAGGGGGCGGGGCTCCCGTGTCGATCCAGTCGATGACGACGACCGACACGCGCGACGTCGATGCGACGGTCGACCAGATAGCCGAGCTCGCCGCCGCCGGCTGCGAGATCGTACGCGTCACCGTCAAGGACATGGAGTCGGCGAAGTGCCTGAAGGATATCCGGCGGGGGATCGCCGCTCCGCTTGTTGCAGACATCCATTTCGACTACCGCGTCGCGCTTGAGTCGGCGAAGCACGCCGACTGCATCCGCCTCAACCCGGGCAATATATCGAAGCCGGAACAGGTGAGACAGGTGATCGCCGCCTGCAAGGACCGCGGCATCCCGATCCGCGTCGGCGCGAACTCGGGCTCGATCCAGCGGGGGAGAGGGAAGGCCGCGAAGATCAAGGGCGTTTCCGGCCTCTCCGCGGACATGATCGCCGGCGTCCTTGATTACCTCAAGATATTCGAAAAGGAGAAGTTCTACGACATCAAGATATCGCTGAAGGCGGCGCACATCTATGAGACCGTGATGGCCTACCGCGCCCTTGCGCGCGAGTGCGACTACCCGTTCCATCTCGGGATCACCGCCAGCGGACTGCCGTTCGCCGGGACGATCAAGTCCTCGATCGGGATCGGCGCGCTACTGCTGGACGGCATCGGCGACACATTCAGGGTCTCGCTGACGGCCGACCCGGTGGAAGAGGTCAGGGTCGGCAGGGAGATCGTGAAGAGCCTCGGACTGAGGAATTTCGGGCCGGTGATCATGTCGTGCCCCACCTGCGGGCGCGCCGAGATCGACATCATCACGCTGACCGAGCGGATCGAGGCCCGGGTGAAGGATTTCCCGAAGCCGCTCGATATCGCCGTGATGGGGTGCGTCGTCAACGGCCCCGGCGAGGCGGCCGGAGCAGACATCGGTATCGCCGGCGGCAAAGGGGTCGGCGTCATTTTCAGGAAAGGCAAGATCGTTAAGACCGTCAAAGAAAAGCAACTGCTGTCGGAATTCATGAAAGAACTGGAGAAGCTGTTATGAGATATACCAACGGATTCTTTCCCACGCTTAAAGAGATCCCCCAGGAGGCGGAGATCGCCAGCCACCAGCTGATGATCCGCGCCGGCTACATACAAAAGCTCTCGTCGGGGCTCTATACCTACCTGCCGCTCGGCCTGCGCGTCATACAGAAGGTGCAGAATATCATCCGCGAGGAGCTGGGCCGCTGCGGCGCCATCGAGCTCCTGATGCCGATCCTCCAGCCGCGCGAGATCTGGGAGCGGAGCGGCCGCTACACGCTGATGGGCGAGCTGATGATGAAGTGCAAGAACCGCGAGCAGAAAGAGTTCATCCTGGCGCCGACGCACGAGGAGATCGTCACCGATATCGTGTCCCGCCGTGTCAACTCGTACAAGCAGCTCCCGCTGAACTTCTACCAGATACAGACCAAGTTCCGCGACGAGCTCCGGCCGCGCTTCGGCGTCGTCCGCGCGAAAGAGTTCATCATGAAGGACGGCTATTCGTTCGACGCCGACCAGGAAGGGGCCGATAAGACCTACCTCGACATGTACAAGGCGTACGAACGGATCTTCAAGCGCTGCGGGCTGAAGGCGGTGCCGGTCCGCGCCGACACTGGTGTCATGGGCGGCAACGAGTCGCACGAGTTCATGGTCCTGGCCGCGAGCGGCGAGGACGGTATCGCGATCTGCAAAGGGTGCGGCTACGCGGCCAACACCGAGCTGGCGGAACGGATACCCGCGAGCCGCGAGGGGGGCAAAGAGATGCCCGGCGCCATGAGCGAGGTTCATACGCCGGAGCTGCGGAGCGTCGACGAGCTCGCCGCCTTCTTCAAGACAGATCCGCACAAGTTCATCAAGACGATGATCTACACGGCCGGCGGCGATCCGGTCGCGGTGCTCTGCCGCGGCGACGTCGACATCAACGAGGTCAAGCTGAAGCGGGCGCTGAACACGCAGGACGTGGCGCTGGCAGACCCGGTGACGATCGAGCGGGCTACCGGCGCGCCGGTCGGGTTCGCCGGCCCGGTCGGGCTGAAGATCAGGATGATCGCCGACCTGTCGATCCACGGTATCACCAACGCCGTCACCGGGGCGAACAAGAAAGACACGCACGTCGTCAACGTCAACATGCCGCGCGATTTCAAGGCGCCGGAGTTCGCCGATATCGGCGTCGTGAAGGCGGGCGACGAGTGCGTCAAGTGCCAGGGGACGCTCGACGTCCAGCGGGGGGTCGAGGTCGGCCAGGTCTTCAAGCTCGGCACCAAATACAGCATAACGCTCGACGCCACCTACCTCGACAAGAACGGCGAAAAGAAGCCGGCGGTGATGGGGTGCTACGGCATCGGCGTGTCGCGCACGGTCGCCGCGATCATCGAGCAGAACAACGACGAGAACGGCATCGTCTGGCCGATGGCGATCGCGCCGTACGAGGTCGCCGTCCTGCCGATCTCGATGAAAGACGAGGCGCTCGTCAGCGCCGCCATGGGGCTCTACAACGCCCTGCAAAAGCTCGGGATCGAGGCGGTGATCGACGATCGCGAAGAGAGCGCCGGCATCAAGTTCAAGGACGCCGACCTGATCGGCTTCCCTGTCAAGGTGATCCTCGGCCCGAAGAGCTTCAAGGAGGGCAATGTCGAGATCAAGATGCGCAAAGACGGTAAATCGACGATCGTCCCCTGCGAAGAAGCTGCGCTGAAGGTCCGGGACCTGGTGAATCAGGAAAAGCTGTACGTCTAGCCGCGAAAAGTCCTTTTGTGCACATTGACAATAATTTAAAAACTGTTTGACACGCGGAGGCGGATAGCGTATAGTGCATTACGATTCACCTTTTAATTCAGCCCTGTGAGGCTGGCAAAGGAGCCAAAGATGAAGAAGACCATCATAACGCCTGCAGGCTGCGATAAGCTGGCAGGCGTTTTTTTTATGCCCGGATACCGAGGGGGGAATCTATGAAAGAAAACCAGATCATGGACGACAAGGCGATCGAGCGGACGATCGTGCGGATCAGCCACGAGATCCTCGAGAAGAACAGGGGGGCGAAGGACCTCGTCGTGGTCGGGATCCGGACGAGGGGCGTCTCCATCGCCGAGCGGATCGTGAAATGCATCAAAGAGATCGAGAAGATCGACGTGCCGATGGGGGCGCTCGACATCACGTTCTACCGCGACGACCTCGATATCCGCGACAAGCAGCCGCAGGTGAAAGAGACCGAGATCGGGTTCGATATCGCGGGCAAGATCGTCATCCTCGTCGACGACGTTCTGTTCTCGGGGCGCTCGATCAGGGCGGCGCTGGACGCGCTGATCGATTTTGGCCGCCCCGCGAAGATACAGCTGGCGGTGCTGGTCGACCGCGGCCACCGCGAGCTGCCGATCAGGCCCGACTATATCGGAAAGAACATCCCGACGTCGCAGAACGAGAAGATAAAAGTTCGGTTGAAAGAGACGGATGGGAAGGAAGAGGTAGTAGTGTTGGGGTAGGGCACAGGCATGCCTGTACCCTGCGGGTTCCCGCTGCAAGAACGTGGGCATTACTATGGGAGAAGGCACCATGACGACCTGGACGCGAAAAGACCTGCTGGGCCTGAGGGACCTCTCGAAGGAAGAGCTTGAGCTGATCCTCGAGACGGCGGAGTCGTTCAAGGAGATCTCGCTGCGGCCGATCAAGAAGGTCCCGGCGCTGCGGGGCAAGACCGTCGTCAACTTCTTCTTCGAGGCGAGCACCCGGACCCGCACTTCGTTCGAGATCTCCGCGAAACGGCTCAGCGCCGACATCATCAATATCTCATCGCCGACCACCAGCGTCATCAAGGGGGAATCGCTCCTCGACACGGTGCGCAACCTCTTATCGCTCAAGGTCGACATCGTCATCATCCGCCACTCCGACTCGGGCGCGCCGCAGCTGATCGCGGACCGCTTCCCGGACGTCTCGGTGATCAACGCCGGCGACGGCTCTCACGAGCACCCGACGCAGGCGCTTCTCGACCTCTACACGATCAAGGAGAAGAAGGGGACGGTCGCGGGGCTGAATATCGCGATCGTCGGCGACATCATGCACAGCCGCGTCGCACGTTCGAATATCTGGGGGATGACCCGGCTCGGCGCGAACGTGACCGTCGTCGGGCCGCGCACGCTGATCCCCGCTGATATAGATAAGACCGGCGTCAGGGTCGAGACCAACCTGTCCCGTGGGATCAAAGACGCCGATGTCATCTACATGCTGCGGATCCAGAACGAGCGGCTCAAGAGCAACCTCTTCCCGTCGATCAGGGAGTACGCGCGGATGTACGGCCTCAACGGGGTGCGGCTCAAGGGCGCGAAGAAAGACGTGATCATCATGCACCCCGGTCCGATCAACCGCGGCGTCGAGATCTCGAGCGAGGTCGCCGACGGCCCCTACTCGGTAATACTCGACCAGGTGACCAACGGCCTCGCCGTGCGGATGGCGGTCCTGTTCCTGGTTGCGGGGGTGAAGAAAAGTGTGAAAGAACTAGAGGAAGAATAATGTAGGGGCCAGGCATGCCCGGCCTCTACGCACGCAAGGTGACTGCTGTGGAAATTCTACTAAGGAACGGACATCTGGTCGATCCCGTCAACAACGTCGACGGCGTCTGCGATATCCTGATCAAGGACGGGCTTATCGAGAAGGTCGGCAAGGAGATCGTGTCGGCCGGCGCTCAGGTCGTCGACCTCGCGGGGAAGCATGTCTTCCCGGGGCTCATCGATATGCACGTCCATCTGCGCGAGCCGGGGCGCGAGGACGAGGAGACGATCGCGAGCGGCACGCGTTCCGCGGCTAAGGGCGGCTTTACGTCGGTCTGCTGCATGCCCAACACACTTCCGGTCATCGATAATTCCGAGACGGTCGAGTTCATCTACGCGAAGGCGAAAAAGGAGGGGGTCGTCAACGTCTTCCCCGCCGGCGCGATCACGAAAGGCGAAGAGGGCAAAGAGCTTGCGGAGATCGGAGACCTCAGGGACGCCGGCGTCGTCGCCGTGTCGGACGACGGCAAGTCGGTCCCCGACGCCAACCTGATGCGCCGCGCGATGGAATACGCCGGGATGTTCGGCCTTCCGGTCCTGTCGCACTGCGAGGACGTCGCCCTGTCGAAGAACGGCGTCATGCACGAAGGGTACTATTCGACGGTCCTCGGACTTGCGGGGATCCCGGCCGCGTCCGAAGAGGTGACCGTTGCGCGCGACCTGATCCTCTCCGAAAAGACGGGGACGCATCTCCATGTCTGCCATGTCAGCACGGCGGGGAGCGTCGCGCTGATCAGGGACGCGCTCGCCAAAGGGGTGAAGGTCAGCGCCGAGACGGCGCCGCACTACTTCACCCTGACCGACGAGGCGATGCAGCCGTACGACGCGAATTTCAAGATGAACCCGCCGCTCCGGTCAGATAATGACCGGCAGGCGATCATCGAGGGGCTTAGGGACGGCACGCTCGGCGTGATCGCGACCGACCACGCCCCGCACGCCGATTACGAAAAAGAGCAGGAGATCAGCTACGCCCCGTTCGGGATCGTCGGGCTCGAGACCGCGGTCGGGCTGGCGGTCGCGGAGCTGGTGGAGAAAAAGGTCATCACCGTGAAAGATCTCGTGATCAGGATGTCGGTGAATCCGGCGAAGATCCTCGGCCTGGCCGGGCGCGGACAGCTCGGCCAGGGCGCCGCCGCCGACGTGACGGTCGTCGACCTGAATAAAGAATGGGTCGTCGACAAGACGAAATTCGAATCGAAGAGCAGGAACACGCCGTTCAACGGGCGGAAGCTCAAAGGCGAAGTGTGGATGACGATCGTGGGAGGGGATGTTGTATTCAAGGACGGAAAGATACTCTAAGAAAAAGTATTCTTCGAGCGGAGTGAAGCGGAGTCGAGAAGTGACAGAAGTTCTCGACCCGCTGCGCTTGCTCGAATGCAAGCACAAGGCGGATTGCGAGTGAAAGCATATCTGGCATTGGAAGACGGTCTGGTGTTCGAAGGGAAGGCGTTCGGCGCGGCGGGGGAGAAGGACGGAGAGGTGGCGTTCAATACCAGTATGGCGGGGTATCAGGAGATCCTGACCGATCCCTCGTACAAGGGGCAGATCGTCATGCTGACCTATCCGCTGATCGGAAACTACGGGGTCAACGAAGAAGACGTCGAGTCGGCTCACCCGTGGGTGGAAGGGTTCGTCGTCCGCGAAAAGAGCGCGGTCTTCAGCAACTACCGCGCGAAGATGTCGCTCGACGATTATCTGAAGAAACACAAGATCGTCGGGATCGAGGGGATCGATACGCGCGCGGTCACGCGGCGGCTCAGGATCAAGGGGGCGCAAAAGGGTATCATTTCTACGACGACCTCCGATCCGAAGAAGTTGGTCGAGATGGCGAAGCGGTCGCCCGGCCTGGTCGGACGCGACCTGGTGAAGGAAGTCACCTGCAAGCGTCCGTACAGTTGGGACAAAGATTGTTCTCAGAGCGCCGAGTGGCAGATCGGCGGCGCAACGGTGCCCCTGCCGCCGGCGGGGTTCAGGATCGCCGTCATCGACTTCGGTATCAAGCTCAATATACTCCGGATGCTCCGCCAGTACGGCTGCGAGTGTTATGTCTTCCCCGCGACGGCGACGTCCGACGAGATCGTGAAGATAAAGCCGCAGGGGCTGTTCCTGTCGAACGGACCCGGCGACCCGGCGGCGCTGACCTACGCGATCGAGACGATTAAGAAGTTCATAGGGAAACTCCCGATCTTCGGGATCTGCCTCGGCCACCAGCTCCTCGGCCTGGCGCTCGGCGGCAAGACCTACAAGCTTAAGTTCGGCAACCGCGGCGGCAACCAGCCGGTGAAACACCTGCCGAGCGGCAAGGTGGAGATCACGTCGCAGAACCACGGCTTCGCCGTCGACATGAACACGCTGGGCCCGGATATCGAGCAGACGCACATCAACCTTAACGACAAGACCTGCGAAGGGTTCCGGCACACGAAAATGCCGCTCTTTTGTGTCCAGTACCATCCCGAGTCGTCGCCGGGCCCGCGTGATTCGGCGTACCTGTTCGGGATGTTCACCGACATGATGAAGAACAAAGCATGATGTCATCCCCGCAAGTTCCAAACGGGGATCAAGAGCACCCATTCCCCCATGCGGGTGCAGCTCCGCGAATCTTCGATTCGCCGGGCTGCAAAGGGTTCGTAGAAACAATAGCACTATGAAGCGACAGGGTCTAGATTCCCGCTAGAAGACTGCGGGAATGACAGAAGGGAATGCATGCCAAAACGCACTGATATCAAGAAGATCCTCCTGATCGGCTCCGGGCCGATCATCATCGGCCAGGCATGCGAGTTCGACTACTCGGGGACGCAGGCCTGCAAGGCGCTAAGGGAAGAAGGGTACGAGGTCGTCCTGATCAACAGCAACCCCGCTACGATCATGACCGACCCGGAGTTCGCCGACCGGACCTACATCGAGCCGATCACGCCGGAAGTCGTCGAGAAGATCATCGCTGCCGAGCGTCCCGACGCGGTGCTGCCGACCCTCGGCGGGCAGACGGCGCTCAACACCGCTGTGGAGCTCGAGAAGCGCGGGGTGTTCAGGAAATACGGCGTCGAGATGATCGGCGCTAACGCCGAAGTGATCAAGCGCGCCGAGGACCGCGAGCTCTTCAAGGAGACGATGCTCAAGATCGGCCTCGACCTGCCGCGCTCCGGGTGCGTCAGGAGCATGGAAGAGGCGCGCAAGGTCGCGAAAGATATCGGCAGGTTCCCTCTGATCATCAGGCCGAGCTTTACCCTCGGCGGGACCGGCGGCGCGATCGCATACAACGTCGAGGAGTTCGAGGTGTTCGCGGCGCGCGGCATGGAATACAGCCCGGTGCACGAGATCCTGATCGAGGAATCGGTTATCGGCTGGAAGGAATACGAGCTCGAGGTGATGCGCGACAAGAAGGACAACGTCGTCATTATCTGTTCGATCGAGAATTTCGACCCGATGGGGATCCATACCGGGGACAGCATCACCGTCGCCCCCGCGCAGACGCTCACCGACAAGTGCTACCAGGCGATGCGCGACGCGTCGCTGAAGGTGATCCGCGCGATCGGCGTCGAGACGGGCGGGAGCAACATCCAGTTCGGCGTCTGCCCCGACACCGGCCGCATGGTGGTGATCGAGATGAACCCGCGCGTGTCGCGCAGCTCGGCCCTGGCGTCCAAGGCGACGGGCTTCCCGATCGCCAAGATCGCGGCGAAGCTCGCCGTCGGCTACACGCTCGACGAGATCCCCAACGATATTACGAAAGAGACGCCGGCGTCGTTCGAGCCGGCGATCGACTACTGCGTGGTGAAATTCCCGCGGTGGGCGTTCGAGAAGTTCCCGGGCTGCGATCCGACGCTGACGATCCAGATGAAGTCGGTCGGCGAAGCGATGTCGATCGGCTCGACATTCAAGGAGGCGCTCCAGAAGGCGGTGCGGTCGCTGGAGATCGGCCGCTTCGGCCTCGTCGCCGACGGCAAGGAGCTCGACGTCACCGACCGGGCTGTCCTGAAACAGAAGCTGCTCGTCCCGACCGCGGAGCGGATCTTCGCGATCGTGCAGGCGATGAAGACCGGCTTCAGTATCGACGAGATCTTCGACCTGACCAGGATCGACCGTTGGTTCCTGACCAATATCAGGGAGATCGTCGATTTCGAGATGGAGCTCAAGAAAGAGTTCCGCAAGATCAAAGAGCCGTTCACCGTCGAGGCTTTCACGGGCCATTACGAGACGGTCTTTCGCGCGAAAGAGCTCGGCTTCTCGGATTTCCAGCTCGCGCACATCCTCAAGGCCGATCAGATGGTCTTCCGGGACATCCGCAAGAAGCTCGGGATCGAGCCGGTCTACAAGCTGGTCGACACCTGCGCGGCCGAGTTCGAGGCCTACACGCCGTACTACTACTCGACCTATCAGCGGCCGTTCCGGGAGATGCAGCCGGACGGCACGTTCAGGCAGGTCTTCGACGACGAGGCGCGCACGGATACCAAGAAAAAGATCATGATCCTCGGCGGCGGGCCGAACCGGATCGGGCAGGGGATCGAGTTCGACTACTGCTGCGTACACGCGTCGTTCGCGCTGAAAGGGGACGGCTTCCAGACGATCATGGTCAACAGCAACCCCGAGACGGTCTCGACCGATTACGACACCTCGGACAAGCTCTACTTCGAGCCGCTCACGATCGAGGACGTCCTCAATATCTACGAGCGTGAGCGGTGCGACGGCGTGATCGTCCAGTTCGGCGGCCAGACGCCGCTGAACCTCGCGGTGAAGCTGAAAAAGGCGGGCGTCACTATCATCGGGACGAGCCCCGAGTCGATCGACGTCGCCGAGGACCGCGGGAAGTTCCAGGTGATGCTCAAGAAGCTCGGTCTCGTCCAACCCGAGAACGGGACCGCCACCACTACCAAAGAGGCGCTCCACGCCGCGCGCGAGATCGGCTACCCGATCGTCGTGCGCCCCTCGTACGTTCTGGGCGGCCGCGCGATGCGGATCGTCTTCGAGGAAGCGGGGCTGGTCGAGTATATGACCCACGCGGTGAAGGCGTCGCCTGACCACCCGATCCTGATCGACAAGTTCCTCGAGGACGCGGCGGAGATCGATGTCGACGCGATCGCCGACGGCGAGAATGTCGTTATCGGGGCGATCATGGAGCACATCGAGGAGGCGGGGATCCACTCGGGCGACAGCGCCTGCGTCATCCCGCCGTTCTCGCTCTCCGACGAGATCGTGGAGAAGGTAAAGCTGAACACCTACGCCATGGCCCGCGAGCTGAACGTGAAAGGGCTGATGAACGTGCAGTATGCGGTGAAAAACGACATAGTTTACGTCCTCGAGGTCAACCCGCGGGCGTCGCGAACGGTGCCGTTCGTGAGCAAGGCGACCGGCGCGCCGCTGGCGAAGCTCGCGTCGCGGATCATGGCCGGCAAGACGCTGAAAGAGCTCGGATTCACTAAAGAGATCAAGATCGATCATTTCGCGGTCAAAGAGGCGGTACTGCCGTTCGTCAGGTTCCCGGGCGTCGACGTGGTCCTCGGGCCGGAGATGAAATCGACCGGCGAGGTGATGGGGGTCGACGCCGTCCTCGGGAACGCCTTCGCGAAATCACAGCTCGGCACCGGGCAGAAGCTGCCCACCGGCGGGACGGTCTTCGTCAGCGTCAAGAACCACGACAAGCGGCAGGTGGTTTTCATCGCGAAAAAGCTTGCCGACATGGGGTTCCGGATACTATCATCGAGCGGTACGGCAAAGGTATTGAAGAACAGCGGGCTCGACGTTATCACGCTCTTCAAGATCAGCGAAGGCCGGCCGAACATCATCGACTACATCAAGAACGGCGAGGTCGACATGATCATCAATACGCCGAGCGGCCAGTCGCCGAAAACGGACGAGGTGAAGATCCGTTCGACGGCGGTCGCGCACAATATACCGATTGTTACGACGATGTCGGCGGCCCAGGCGGTGGTGAACGGCATCGAGTCGCTGCGCAAGGACGGCGTTACGGTCAGGCCGATCCAGGAATATCATAAGGCGATAGCGAAAAGTATGTAGCATCGCTGTAGGGGCCAGGCATGCCTGGCCCCTACGATGGTGTGATACACACTGTGGGATCTCTGCAAGAAGCGCGGAGATGACAAGAGTATAATGATCACGCAGAAACTGTACACGATCCTCCGTAATGAGAAAATAGCCCCACTCTATTACTGTCTAGCCGTCAAAGCCCCTCAGCTCGCAAAGAAAGCGCTCTCCGGCCAGTTCGTGTCGCTTCTCGTCAATGAGAAAAACCTCCTGCTCCGTCGGCCGTTCGGCGTCTTCGACTGCGACAAGGACGTTTTCAGGCTCGTCTACAAAGTCGTCGGCAGGGGTACCGCCGCGCTGACAAAGCTCGCGAAGGGTGATGACGTCGATATCCTGGGTCTGCTCGGGAACGGCTTCGCCGTCAAGCGCGCCCGCCGGCATCTCATCGTCGGCGGCGGCGTCGGGATCTCGCCTCTGTTCTATCTCGCCAAGAAGATCGGCGCGCCGCCCGACACACGCGTGTTCCTCGGAGGCAGGTCGAAAGGCGATCTTATCTGCGAAAAGGATTTCAAGGCGCTCGGCTGCGTCGTCGCCGTCGCGACCGAGGACGGGACGAAGGGGAAAAAAGGGCTCGTGACCGGTCTTCTTGACGCGGATCTGCGGAAACACGGCGGCGACGGCGTTGTCGTCTACGCCTGCGGGCCGAAAGGGATGCTGAAGGCGGTCGCTGGCATTGCGGCGGAATACGGCGCCGCCTGCCAGGTGTCGCTCGAGGAGTATATGGCCTGCGGCATCGGGACCTGCATGGGGTGCGTTATCAAGATCAGGAACGAAAAAGCGGAAGCGGGTTTCGAGTACCGGCGGGTCTGCAAAGAGGGCCCGGTGTTTTCAGCTGAAGAGATCATTTGGGACTAGAGTAGGGGGAAGGATCGACGGCGCTCCTTTTCCGGCACAAACGCCGCATGTTCTTTAAGGAGGTACATACTATGCCACGGAGAAATGACATCAAAAAAGTTCTGATCATCGGTTCGGGCCCGATCATCATCGGGCAGGCGTGCGAGTTCGATTACTCGGGGACGCAGGCGTGCAAGGCGCTCCGCGAGGAGGGGTACGAGATCGTGCTGGTCAACTCCAACCCGGCGACGATCATGACCGATCCCGGGATGGCCGACAAGACCTATATCGAGCCGCTCAACGTCGAGAGCCTGGAGCGGATCATCGCGAAAGAGCGCCCCGACGCGCTCCTGCCGAACCTCGGCGGCCAGACGGGGTTGAACCTCTCGTCGGCCCTCAACAAAGCTGGCATCCTCAAGAAATACGACGTCAAGGTGATCGGCGTCAACCTCGACGCGATCGAGCGCGGCGAAGACCGGCTCGTCTTCAAGGACACGATGAACAAGCTGGGCATCCCTCTGCCCCAGTCGGAGATCTGCCATTCGGTCGAAGAGGCCGAGAAGATCGCCGAGCGGATGAAATACCCCGTCGTGCTGCGCCCGGCATACACGATGGGCGGCACCGGCGGCGGCATCGTCTATAACGTGGAGGAGCTGCGGACGATCGTCCAGCGCGGCCTCAACGCCAGTATCATCCATCAGGTGCTCGTCGAAGAGGCGGTGATCGGCTGGGAAGAGCTCGAGCTCGAGGTTGTCCGCGACGAGAAAAACCAGAAGATCACGGTCTGCTTCATCGAGAACATCGACGCGATGGGCGTCCACACCGGCGACAGCTTCTGCGCCGCGCCGATGCTGACGGTGAAGAAGGAGCTGCAGCTGAAGCTGCAGGAGTATTCCTACAAGATCGTCGACGCGATCGGCGTCGTCGGCGGGACGAACGTCCAGTTCGCCCATAACCCGGCCGACGGCCGCGTTGTGGTGATCGAGATCAACCCGCGGACGTCGCGCTCGTCGGCGCTCGCGTCGAAGGCGACGGGGTTCCCGATCGCGCGCGTTTCGACCAAGCTTGCCGCGGGCCTGACGATGGACGAGATCCCGTACTGGCGGGACGGGACGCTCGAGAAATACACGCCGAGCGGCGAGTACGTGGTGATCAAGTTCGCACGCTGGGCCTTCGAGAAGTTCCCGCAGGCGAAAGACGTCCTCGGGACGCAGATGAAGGCGGTCGGCGAGGTGATGTCGATCGGCAAGACCTTCAAGGAGGCGTTCCTCAAGTCGATCAGGTCTCTGGAGACCGGCCGTTACGGCCTGGGCTGGGCCAAGGACTTCAAGAGCCTGTCCGCCGATGCGCTGAAGCAGCGCCTCTGCGCGCCGTCGAGCGAACGGATCTTCCTGATGTACGAAGCCCTGCGCAAAGGGGTGTCGGTCGACGAGCTTCACAAGCTGACCTATATCGGCAAGTATTTCATCAAGGAGATGCATGATCTCGTCGAGCTTGAAGACAAGCTGATCGCTTCCGGCTGGGATAAGGTATCTGACGCTGACCTGATCAAGGCGAAGGAGTGGGGTTTCTCCGACCGCTATTTGGCGACGAAGGTCTTCAACGTCAAGGAGAGCGACGTCAGGAAGAAAAGGATCAAGCTCGGCAAGGTCGCCCGGTTCGAGCCGGTCCCGGTGAGCGGCGTCGAGAACGCTGCCTATTACTACTCGACCTACACACCCGGCAAGGACCTCGTGCCGGTGTCAAAGAACAAGAAGATCCTGGTCCTGGGCGGCGGGCCGAACCGGATCGGGCAGGGGATCGAGTTCGATTACACCTGCGTGCACGCGGCGTTCGCGCTCCGCGACGCGGGGTATGAGACGATCATGATCAACTGCAACCCCGAGACTGTCTCCACCGATTACGACACGTCCGACAAGCTCTACTTCGAGCCGCTGACGCTCGAGGATGTACTGACTATCTACGAGAAGGAGAAGCCCGAAGGGGTGATCGTCCAGTTCGGCGGCCAGACGCCGCTGAACATCGCGCGCGAGCTCGAGGCGAACGGCGTGAAGATCCTCGGCACGAGCCCCGAGAGCATATTCTTCGCCGAAGACCGCGAGGCGTTCCGCGACAAGATGATAGAGCTCGGCATCCTGCAGACCGAAGGCGGCATTGCGCGGTCGGTCGAAGAGGCGCTGAAGATCGCCAAGAAGATCGGCTATCCGCTGATGGTCCGTCCGTCGTTCGTTCTCGGCGGCAGGGGGATGGAAGTGATCTACGACGAGGCGATGCTGCTTAAGTACGCGCAGACGGCGATCCAGGTGACGCCCGAGCACCCGATGCTCCTCGACCGGTTCCTCGAGCGGGCGATCGAGTGCGAGGTCGACGCGCTCTGCGACGGCAAGGATGCGTTCATCGGCGCGGTGATGGAGCATATCGAGCACGCCGGGATCCACTCCGGCGACTCGGCCTGCGCGATACCGCCGCGGACGATACCGGCGAAGCATCTCAAGACGATCGAGGCGACGACCGCTGCGATCGCGCGCGCGCTGAAGGTGGTCGGCATCATCAACATCCAGTACGCTATATGCGACGGCAAGGTCTACATCCTCGAGGCGAACCCGCGCGCGTCGCGCACGGTGCCGCTGGTGTCCAAGGTCACCGGCATACCGATCGCGCGGATCGCGACGCAGGTGATGCTCGGCCGGAAGCTCAGGGAGTGCCCCGAGCTGAAGAAATACAAGCTGAGCTACTCGGCGGTGAAGGAGGCGGTATTCCCGTTCAACATGTTCCCGGAGGTCGACCCGATCCTCGGGCCTGAAATGCGCGCGACGGGCGAGGTGATGGGGATCGCCGATACCTTTGGCCTGGCGTTCTTTAAGGCGCAGGCCGCCGCGGGCTCCACGCTCCCTCTCAAGGGAACGGCCCTGCTGACCGTTGCGGACAAGGACAAGAAGGACCTCCTGCCGATCGCGCAGCGGCTCAAAAAGGCCGGCTTCAGGATCGTTGCGACCGAGAGCACGTGCAAGTTCCTCAACGAGAAGGGCGTCGCCGCCGATGAGATCAAGAAGGTGCACGAAGGGCGGCCCAATATCGTCGACGCGATCAAGAACAAGGAGATACAGCTGGTTATCAACACGCCGGTCGGCAAGTTCAGCAAGTACGATGACAGCTACATCCGGATCATGGCGATCCAGCACAAGATACCGTACATAACAACGCTCGCCGCGGCAGAGGCGAGCGTCGAGGGGATCGAGGCGATGCAGAAAGGGATCGATACGCCGAAGGCGATCCAGGAATACAAAACGCAGCGCGCGCCCGAGAAGGAGCACGCGGAGGCGCTGATATAGCGTAACGTACATGACCAATGACCAACAATGAATATATGATAAATACCATGTCGGGATTTGGTTCATTGGACATTGGTCATTCGAAAAGAAGCCGAATGGGGGGTGCTTTATGAACGAGCAGCATGTCGCAAAGATCGCAGCCGAACTGAAGATAACGCCGCGCCAGGTGATGGCGACCGTCCTCCTGCTCGACGGGGGAGCGACGGTGCCTTTTATCGCGCGTTACCGCAAAGAGCTCACCAACAGCCTGGACGAGCTGGCCATCACCGGCGTCCGCGACCGCGCTGAGCAGCTGAAAGAGCTCGATGACCGGCGAGAGGCGATCGTCAAGTCGCTCACCGAGCGCAAGCTCCTGACCAAAGAGCTGCTCGACAAGGTCGGGGCCGCGGAGACGCTCGCCGTCCTCGAGGACGTCTACCTGCCGTTCAGGCCGAAGCGCCGTACGCGCGCGACGGTCGCGCGGGAAAAAGGTCTCGAGCCGCTCGCGCAGTCGATCTTCGCGCAGGACGCGAAGACCGATCCGGAGAAAGAGGCGGCGTCGTTCGTCAGCTCGGAGAAGGGGGTCGAAAACGCCGAAGACGCCCTTGCCGGCGCGCGCGACATCATCGCCGAGTGGGCCAATGAGGACCAGGGGATCCGCGCCAAGATGCGCGCGCTATTCGCGACCAAGGGGATCATCGCCTCGAAGGTCTGCACAGGCAAGGAAGCGGACGGGATCAAATACAAAGATTACTACGACTGGCAGGAGCCGGTCGCGACCGCGCCCTCGCACCGGATCCTCGCGATGCGCCGCGGCGAGACCGAAGAGTTCCTGAATATGCGGATCCAGCCGCCGGAAGAGCAGGGTATCCAGCTGATGGAGGAATATTTCGTCAAAGGGCACGGCCCCGCCTCGGAACAGGTGCGCCTCGCCGTCCAGGACTGCTACAAGCGGCTCCTCTCGACGTCGATGGAGACGGAGATACGGGTGGAGTCGAAGAAGCGGGCCGACGAGGAGGCTATCAGGGTCTTTACCGAGAACCTCCGCGAGCTGCTCCTCTCGTCGCCGCTGGGGCAAAAGAACGTTTTGGCGATCGACCCGGGGTTTCGCACCGGCTGTAAGGTCGTCGCACTCGACAGCCAGGGGAAATTGCTCGAGAATGAGGTGATCTTTCCGCTCTTCAACGAGTCACAGTCTGCCGACGCCGCCGAGGCGCTGATCAGCCTGTGCAAGAAGCACGCGATACAGGCGATCGCGGTCGGCAACGGGACGGCCGGCAGGGAGACCGAGACGTTCGTCAGGAGCGTCAAGGCGCTCAAGAAGATACCGGTGATCATGGTCAACGAAAGCGGCGCGTCTATCTACTCGGCCTCCGAGGTGGCGCGCGAGGAGTTCCCGAAGCACGACGTGACGGTCCGCGGCGCCGTCTCGATCGGGCGGCGGCTCATGGACCCGCTCGCCGAGCTGGTCAAGATCGACCCGAAATCGATCGGCGTGGGCCAGTACCAGCACGACGTCGACCAGCCGGCGCTCAGGAAGAGCCTCGACGATGTGGTGACGAGCTGTGTCAACGCGGTCGGCGTCGAGGTCAACACGGCGAGCAAGCAGCTGCTGACGTATGTGTCCGGCCTCAATTCCAAGATCGCCCAGAGCATCGTCGAGCACCGCAACGAGAAGGGGGCGTTCGCGTCGCGCGCGTCGCTGAAGAAGGTCGCGGGGCTGGGTCCGAAAGTGTTCGAGCAGGCGGCCGGTTTTCTCCGTATCAGGGACGCGAAAAACCCGCTGGACCGGAGCGCGGTCCATCCGGAAAGCTACCCGATCGTCGAGCAGATGGCTGAGGATATCGGCTGTTCGGTCGCCGACCTCATGAAGGACGAATCGCTCAGGCGGAAGATAGATCTGAAAAAATATGTCACCGAGACGGTCGGTATCCCGACGCTCACCGATATCGTGAACGAGCTGGCGAAGCCGGGGCGCGACCCGCGCAAGGAGTTCGAGGCGTTCGCGTTCCAGGAGGGGGTCGAGAAGATGGAGGACTTGAAGCCCGGCATGAAGCTGCCAGGCATTGTGACCAACGTCACGGCGTTCGGCGCATTCGTCGACATCGGCGTCCACCAGGACGGCCTCGTCCACATCAGCCAGCTCTCCGACGGTTTCGTGAAGAGCCCCGGCGACGTGGTGAAGGTCCACCAGAAGGTTGCGGTGACCGTCATGGAGGTCGATCTCCAGCGGAAGCGGATCGCTCTCTCGATGAAGACCAAGCCGGAGAAGGACATGGGCATGAAGCGCGACGGCGGCAACATGCGCCGGCCGGCCATCCCGCAACAGGACCGCTTCGGAGATCTGGGCAAGAAACTAATGGAGGCGGGGTTCAGGTAGACAAAAAGGAGGGCGACCATGGTCAACTATTCATCACCCGGCGAGATCGTGCAGCTTGCGCTGCAGATCGAGATCAACGGCGAGCTTTTTTACTCGATCCTGGCGAAAGAGGCGAAGGACATGAAGGTCAGGATGTTCTTCGAGTTCATGACGAGGCAGGAAAAAAAGCATATAGAGATCTTTCAGGCGCTTCTGAAAACGATCGCCGGATACAGGCCTCCTGAGGTCCTGACCGAAGAGTATTATCTGAGCGTCAACGACATGGCCGCCCGCCACATCTTCACGCAGAAGGACAAGGCGGAGATCGCCGCGCGCGGCGCCAAAGGCGTTATCGACGCGGTCGATACCGCGATCCGCTTCGAACAGGAATCTATTTCGCTCTACGAAAGCATGATGAAGATCATGCCGGAAAAAGAGTTGAAGGTCATCGAAGAGATCATTGCCGCCGAGAACAACCATGTGCGGCTCCTCGCCGATTTCAGGAAAGAGCTCTAGACTATGGCGCAGACGCCAAACCTCAAGGTGACGATCGGTACGCTGACCCTGCCGAACCCCGTGCTGGTCTGTTCAGGTACGTACGGGTTCGGCGAGGAGTTCGCTGACATTATCGATATCACGAAGCTAGGCGGCATCATCACCAAATCGATCACGCTTCGCCCGAAGAAAGGCAACCCGCCGCAGCGCATCGTGGAGACGCCCTCGGGGATGCTAAACGCGATCGGCCTGCAGAACCCCGGGATCGACGGCTTCATCAAAGACAAGCTGCCCTTCTTAAAAAAGCTGAAAATACCGGTCATCGTCAATATCGCCGGCGATACCCCCGATGAGTACGCGGAGCTGGCGCGACGTGTCGAAAGCCTCGGCGTCGCCGCGGCGCTCGAGCTCAACATATCCTGCCCGAACGTGAAGAAGGGGGGCATAGCATTCGGCATCGACCCGCATGTGACATTCGAAGTGGTGAGCGGCGTGCGGAAAGCGACGCGCCTTCCCGTCGTCACCAAGCTGTCGCCGAATGTGACGGATATTGTGTTCCTCGCAAAGGTGGCTATTGACGCGGGAAGCGATGCCCTCTCGCTTATCAATACGCTTCTAGGCATGTCGATCGATATCCAGAAGATGCGGCCGCATATCGCCAATATCACCGGCGGCCTGAGCGGCCCGGCGATACGCCCTGTCGCTGTGCGGATGATCTGGCAGGTTGCGCGGACGTACGACATCCCCATCATTGGCATGGGTGGCGTCGAGGACGCCGCGAGCGCCGTCGAGCTGCTCCTGGCCGGCGCCTCCGCCGTGAGCGTCGGCACCGCCAACTTTTACAACCCGCGCGCCCCGCTGGAGATCGTCGACGGGATAAGGAAATATCTGGTCGAGAAACGCATCGAAGACGTCAACGAATTGCGAAAATCGCTAAAAGTTTAAGCATCCCACAGAGGACATATGCGCGAAAAGATAATCATCGCCCTGGACGTCGAGACCGCGACTGCTGCGCGGAAGTTCGTGAAGCTGCTCAAGAGCGAGGTGTCGTTTTTCAAGATCGGCAGCCAGCTCTTCACTGCCGAAGGCCCCGACGTCGTCAGTATGGTCAAGGACGAGGGGTGCCGCGTCTTCCTAGACCTCAAGTTTCACGACATACCCAATACGGTCAGGCACGCGGCCGAGGAGTCGACGAAGCTTGGCGTCGACATCTTTAACGTGCACGCGTCGGGCGGCTCAGCGATGATGCGCGAGGCGGCGGGCGGCGCGGAACTGGCAGCGATCAAAATAGGCGTGCCGATGCCGGTTATCCTCGCGGTCACCTGCCTGACGAGCCTCAACGACGACATTCTCGCGAAAGAGCTGAATATCGCCCAAAAAACCGCCGATCAGGTCGTCCATCTCGCGAAGCTCGCGAAAGAGGCCGGACTCAACGGCGTCGTCGCGTCGCCGCACGAGATCGGGCTTGTCCGAAAGGCGTGCGGGGGCGATTTCGTGATCCTTACCCCCGGCATCCGTCCCGCGTGGTCGCAGAAAGGCGACCAGAAGCGGACGATGACGCCGAAAGAGGCGGTCGGCGCCGGCGCGACCTATATCGTCATAGGCCGGCCCGTCCTAGAGCACCAGGACCCGAAGGGCGCGCTCAGGCAGATCATCGAGGAAGCATGATCAATGACCAATTTCCCAATGTCCAACAAGGATAGTATGATATAAATTCCTTGTTGTGACCCGGTACAGTGGTCATTTGTACTATTTGACAATTTAGGAACTTTTGCTATCATCCGCTCCGCACAATGTGAGGGAACATGAACAAGCACAAAAAAGAGAACGATAAGCACGACGCGAAGGCCGGCGAGGCGCACGGGAACAACGCCCATGCCCACGAGCCGAAGGCAGATGACGCGCACAAGGCAGGCAACGCCCACGAGCCGCAGCCTGAGAAGAAGCCGGCCGCGCTGACCGCCGAAGAGATCCAGAAGCTCGAGGAGAAGGCGAAGAAGGCCGACGAGAATTACGCCAGCTACTTGCGCGCCGTCGCCGACCTTGACAACTACCGCAAGCGCGCGCAGAAGGACAAAGAGGAGATCCTCAAGTATTCCAACAGCGATTTTATCAAGGGTCTTCTGCCGATCCTCGATAACTTCGACCGCGCCCTGACGACGATCAACGATGCGACCGATATCGCGAAGATCCGCGAAGGGATCGACCTGATCGTCGGCCAGTTCCACAAATACCTCGAACAGCTCGGCCTCGCGCGGATCCCCACCGTCGGCGAGCCGTTCGATCCCTACAAGCATCAGGCGGTCATGCATGTCGAGACCGAAGAGCACCCTGAGAACGTGGTTGTCGAGGAGCTTCAGAAGGGGTATCTGCTCAACGACCGGCTTCTGAGGCCATCCATGGTCAAGGTCTCGAAGGGCAAGGCTGCGCAATAGCATAGCGTCTGATGCCCCATCAGTCCTATCAAAGCGCGACATCCTGTCACACTGCTTCCGTGAGCACGTTAGCACGCTGTTTTCTCAAAGCGCTGATTAGCAACTAATTACGTTAATTAACATATTTTATATCCGTGGCATGTAAATTGCTTATTTATGGAGCAAAAGGAGGATGAGACTATGTCAGAGAAAATCATCGGAATAGACCTTGGTACAACGAATTCGTGCGTAGCCATCGTGGAGAACGGCGAACCGGTGGTTATTGCCAACTCGGAGGGCGGCAGGACGACGCCTTCGGTGGTAGGTTTCGCCAAATCGGGAGACCGGCTGGTTGGCGCGGTCGCGAAGCGCCAGGCGATCACCAACCCGGATAACACGGTGTTCTCGATCAAGCGTTTTATGGGGCGCAAAGAAGCAGAGGTGAAATCGGAAGAGAAGATCGTGCCGTACAAGGTTGCTGCGGCCCCGAACGGCGATGCCGTCGCCGTTATCGACGGGAAGCAGTTCACGCCTCCCGAGATATCCGCGATGATACTGCAGAAGATGCGGCAGACCGCGGAAGACTACCTCGGGCAGAAGGTGACCAAGGCGATCGTCACGGTTCCCGCTTATTTCAACGACAGCCAGCGGCAGGCGACCAAAGACGCGGGGCGCATCGCGGGCCTGGACGTGCTCCGCATCATCAACGAGCCGACTGCGGCATCGCTGGCGTACGGGCTCGACAAGAAAAAGAACGAGAAGATAGCGGTGTTCGACCTCGGCGGCGGCACGTTTGATATCTCGATACTCGAGATCGGCGAAGGCGTCTTCGAGGTTAAATCGACCAACGGCGACACCCACCTCGGCGGTGATGACTGGGACCAGCGGATCATCGACTGGCTTGCCGACGAGTTCAAAAAGGAGAACGGGATCGACCTTCGCAAGGACAAGATGGCGCTCCAGCGCCTCAAAGAGGCGGCGGAGAAGGCGAAGTGCGAGCTCTCGTCGACGGCGCAGGCAGAGATCAGCCTGCCGTTCATAACGGCAGACCAGAACGGCCCGAAGCACCTGAATGTCACGCTGACCCGCGCGAAGATGGAGCAGATCTGCGATGACCTTCTCGAAAGGTGCCGCAAGCCGGTGGTCCAGGCGCTGAACGATGCGAAGCTGTCGCCCGGCCAGATCGACGAGGTGGTGCTGGTAGGCGGCATGACCCGCATGCCGTCGGTGCAGAAGATCGTTAAGGACATCTTCAAGGGCAAAGAGCCGCATCGCGGCGTAAACCCCGACGAGGTCGTCGCGATCGGCGCGGCGATACAGGGGGCCGTCCTGTCGGGACAGGTGAAGGACGTCCTCCTGCTCGACGTGACGCCGCTGTCGCTCGGTATCGAGACGCTGGGCGGCGTCTTCACGAAGCTGATCGAGAAGAACACGACGATACCGACCCGCAAGAGCCAGGTGTTCTCCACGGCGGCGGACAGCCAGCCGGCGGTGAGCATCCACGTGCTTCAGGGCGAGCGCGAGATGGCGCAGTTCAACAGGACGCTGGGCAAGTTCGACCTGGTCGGTATACCGCCGGCGCCGCGCGGCGTGCCGCAGATCGAGGTCACTTTCGATATCGACGCGAACGGTATCGTGCACGTCTCGGCTAAGGATCTCGGCACCGGCAAGGAGCAGAGGATCAAGATCGAGGCCTCGAGCGGGCTGAACGAGGAAGAGATCAAGAAGATGGTCAAGGACGCTGAGGCGCACGCGTCGGAAGATAAAAAGAAACGCGAAGAGGTCGACGCGAAAAACCAGGCCGACTCGCTGATCTACCAGACCGAAAAGACGCTGAAAGAGCACGGCGACAAGGTCGCGGCCGACGAGAAGGCGAAGGTGGAGAAGGCGGTCGAATCCCTGAAGAAAACCATGGAATCGGGGAGCGCAGAGGATATCAAGAAGGGGATGGAGGAGCTGACCAAGGCATCGTACGCCATCTCCGAGATGATGTACAAAGAGGCGAGCAAGAAGCAGCAGGAGCAGGCGGGGAAAGCTCCGCGCGGCGACGCCGAAAAGAAGGAAGGCAAGGAAGAAGACGTGGTCGACGCAGATTACGAAGACGTCGATGACGAAAAGAAGAAATAAGTACGACGCGAAAAACGCAAGGCCGGAAAAGCGGGACGCCGCGAGAGAAAGAGGAGCGGCGCCCGCGGGAAAGATTCGGTTTTGCGTTTTTCGCTTTATTGAGTATACTTGCATCCTGTCATTCCCGCGGTCATTCAGCGGGAATCAAGAGCGCTTTGCTTCGTGATGCAAGTGCACAACGAACCCTGTGCTCTCGATCCCCGCTTAAAGCGTGCGGGGATGACATAAGGTGAATTGTTATGAGCCGCAATAAAAAAGACTTCTACGACGTGCTCGGCGTCTCGCGAAGCGCGTCCGAAGACGATATCAAGAAGGCCTATAGGAAACTTGCCCTGCAGTATCACCCCGACCGCAACCCGGGCAACAAGGAGTCCGAAGAGAAATTCAAGGAGATCACCGAGGCATACGAGGTCATCGGCGACCCCGACAAGCGCGCGCGCTACGACCAGTTCGGCCACGACGCCTTTATGGGCGGCGCGGGCGGCGGCTTTGGCGGCGGGTTCGGCGGCGTCGATCTCGAAGAGGCGCTGCGGACCTTCATGGGCGCGTTCGGCGGCGGTGGCGGAGGAGGAGGCGGCATCTTCGACTCGTTTTTCGGCGGCGGCTTCGACGATCGCGGCCGCGGCGGCGCGGTCCCCGGGTCTGATATCCGTTACGATCTCGAGATCGAGTTCGAAGAGGCGGCGTTCGGCGGCGCACGCGAGATCGAGATCCCGAAGTTGTGCGAATGCTCTTCCTGCGGCGGCGAAGGGGCTGAGCCGGGGACCAAGCGGGTCACCTGCAAGAGCTGCGGAGGCCGCGGCCAGGTGAGCAGCTCGGCCGGGTTCATCAATATCCTGCGGACCTGCGGCAAATGCGGCGGCATCGGGTCGGTGATCCAGAACCCCTGCAAGAAGTGCCGCGGCGAGGGGCGCATCCATCTCAAGAAAAAGATCTCGGTGAAAGTGCCGGCCGGCGTCGAGACCGGATCCCGGCTGCGGATCACCGGCGCCGGTGAAGACGGCGCTCGCGGCGGCCATGCGGGCGACCTCTACGTCGTTATCCATGTCAAGGCGCACGAGCTTTTCGAGCGGCACGGCGACGACATCCTGTGCGAGATGCCGGTCAGCTTCGCGACGGCGGCGCTTGGCGGCAGCGTCGACGTGCCGACGCTCGAGGGGATGACGGCCTTGAAGATCCCCGAAGGGACCCAGAGCGGCAAGATATTCAGGCTGAAGAGTAAGGGGATCGCCAATATCAAAGGGTACGGCCGGGGCGACCAGCTCGTTCGCGTCGCGCTCGAGACGCCGATGAACCTCTCCGCCGAACAGAAACAGCTGCTTGCGAAGTTCGCCGAGCTGAGCGGCGAGAAACACCACCCGATCTGCCGGTCGTTCCTCGAAAAAGCGAAGAAGTGGTTCGGCCCGAAATGACCAAGCCGCGCATCCATGTCACCTCAGACGTCATCAGCCACGATCCCGACAGTATCCAGCTCGACAAATGGCAGTCCAACTATTTGATGAACGTTCTCCGGCTCAGGAAAGGCGACCCGGTGACGGTGTTCGACGGCGAGGGCGGCGAGTACGGCGCCGTTCTCTTCGAAACGGAAGAAAAGAAAGCGGCCCTCCGCATCGTGACCCGGTCAAAGGCGGGAAAGAACGGTCATGTCGAGATCACCTGCGCCGTCGCGATCCCCAAAGGGAAGAAGATGCCGCTGGCGGTCCAGAAGCTTACGGAGATCGGGGTTGCGCGGATCGTGCCGGTCGTTACGAAGCGCACGGTCGTCGAGGTGAAAGAGCGCGGCGCCAAAAAAGACCGGTGGACCAAGATCGCGGTCGAGGCGGCGAAGCAGTGCGGCCGGACTGTCCTGCCGGAGATCGCCGAGCCGGTCGCCCTGCAGACCTTTTTCGAGGCGTGCGACGGCGGCGCTCTCAAGCTGGTGGCGCACGAAAAGACGTCGCGCAGCCTCAAGGAGGTCCTGGAGCGCGGCCAGGCGCCCGCGTCGGTGATATTCCTCATCGGCCCCGAAGGCGGGCTCGAAGCATCGGAAGTCAAGGCCGCGGAGGCCGCCGGCTTCCTCCCGTTCTCTTTCGGCAGGACGATACTCCGCTGCGAAACCGCCGCGATAGCCGCGGCAGCGATATTGTCGTACGAATTCGGCTCGTGACGCTATGAAACGCTTCCACATCCACACGCTCGGCTGCAAGGTCAACCAGTACGACAGCCAGCTTATCCGCGAACAGATGATCGGCGCCGGCTACCTTGAATCGGATCACGTTCCCAACCAGCGGCATGACGTGATCATCATCAACACCTGCACCGTCACCGGGCGCTCCGACCAGAAATGCCGCACGACGATCAAGCGCCTCGTCCGCGAGAAAGGGGCCGCCACCGTGGTCGTGACCGGGTGCTTCGTCGACGGCGACATCGAGCAGCTCAAGAAGATCGACGGTATCGACCTCCTGGTGAAGAACGACGAGCGACAGCAGATCGCCAAGCTGCTCGGCCATCAGGGCGAGGTCAGCGAGCTTAACGCGATCACGTCGTTCGATGGGCGCACACGCGCCTTCCTCAAGATCCAGGACGGCTGCAACGAGTTCTGCGCCTACTGCAAGGTCCCGTATGTGCGGGGGAGGAGCAGGAGCAAGCTGCTCGGACACGTCGTCGACGAGGCGAAGGGCATCCTCGCGAACGGGTACAGGGAGCTGGTCGTCACCGGGATCCATCTCGGCAGTTACGGGCACGACCTGCGCGAGGTGGTCGCGCTCGACGAGGTGATCGGCGCGATCGCGGCGATACCCGGCAAATTCAGGATCAGGATCAGCTCGATCGAGCCGATGAACATCGACCCCGCGCTGATCAAGCGGCTGTCCCAGATCGGTAAGGTCTGCCCTCATTTCCATATCCCGCTCCAGAGCGGCGATGACGCTGTCCTAAAACTGATGGGAAGGCGTTATGCCTACGCCGACTATCGCCGGATCACCGATGCCGTTAAAGAGTATTTCGACGGCGTGGCGATCAGCACCGATATTATCGTCGGGTTCTCCGGCGAGACCGCGGCGCAGTTCCACAACTCCGCGAAAGCGGTCTGCGAGATAGGTTTCAGCAAGGTCCATATCTTCCCGTTCAGCGCGCGCGCCGGGACGCGCGCCGCCGGGCTGGCTGACCCTGTGCCGCCGAAGGAGATAACCCGCCGCATCGAAGAGCTCGATTCGGTCGCCGAGGAGTCGGCGCTGGAGTTCAAGCGACGCATGGTCGATACGGCGCATGAGGTTCTCGTGGAGGAGAAAAAGCGGGGCAACACGCTGCAGGGCTACACCGGCAACTATCAGCGGGTCTCGTTCGGCGGTGACGATGCCCTGATCGGAACTTTCGCGAAGGTCGCATTGAAGAAAGCCCACCCTGAGTATTTCGAGGGGCTTGTCGTTACACATTAAATCTGAACAGGACGATATCCCCGTCCTGCACCACGTACTCTTTCCCCTCGGTATGGACCAGCCCTTTTGCCCGCGCGCCGTGGTCGCCGCCGCATGACACGAAATCGGCGTACCGGGTCACCTCCGCCCGGATGAAGCCGCGCTCGAAATCCGTATGGATCTTTCCCGCCGCCTGCGGCGCCTTGGTCCCTTTCGGTATCGTCCACGAGCGGAGCTCTTTCTCGTTGTGGGTGAAGAAGCTGATCAGGTCGAGAAGCTTGAAGCTTTCGCGGATAACACGCGAGAGCCCCGATTCTTCGACGCCGATGCCGCGGAGATATTCTTTCTGTTCGTCAGGGGAGAGCTCGAGGAGCTCCGACTCGGTCTTGCCGCAGATCTTAACTAGATAACTGCCCTCTCTGGCGACATACCCTTTCAGCGCCTGCAGGCGATCATCGTCTTTCGCCAGCCCCTCCTCGCCGACGTTCGCCGCGAAGAGGACCGGCTTTGCGGTGAGGAGGTTGAATTCGCGGAAGACGTCCTGATCTTCTTTGCTCAAGCGGACCGACCGGGCCGGCGCGAAACTGCCGAGCGCCGCCGTCAGCCGCTCGCACAGCGCGTGCTCGTGTGCAGCCGCTTTATTACCGCCCTTAGACTCTTTTTGGCACTTATGCATCCGTTTTTCGACCGTTTCGAGGTCTGCCAGGATCAGCTCCATGTTCACGGTCTCGATGTCGCGTATCGGGTCGATCGTCCCGGAGACATGGGCGATGTCGCCGTCGTCGAAACAGCGGACGACGTGAAGCAGCGCGTCTGTTTCGCGGACGTGGGAGAGGAACTGGTTGCCGAGGCCTTCGCCCTTGCTCGCCCCCTTGACCAGCCCGGCGATATCGAAGAACTCGAGCGTCGCGGGGACGATCGTCTTTGTTTTGATGATGTCGAAGATAGCCCGGAGGCGTTCGTCAGGGACGTTGACCATCCCGATGTTTGGCTTGATCGTGCAGAACGGATAGTTGGAGACCTCAGCCTTCGCGTTTGCGATCGCGTTGAAGATCGTCGATTTCCCGACGTTCGGCAGGCCGACTATTCCGCAGGTGAGTGGCATATAATCAATGTAGCACACGGTTTCGGCACGCTGCAACGAATATATAGAGTCAGCGTTTCGCGGGGCTCGGAGATCACGCGGCGTTTTCGAGGAGGTCTGCGGCGTCGATCTCGTATTCGATGGGGAAGAGATGTGCCGGCGGCGGTGCGAGGCGTTCTGTGGTCATGTCTCGGAACGCATTCCCGATCAGGACCATGGCATCCCGCGTATCGACACCGTTCTCGGCCGGCAGCGTATCGGGAAAAGCGATGATCAGGGTCGGTCTTTCCCTGAAGAACGGCGCCTGCCAGCGCTCGGGCAGTCCGGCTATCGTCACGCGGTCTTTCGGGTAAAAATCTCCCGAATTATCATGGATTATCAGTTCTATCTCGAATGGTTCGCCGTTGTCCGGCGGGAGTATACGGTAAATCTCCTCGAGGAGCGGCCGTAACCATTCCTTGTGCTTTTGCAGGAGTGCCGCCTGGCCGGGCTTATCGGTCAGGTATTTGAAGATCCCCTCCATCCCGTCGTTCATGCCGTTCCTGAGCCGGAAGAGCTGGATGCGCAGCGCCGCGCCCCCTGCGCGCGAAAGGTCACGGGCGTACAGCCGCGATTGCGCCGACCGGCCAATCGGGAACAGCCGGTGCAGAGCCTCCGAGACCGCCTGGCGGGTGACCGCTGAATCGCCGGACACCAGCATCAGTTTTTTCTCCCATACGTCGGGTTCCCGCGGCGTGTAAGCGGGTGCTGCGTCGCTGGCCGGTATGACCGTTTCGACGACGGTGGTCCCGGGAAAGGCGCGCGAGAGCGTGTAAAAGAATTCGCGCAGGTATTTTTCGTCGCGCGAGTTCAGGTATTCGTCGTCCGTGTAAATGTCGCTGAGCCGGTAGCTGAGCGAATAGGCGATCCGTTCGGGCGTCGGCAGCTCTTTCTCTGAAACCTCGGTGTAGAAGGTCCAGTCGTAGGTGACGTCCAGCCCGCCGCCTTTTTCCCTGTGTCCCCGGCGCATCTGCTGGAGGGTCTGCGTTTCGATCCTGCACCCCTGTTCGCGGGCTTCCCGCTCGAAGCGCGCGTTCCTTTCGCTGAAAAGGGCCTCGCGTTCTTCGAGAGTATACTTTTGGCTGGAGCAGAAGAGGTGTTCTCTTCTCAAGACGCGCCGCTTGGGAGCAGGCGTACCGCTCGCCGCGTCGCGCTCATATTCGATAGTGTAGGGCGCCAGCGCCCGCTCGCGCTGAACGTAGTAATCCGCAAGCATCTCGTTGATCGCGGCTTCGCCAGCCCCTATGTCCCGCAGGATGTTGTGCGCGAAATGCTTCTCCAGGTTCGCCCGGAGGAGAAGCTTCTTTATCGCCGATTCGGCGCCGGGAACGGCCCCGCGGGTGTATATCTGCTCGATGTTCTTGAACCGTTCGAGCAGCTGATAATTAAGCTCGAGCAATGCCGCTACCGGTACCTTCAGCTTGCCCGTCGCGTCGTCGATATAGTCGCGCCGGAATTCCCGCTCGGCCTTTTCGAAATCGATGCCGCAGTCGATCTCTTCCGAGAGCGTGAGCGGGACGAGCGGCTCCGGATCGGCAGTGGTGAAGACGGCCTTGTCGTATCCGTCGATCAGGTAGCGGATATTCCTGTCGAGCGTTTGGGCGCCGATCCGCACCTGGTCAGGGGTGAGCATCTGTATCGGCTGGTTCAGTATCAGGATCGGCACGCCGGTGAGGCGGGCAAGCTCCAGCGCGTGTGACGCGTTGTTGCCGCGTTCGATCAGCAGCGCCGTATCGGGGTGCCTGAACGCCTCCAGGTAGAAATCGTGTATGTCGGTGCTGGAGATGACCAGTATCACCGGCTGGCCGGCTCCGACGAGGTCATTGAACTCCTTTTCGGTGAACGCGAGCCGGCCGTAGATCGCCCCTGCTGACGAATCCGAGGCGTTCAGGACGGCCGTCCTCTCGACCTGCGGCTTCGGCTTGTAGACCACGCGCTTTTTCAGGCGTTTTTGCATGCTGACGATGCGGTGGATCTTGTTGAACGGCGTTATGATCCCTTCCTTTTCGAGCTGGTCGAGCACCGACATCTCACGTTCGATCGCGATATTGGCTGGGCGTATCTGGAGCAGGTAGAGGGTGTCGTCTTCGATGGTGAATTCGATGTCGGCGACGAACCCCAGCTGCTTCTCGAGTCCTTCTTTCTTTGCAAGCAGCTCGTTGTACGCGCCGGGAAACTCGCGTGCCAGCAGCGAGATGTCGGAGCCGGTGTCGCGGCCGGAGACGATGAATGTCCCCTGCTTTTGAATGCGGAACGAGCCGGTCAGCTTGTTCTCTCCCGTGTGGGGGTCTCGCGTGTACACGACTCCCGATGCGCACCGCCTGTTCTTGTTGCCGAAGCGCATTTCCTGGATAATGACGGCCGCGGAAGGATCGGTCCGTTCGCCGATATCGCGGATGACTTTCGCCGTCTCGTTCTTCCATGAGCGCGCGACCGCGACGATCGCATACGCCAATTGCGTTTCGAGATCGGAGGGGATCTCCATTCCCGTATGCTGTTTGAAGATCTCTTTATTCCTGGCGATGATCTTCCTTTGCACGGCGATGTCAGAGAGGGCCTCTGCCTCAGGCCTGCCGCCGAGGATCGTTTCCTTTGCGTCGTCGTACACTTTTCGCGGGATGTCGAACGCGAGCATTCCGAAAAATTCGATAAAACGGCGAAAGGTGTCGTAGGCGAACTGTTCGTTCTCGCCGGCGGCTATCATCTGGAGAACAACCGCGTCGTTGAACCCGACGTTGGTGATGGTCAGCATTCCGCCGGGGACGGAAACGGTCGGCGAGCTCCGTACCGATACGAGCAGGGGGCGCGCGGAGGCCGCCTGCCTTGTCCGGTTGAGCTTTTCGATCGCTTTCCGTATCTTTGCACGCGTTCCTGAGGGGACCGATGACGTCTTGTATATGGCTTTGACCGCATCGGTGTCGATGACAAACCCGTCGGGGAACTGCAGCCCCTGGCTTTTGATTATCTGGAAATTTGCGGCTTTTCGTCCGTGTTTTTTTTCGGATAGCTTATCGGATTCTGAGAGGAACACGAGCTCGTCGCTGAAAGTGCTCTTTGGGGCAAGCGCATGATCTCTCGCCCGCGTGTCGCCGATAGCGCGCGCAGAGGTGAATGCATCAGTGGCCGGCGCAGATGACGAAGGATAGAAAAGTGTAATGACAATACAAAAAGATACGGCTAAAAGCCTTATCATCGTTACCCCGCTCTTTCAGCTGCCCAATTAGTTATATTATACCTGACAAATACAAATATTTCAAGGGGTACGGGGATCCTTGTTGAAATGACATCGAATGCCGTCTGTGTGTTGCCGGTGAGCAAGGCAGGAAACGTATTATGGGGCGAGCAGTCCGTCGAAGAAACGCTCGAACGCAGCCGGGCCCTTCAGCTGCGTGATCTGCTTTCTCATCTGCGAGGCGTTGGGGAAGCCGCGCATCGAGAAGAGGAGCGCGCCGCGCGAGCGGAGCGAGCCGATATTATCGCCGTAGAAGGCGAACAGTTCGCGGCAAATATCCCGGAGGAGGAGCGCCTTCTCGCGCAGCGTCGGCGGCGGGGGGACCGGCCTTCCCGCTAGCGCCGCGTCGATCCGGTCGAATATCGCCGGGTCCTCGACCGCGTACCTGCCGATCATGAGGCCGTCGCAGCCGGTCTTCTCGAACATATTGAGCGCGGAGGCGACGTCGCGAACGTCGCCGTTGCCGAAGACGGGGATCTTGACCGTTTGCTTTACCGCCCTGATGCCGTCGAGGTTGACCTTGCCGGCATATCCCGCCGCGCGGG
This sequence comes from Candidatus Auribacterota bacterium, assembly GCA_022711655.1. Lineage (GTDB taxonomy): Bacteria > Auribacterota > Ancaeobacteria > Ancaeobacterales > Ancaeobacteraceae > JAKLEM01. The sequence continues at coordinate 58,501 of JAKLEM010000006.1, forward strand.
TCCGGCCGTGGACGAAAATGGCGTCGACCCCTTCGCCCTCGGCGATCTTCGCCGTTTCGGCCGCGTTGATCGAGTTCTCGTCCCAGCCGATACGCATCTTCAGTGTGAACGGGATCCGTATCTCCTTGCGCATCGCCGCCAGTATCTTGTGAAGCCGGAAGGTCTCCCTGACCAGCGACGAACCCGCGCCAGACTTGATCATCTTGTGGGCGGGACAGCCGGCGTTGAGGTCGATCAAGTCGTATTCCAGCTCCTGCGCCTTCTGCGCCGCCTTGACCAGAGATGGGATGTCGCTGCCGACGATCTGGATCCCGGCGGGGAGTGCGCAGTGCTTCCGGTCGTTGTAGAGCATCCGCAACGTCTTCCCGTGCCCGAAGGCGAGCGGCTTCGCCGCGATCATCTCGGTGACGACCAGCGAACAGCGGAACCGCCCCAGGATCTTGCGGAACGGCCAGTCGGTATACCCGGCCATCGGGGCCATGACGAGGTTATTCGCGAGAGTGATAGTGCCGATCTTCGTTTCCATAAGCGGGCCAGAATGGTATGCCGTGCCGGGCGCTTCGTCAAGCTGAAAAAGTCATATTCGTAAGTGGCTAACAGCGCGGATATAATATAAACATAGCTGCCTCACCCCAAAAAATCCTTTAGCGGCGAGACGGATGTCAAGAAAAATCGCTTGACACAAGAATACAAATACAATATAATTAAATGTATAGGGAGTTTTTTGTATTTGTGCTCGTAATGTACAGCATCGGAGGGCAAGGAAGAAGAACTGAGCAAAGGCAAACCATTTGAAAAGATGGGACGCACCCATGCGGGTGCCGCTCTGCGAATCTGACGATTCGCCGGGTCGCAAAGCTAGAGGGCCTACAGCCGCAAGGCTATGGCAGCCAGTTGCCGTGGAACATGCCACGTAAAAAGTTACCTGCGCCTTGTGCGGAGGATCAATGCTTTGTGAGCCCCGACCATCTTTTCGATGTTCGGGTTTTTTTGTGCGAATGAATAGACTGCAGATGGAGGTCCGTTATGAAATCATTAAGAGGTATTCTTGGAGCGCTGGCATTGGTCCTGTTACTGGCATGTAGCGCGTATGCGGTAGGTGGCGGCGGAGGAGGTGGCGGTGGGGAAGTTCCTCCAGGATATGATGTTATTTTCGATTTCGGCGGATACTTTTTAGATAGTGAAGAAAATGTATATTATAACGGAGTTCAGCCTTACGGTGATGTAACGGTCATAGGAAATAGGATCTACGGGATGGCGTCAAATACTGACGCGGGCATGGGAAGGGGCTGTATATTCAGCATAAAGACGGATGGGAGCGATCCGGTCCTTCTTCATGCATTTGGCGATGGAGGGGATAGATTGCAGCATCCGCATGGCAGCCTAACTCTTTCGGCCGACAAGCAAACGCTCTACGGTATAGTCCCGAGAAGCAGAGACGACAGCTATCCGTGGGATGACTTGGCGGGCGGCATATTCAGGATAGGCGTTGATGGAACCGGGTACAGCGTTATGCAATATTTTGATCCCGGCAACGGTTCTGATTCGCCAGCGGCCCTCACATTGGTCGGGGATTTTCTTTATGGCACTACAAAATACGAAGGGACAAATCAAGGAGGAACATTTTTTAAAATAGGAACTGACGGGAATAATTATACGATCCTGCGCAACTTCGAAGTAGGTTGGCCTGGAAACATGGGATGTCCCGTCACAACGCTTGTCTACTCAGCGCAGGCTAACAAGCTTTTTGGAGTTTCCGAACAGGAAAGCGTCATCTTTTCGTTGCCTCTGTCCGGATCAAGCATAGATCCCGTGACCGACAGCAGCCAAACTCAAGGAATAGTCGAGAACGGGAACGGGTTGGTTCTCGTTGGAAATCAGTTGTATGGGATGACAGGATACGGCGGCAATGGTAATGGAACAATTTATACAGTCGGGACGGACGGCAGCGGTTATTCCGTTCTCCATGCTTTCAACAGCGACATGAGCGAAGGATACAATCCGTTAGGTGCCCTCTCATATTTCGGTGACCGGCTCTACGGCACGGCAACATACGGCGGTAGTTTTAATGAGGGAACTGTATTCAGCGTCAAGCCCGACGGATCAGACTTTACGGTGCTTTATGAATTTAGAGGAGGTCCCGATGATGGTGGAAGGCCTGCTTACGGTAAGTTGTCGCAGTACAGAGGAAAAATATACGGGATGACCCTTTGGGGAGGAATTAATGGTCAAGGGACAGTTTTTAGTTTTCAGACGCAGGAATACTCGATAATCGACAGCAACTGGGCGTCAATGGAAGGGCTCGATCTTGATGAGACGGAAATTGGTGATCTTGTCCAGCTGTATTTTGACGGCAAAGCGGATCCGGGTAATCCGCCCTCGCCGGTCGTGATCGACGGGCTTGAATGGGAGTATTTCGACTGGCAGATCGAAGGGCATAACCCGGGAGATTATTTTGAAGAGGGCGGCTATGCGTACTTCTACTTCGGAAGCGGCGTCAGGGCGCCTCTCGGAGGCGGGGGGGGTGCAGGGAGGAGACGTGCCCGAGCCGTCGACGCTGTTACTACTGCTGCCATTTGCGTTATTCGGCCTGCGGCGGACGAGGATTAAAAAAACAAACCCAAATGGAGATCCGCTATGAAAACATTGAAAGACCGTAGTATGTCTGCGGGATGCATGGCCGTTTTACTGGCCGTAGCGGCGCTTTTCATGTGCCAGGAGGCGCGTGCAGGCGAGTACGAGGTTTTGTACGATTTCGATGACGGTATCGATGAGCACATGTGGCCCTACTCAGGGGCGCTGATCAATGACGGTGACGTCTTGTATGGAACAGCCGAGGGGGGGCTGTCTTTAAGATAAATACGGACGGCACAGGGTATCAGGCTTTATTCACTTTTACCGATACTGCGGCCGAAGGGAGCGGACCGGAAGGGGTTGCTCTGGTGGGTAGTACCCTCTACGGTACGACAAATTACTGGGGCTCGGGTTCTCCCGGGTCTAAATGGGGCACTTTTTACAAGGTGAATACCGACGGGACCGGTTTCTCGGTGATACAGCACCTGGATTCCATAACGACGGGCGGAATAAGCTATTCCCGGCCGATAAGCGTCGGCACGAATGTGTATGGAGTAAATGCCTGGGGAGGCAGCGACAACGGGAATGGGACCGTTTATAAATACGACACGCTCACCCAGACATACTCGCTTGTCCACGTGTTCGACGACTACGCCTACGGCGCCGGCGCCGACGGCGGCTTGATGTATCACAACGGGTATCTTTACGGCGCGACATATGAAGGCGGCGCATCAGACCTCGGGACGATATTCCGCATCAATGAAGCGACGTACCAGCATGAGGTGCTGCACGACTTCACTGATGCTGCAGCCGAAGGGTCCATGGTTAACAACCGTTTATGCGTCAGCGGGGATATGCTGTACGGATACACAGGTCGAGGCGGTCAAAACGGAAAAGGAACAATATTCAAGCTCTCCCTTGATGGGGCATCGTTCTCGACAATCTACAACTTTGAAAGCGGAACTCAAGTATATTATTCGGAGCTTACGGCGGTGGAAGACAGATTATACGGCGACATTCAATCTAGCAGCGATAATGTCGGATATTTGTTCAGTATTGCGACCGATGGCTCGGGTTTTACAGTGTTAAAGGAATTCCCTTACGACGATCGGACGCAAGGCGCGTATCCCACCGGGGGAATGCTGTATTACGATGGCAAACTCTATGGCCACACGTACGGGGGCGGCGCTACGGCAAATCAAGCAGGCGTCTTGTACGCATACACATTAGATGTGCCTCCTTCCCCGGGGGCTCCGGTGTGGAAGGGCGGCGGGGTGACTAATGATATGGGCAACGGGGACAACTGGACCACCGGGACGCCGGAACCGGGCGCAGACGTGACGTTCGGGACAGGCGGGTCTGCGGCGATGGTTGATGCGCTGCGGACGGTCGGCCAGGTGGTGTTCGACCGGGCGGCGGATTTCGTCCTGGGCGGCACTGCGGCGCTAACGGTGAACGGCGGGATCGTGAAGGAAGGCGCGAGTAATTACACGTTATCCTGCCCGGTCGTCCTCGGCGCAAACCAGTCATGGAACAGCGATAACGCCGCGGGGATATTGGCCGTAAGCGGCTCGGTCAATCTCGGCGCCAACTCTCTCGAGATAGGCGGGGTTGGAACAACGAATGTCAGCGGCGCCGTGAGCGGCGCCGGCGGCTTGACGAAGACAGGCGCCGGGACGCTGACATTATCCGGCGATAACGATTATACCGGCACGACGACGGTGGCTGCGGGGACGCTCGGACTGCAGGGTGGCGGCGCGTTAAGCGCTACGGCCGCCCTCGCCGTCAACGGCGGCGCCGTGCGGCTTGATAACGCTTCGGCGGCGAACAATAACGACCGCCTGAACGACGGCGCGGCGATCGCGCTGAACGGCGGGGCGCTCCTGCTCGACGGCAGCGCTGCGGAAAATACTTCGGAGACGGTCGGCGCCATAACGCTGGGAGGAGGTGCGTCGACGATCAGCGTGACGCACGGGAGCGGGCATACGGCGGCGCTGACGGCAGCGTCGCTCGCGAGGAACGGCAGCGCGACGGTGAACTTTACCACCGCCGATACCGCGGACCTCGGCGCGGACGTGAAGATCATGTTTAACACGCGGCCCAATACGGCCGACGGCGATATACTGACCTATGCGACGGTCAACGGGACCGATTTCGCGACCTATTATCTGCTGGACGGCGTGAAGAAGTTTACCGCCTATACCGAGGTGTCTGCGCCGGGGGACTGGGCATCCGTGACCGGGGACAGCAACGTAAAGATCACGGGCGATGTGGCGATCCCGGATAACGTGACGGTGAACACGCTTGTGGTGACTGGCAGCGCCGTATCGGGGACCACGCCGCTCACGGTATCGGGAGGCGGCCTGATCGTGTCGGGGACGAGCTCCGTGACGGTGCCGGAGATATCGTTCAGCAGCGGAGCGGGCAGCATTACGACGAGCGGCCCGACGACGATCACGAGTGCGATTGCGGATGCATCCGCGTTGACGATCTCGGCAAGCGATGATGTGACGATATCGGGCGCGATAACGAATGTGCCTGAGCTAGTGAAGTCCGGTTCCGGCCTGCTGGTGATGACGGAGACAAGCAGCTATGCCGGGTCAACGACGGTTAACGAAGGCGAATTAAAGGTGTACGGAACCATCGGCGACGCGCTGATAACTGACGGCGGAAAGCTGAGCGGGACCGGGAGCATCGGGGATGTGACGGTCCAGGGCGGCGGGATATATTCGCCGGGGTCGAGCCCCGGACAGGAGACCTATGCAAGCCTGGTGTGGGGAGCGAACGGCAGTTATGACTGGGAGATAAACGCAACGGAGGATGCCGGCGGCATGGCGGGACCGGATCCTGATCTGGGCCAAACTGAGGGATGGGACCTGACAGTTGTCACAGGGCTGCTCACCGTAGCTGATCACTTCATTGTGAACATCATTTCTGAAGACCTTGAGCAGAGCAACGACCCGGGCGACGCCGCCGGCTTCCTCAGCGCGAGCGACTACATGTGGACGATCGCGACTGCGGGAAGCATCAGCGGGTTCGATCCCGATAAGATCACCCTGGTGGATAATTTCACGAACCCGGGCGCGACGCTGGATAAGTTCTTCATCGGCCAGGTCGACAACACCATCATGCTCGCCTACAGCGCCAGCGGCGAGGACCCGTTTGGCGGCGGAGAAGGCGGCGAGGTCCCCGAGCCGTCGACGCTGTTTCTGCTGTTGCCGCTCGTCATCGGGTTCGGTCTCAATAAGATGAGAGCCAAGGGACGTAAAGCATAAATTAACAGCACATGTGAACGACGGGGGGTATATTCTTCGAGTGAACGTGAGCGACCGAGAAGATTGCGAGGAATAGCTTATAGTGCTTCAGAGAAAGCGTTTTTTTTCTTGACAAAATAGGGCTGTTTACTATATAATAAATTTGTGAGTGGAGAAAGAGAGAGTGTTTCTGAATAAGTTTGATGAAGGAGAGAGTAGTAGAATCAAAGTAAGGGCAAACCATCTGAAAGGATGGGACGTAAAGCTAACCGCGAGAGCGGTCATCCCGAGCGCAGCGAAGGATTGTATAGATAATCGCTGAGCCGGGATGAGGGCCTTCCCCGGGGTTTCCCGGGATGGCAGCCAGTTGCCGTGGAGCAAACCACGTTAAAAAAGGTTCCTCCCCGGAGTATGGGGAGGAGAAGGTGGGGGCGTCATACGCTGTTCCCCCACCTACCCCCGCACGGGGGGGCAACACGGTGCAGACCCTGACCATCCTTTCGATGATCGGGGTTTTTTGTTTGCCGAGAAAGGGAAGATATTGATCGGTTTCGGTCTGCGTCGGAAGCTTGCTGTTTGTCGTAAATATAGGGGAGATGATCATGGACGCTATCAAAGGTAGATGGAGGGCTGTTCTGAGGGAACGGTTGGATGGTGTCGAGACTGAGAAGGAGGAACGGACGAAAACGCATTCTATCATCTGTACGGTGATGG
>JAKLEM010000007.1 GCA_022711655.1 Candidatus Auribacterota bacterium
CAGGCATACGACAACCATCAGAAGATATTTCCTCATGTGCGCCCCTCCTATCAGGTCGGTAAATTACGTTCTATAGCAGCCAACCGGCCAACAGCCAGTTTATTGGAGAATAGTATATAGGTATTTCGATAAGATTTCAATCTTTTTCGACATCCGCCTGAGCCTTTACCGCCGCTTGAACGGCATAACCATTCCCATCATACGATACAGCGGCACCGCTAAGCCGACACCCTGTTCCGCCCCTCCGACTTGGCGCGGTAGCATGCCTCGTCTGCGCGCTTGATGAGACCGTCGCACGACATGCCGCTCTCCGTCCCGTCGAAATGGCCGATGCCGACGCTTATCGTCACGCCGGGCCGCAGGGACTGCGATTCTTCGACATAGGCTCGTATCCGTTCCGCCATCGTCCGCGCACCGGCCGGGTCTGTCTCCGGAAGCAGCACGACGAACTCCTCGCCCCCGTACCGAGCAACGATATCCACCTGCCGGGAGAGATGGCGAAACACCACTGCAAGGCCGGTCAGCACCCGGTCGCCTTCGAGATGCCCGTAGGTGTCGTTGTACCGCTTGAAAAGGTCGACGTCGATCATGAGCAGGGACAGCCGGCGGCGGTATCGTTTGGCCCGCTCCAGCTCCTGCTGGAGCATGATCATGAAATATTTGTGGTTGTACAGCCCGGTCAGACCGTCGTGCGTCGCCTCGCCGAGCAGCTCCTTGTAGTAGCGCTTGCCACGAAAATAGATGAAATTGCCGATTTGGATCTCGAGCTTCCTGTTCGTCCGCACCAGGATATAGATGCACAACAGGAGGAGGATGGCTGACGCGCACGACGATTCGAACCACGGCAGACAGGCGTATTTCATCAGCGCCATGATGAGCGCCGTATGGGCGGAGAGCAGGATGCCGACGGCGACCGTCAGCACCAGCATGAACCTCTCTATGACAAGAGCGTCTTTCCTCTTCAACAAAACGCTCTGGTCCGAATCCCTGTTGTCAGTACTGCGCATAACGCCTCCGAGGCCGTTCGCGGCGCCGCTCAGACGCTGAACCTGAAATTGATGATGTCGCCGTCCTCGACGACGTAATCCTTGCCTTTCAGGTAGAGCTTTCCCGCTTCCTTGAGCTTCTGCTCGGTGCCGACTGCGACGAGCTCGTCGTAGCGCATCACCTCGGCCCTGATGAAGCCTCTCTCGATATCGGAATGGATGGCGCGTCCGGCAAGCGGCGCGAGAGAGCCTTTCTTGATCGTCCAGGCCCGCACTTCGTCCTCGCCGACGGTGAAGAAATAGATCAGCCCCAGCGTCTCGCAGCAGACCCGGCTCAGCTTGTCGATCGCCGGCTCGGTGATCCCGAGGTCTTTCAGGAAGGCGACGCGCTCTTCATCGTTATCGAGCTGCGATATCTCTCCCTCGACCTTCGCGGAAACCTGTATCGCTTTGATGCCGATCGGCCCGAACTTTTCGGAGACCGCCTTGAGGAGCGATTCGTCGCCGATCTTGTCCTCTCCGATATTCAAGGCGACGACGATGTTCTTGCGTGTCAGGAACGGGTAGCTCGCGAACATCTTGCGCATCTCCTCGTCGAACTCCACGGTCTTGAGGAACTTCCCGGCGTCGAGGCATTCCTTGAAGCCGAGAAGATATCCCTTTTCCTTCTCTTTCGTCTTGTCCGAATTGCGGACCATCTCCTTGGCGAGCCGCTCGAGGCGCTTCTCGACAAAGATGAGGTCGTTCAAGATCAGCTCGGCGTTCACCGTCTCGATGTCGCGCATCGGGTCGACGGCGCCGTCGACGTGGAAGACCGCCTCGTCGGCAAAGGCGCGCACGACGTGGCAGATCGCGTCGACATCGGCGACCGCGCCGAACGCCTCGCCGCTGGCGATAGACTCCTTCTCGATCTTCGGCAGGACGACGAACTCGATGGCTGCCGGCACCGACTTCTTGGGCTTGTACATCCCGACGAGCTTATCAAAGCGCGGGTCGCGCACTTTCGCGATACCGACCGCGCCCCCTTTGGCCGACTTACCTTTCGCCGCCGCAACGTTCCCGCCGGTCAACAGCTGGAACAGCGACTTTTTCCCGACCTGCGGCAACCCGATGATCCCTATCTGCATATCTCTTCCTTTCTCACCCTTTGGCGATCTTTTTTCCGAACGCCGCAGCCTTGCGGCGGATCTCCTGTTTGCCCCTGATATCTCCCGACACTCCCGCGTTGGGAACGCGGAGCGAATAGAACTTCATCCCGGTATACTCCGCCGTCAGGCGGAACGGTTTTTCCAGTGCGTCAAAGCCGGCACCCTCGTATGCGCTGGCGATGACGCCGAACGTCTTCCCGGCGAGCGGCGTTTGCATCGTCCCCGCCGCGTTGTCCCACTTATAGAGCGAGAACATCCGGTCGAACACCGTCTTCAGCTGGGCGCTCGCCGAGAAAAAATAGAGGGGCGTCGCCATGATGATCGCGTCTGCTTTTGCCATCTTCGCCAGCGCCGCGCTCGCATCGTCCCGGATCACGCACGCGTAAGCTTCCAGTTTCTGGCACGCCCGGCAGGACGTGCACCCGGCAGACCTGAACTCACGCGCCGCAACGCGCACGACCTCGACCTCCGCCCCCTGCGCCCGAGCCCCCTCGGCGAACCACCCGGCGAGCGTATCCGTGTTGCCGTCTCGCACCGGGCTGCCGGCGAGGACCAGTATCTTTCTCGGCAAACGCTTTATCGCCATAAGGATACCTGTTGCATTACATGCCGCCGTTGGCGAAAACGACATTGACCGTCGGCTACTCAATCCTTGCCGGGGGGATCTTTGTTACTGAGCGCCGGTGCTTTTCCGTGTAACCGACGATCCTGCCCATCATGTCTACGCATTCCGAGGGATAGGCGCCGGCCGCGGTCTCCGCTGAGAGCATCACGTAGTCGGTCCCGTCGAGGATGGCGTTGGCGACGTCGGTGACCTCGGCTCGCGTCGGGGTGCGATGCTCGGTCATGCTCTCAAGCATTTGCGTCGCGGTGATGACAAATTTCCCCGCACAATTACATTTCCTGATGATCTCTTTCTGGACGATCGGCACCTCGTACACGGGTATGGCGACACCCATGTCGCCCCGGGCGACCATGATGCCGTCGCACACGCGCACGATCGAGTCGATATTCCTGATGCCGTCGCGGTTCTCGATCTTCGCGATCACCCCGAACCCGAGGCCGCCGTCGGGCATATAGTCCCTCAACGCGCGGATGTCGGCAGCCGTCCTGACAAACGACTGTGCGATGAAATCCACCCGGTGTGCAACGCAGAAATCGAGGTCTTGGCGGTCCTTCGGCGTCAGCCCGGTAAAGTCGATCTTGAGGCCCGGCATGTTGATCCCCTTGCGCTCCTTGATAGCGCCGGGCACGACCACACGCGCCTTCAGCCTTCCCTTGTCGCACCCTTCGGCCGCCAAAGCGATATTCCCGTCATCGATGAAGATCAGTTGCCCCCGGGCGATCCGGTCGAGCGGCCCGGCATAATCGAACGGGATACTGTTGCATGAGCCCGCGATCCCCTCCGGCGCCAGCCAAACGATCTGGCCTTTCTTCACGGCGATCGGCCGCCCCCCTTTCAACCTCCCGATCCTGATACGGTACCCTTCGAGATCTCCGAGGATCTTGACATGCCGGCGGAAGCGCCGGTTGAGCTCGCGCACCTTTCGTATCCGCCGCAGGTGCTCTTCGTGCGATCCGTGAGAGAAATTCAACCTGGCCACGTCCATCCCGGCGCGCATCATCTCCCGCAGGACGCCGCTCCGGTCGGAAGCGGGACCCAGCGTGCAAATTATCTTCGCCTTTGACATATCGTCCGCTCTCCTATCATGCTCAGGCGGCATACCGGCCTCACAGAGCCGGGGATCACACCTCGATCAATTCGTACTCAAGGCTCCCCAATCCAAGCTCCTGCGCATATTCGAGCTGCTTCATGCCGTTCTGCTCCGGGTGGACCTCCCTGAAGATGTCCTTTCCGCACGCCCTGTTCACCAGATCCATGCTCGCCTTGTCGATACTCACCGGATCGCGCGACGCGAGGATGCCGATGTCGGGGGCGATCCGCGGATTCTCTCCTCCCCAGCAATCGCACTCCTGGTTGATCCTGACGGCGAAATTGATAAACCCCGATCTCCGCTCTTTGCCGCGCAACGCGGCATACGCATACTCGACCATCTTGAACTGGCACGCGTCGCCCGCCGTGAGGTCGACGAACAATGCCATGGCGGGACAAACACCTACGCAGCTTCCGCAGCCGATGCACGTTTCTTTCGACAGGGCGCATTTCCCGTCCGTGACGCGCACCGCGCCGACCGGGCAGATCTTCTCGCATTCGCCGCATCCGATACATTTATCCTCGTAGAAGACCGGCGTGACGTCGTTGTGCTGCATCAGCTTTCCTTCCCGCGTCGCGCACCCCATCCCGAGGTTTTTCAGCGCGCCGCCGAAGCCGGTGATCATATGCCCCTTGAAATGGGTTATCGCGACAAGCGCGTCCGCATCGGCAAAGAGACGGGCGATCTTCGCCGTCGCGACGAATTTCTTGTTTATGACGACATCTGCCGTGTTCTCTTTGACCGTGTCGTCCGGAACGGCTATTTCCACGCAGGTCGCCTGCGGGGTGAAGCCGTGGTCATGAGCAAGCGCTATGTGATCCCTCGCATTTGTCCGCCTGCCTTTGTACAGCGTATTCGCGTCGGCGAGGAACGCCGTCGCCCCGCGGGCCGTGATCGCGCCGCAAATGATCCGCGCATACCGGGGATCGACAAAGCCGGTGCTCCCCTCCTCGCCGAAATGGATCTTTGCCGCAACCTTTTGATCCTTGCCTATAAAATCCAGCACCTTGCTTGACTGGAGCAACGTGCGAAGCTTATCGCTGACGGCCGTCACATCGGCATTGTCTTTTATCGCAGTGAAATAGACTTTGCTTTTCATAGGGTAATCCTACCTTTCATTCACCCGTGTCTGACAGGAATTCCACCGCGCCGGTATCGAGGTCGTAGTAGGCGCCGACTATCTTGAGCTTCTTTTCGGCCACAAGCCGAGAGAGCACCGGCTCGGTATAGGCGAGCTGTCCGCACACCATCCGCACGTTCGCCTTGACGGCCCTCTCGACGGTATCGCCGGCGGCGCCCTGCGCCTCCGCAACGGCGGGGGCTATGCGGGCAAGAACATCGTTGATATGTCCTTCCAGCCTCGTTCCGTCGACCGCCGCCTCGACCGCGCCGCACCGCTTGTGCCCGAGGACGACGATCAGTCCGACGCCCAGATGTTCGGCGGCGTACTCAAGGCTTGCGATCTCGTAATCGCCCGCGATATTACCGGCATCGCGCACCACGAACAGGTCGCCTATACCCCGGTCGAATATGATCTCGACGGGGACGCGCGAGTCGGAGCACCCGAGGACAGCGGCGAACGGATGCTGTTTGGCCGCAACCGCTTTCATCCGTACAGCGGCGCGGCCGGGTTCCTGAGACCCGCCGGCGACAAACGCCTTATTCCCCGTCTTAAGCAAGAGCAGCGCCTCCTCGGCGCCGACCGCAGAAAGATCCTGATGATCAGGGGTCGCTGCACTCACGCAGGCGCACAGGGCCAGGATAGCGACTAACGCATATGCCATTCTCTTCACGATCTGCCTCCCGTCCTTGGTTATTCCATGTCTACGTCTCACGCATCCAGCGGCTTCGCATCCCAGATCTGCCGGCAATAGTCGCGTATCGAGCGGTCCGAAGAGAACTTTCCCATCCGCGCAGTATTTACGATGGAGCAGCGGGTCCAGGCGCGCCGGTCGCGCCAGAGGGCGCTCACGCGGCCCTGGCACGCGATATACGGGCGGTAGTCCGCCAGCAGCATGTAGGGATCGTCGCAAAGCAGGTTGTCGACGATCGGACGGAACAGCTCGCGGTCGCCTCCGGCCAGGGCGCCGGAGCCGATAAAGTCGATGACCGCGCGCAGCTCCGCGTCGCGCTCGCATATTTCGCGCGGCCGGTAACCGGCCCGTTTTTTCTCCTCCACTTGCGCCGCGGTGAGGCCGAACAGGAAAAAGTTCTCCTCGCCGACCTCTTCACGTATCTCGACGTTAGCCCCGTCGAGCGTGCCGATCGTCAGCGCCCCGTTCAGCGAAAACTTCATATTGCCGGTTCCCGACGCCTCCTTGCCCGCGGTGGAGATCTGCTCGGACAGGTCCGCAGCCGAGTAGATCTGCTGCGCGTTCTGCACGTTGAAGTCGGGGAAGAAAGCGACGGCGAGCCGGCCCTTCACGACTGGATCGTTGTTCACGACGGCGGCGACGGAGGTGATGAGCTTGATGATGCGCTTCGCCATGAAATACCCCGGCGCCGCCTTGCCGCCGAACACGAAGGCGCGAGGGACGATATCCGCGTTCGGGTCGTGCTTCAGCGCGAGGTACAGCGTGAGGATGTGCAGGACGTTCAGGTGCTGGCGCTTGTATTCGTGGATCCGCTTGCACTGCACGTCAAACATCGCCGAGGTGTCGAGCCTGACGCCTGTCCGCTCCTCGATAACGGCGGCAAGGCGCATCTTGCACCCCAGCTTGACCCCCTGCCATTGCTTCTGGAACTCCGGGTCGTCCGCGAACGCCTCGAGCTTTCTCAGTTGGTCGAGGTCCTTCAGCCAGCCGTCGCCGGCATATCGCGTGATGAGCTGAGCCAGCCCGGGGTTGCTGACGGCGACAAAACGCCGCGGGGTGACCCCGTTGGTCACGTTGCAGAACTTCTCCGGCCACATCTCGGCGAAGTCGCTCATAACCAGTTTTTTCAGGAGCTCGGAGTGGAGCCTTGCGACGCCGTTGATACGGTGGCTGCCGACGGCGGCCAGATGCGCCATCCGCACGTAGCGGCAGCCGCGCTCGTCGATGAGCGACATGCGCCCGACGCGCGCATCGTCGCCGGGAAAGCGCTCGCGCACCTCGTCGAGAAAACGCCGGTTGATCTCGTAGATGATCTCCAGGTGGCGCGGGAGCAGCCGGCCGAAAATATCCAGCGGCCAGATCTCCAGCGCCTCGGGGAGCAGCGTGTGGTTGGTGTAGGCGAACGTCCGGCGCGCGGCATTCCACGCCACGTCCCACGGGAGCAGGAGCTCGTCGACGAGGAGGCGCATCAACTCGGCGACCGCGACAGACGGGTGCGTGTCGTTGAGCTGTATCGCGAACTGCTCGTGGAACAACTCGGGTTTCCCCCCGAAATGGAGATAGATGCGCAGCAGGTTCTGCAGCGAGCACGACGTGAAGAAATACTGCTGCTGAAGACGGAGTATCTTGCCCTGGACCGGCTCGTCGTTCGGGTAGAGGACTTTGGTGATGTTCTCCGAGGATACTTTATCCTCGACTGCGCGGTAATAATCGCCGTGGTTGAAGAGATTGAAATCGAACGACTCGACCGCCTCGGCCTTCCACAGCCTGAGCGTACTGCATGAGCCGACGCCGTAGCCGGCGATCGGCGTATCGTAAGGCGTCCCTTTCACGACAGTGTCCGGTATCCACCGCACGCGAAGGCGGCCTTTTTCGTCTTTCCACCCTTCCGTGCGGCCGCCGAACATCACGTCGAACGCCCGCTCCGGCCTGGCGACCTCCCACGGGTTGCCGAGGCGCAGCCACTTGTCGGTGATCTCGGCCTGCCACCCATCACGGATCTCCTGGTCGAAGATACCGAACTCATAGCGGATGCCGAAACCGATCGCGGGAACCCGAAGCGTCGCGAGCGAGTCCATGTAGCAGGACGCCAGACGCCCGAGGCCTCCGTTGCCCAGCCCGGGATCGCCTTCCTGGTTGACGATTTCTTCAAGGTCGTAGCCAAGTTCCGACAGCGCCTGCCGGGCGGCGCCGGTTATGCCGAGGTTGAGCAGGTTGTTAGCAAGATGGGGGCCGGGAAGATATTCGGCAGACAGGTAGCAGACAATGCGGCTCTCCTGCGCGAACCACGCCTCCGCCATCAGGACACTATTATGCAGCAGGCGGTCGCGTACGGTCATCGCCAGCGCGGTATAGAGATCGTTCTTTGTCGCCGCGGCAGGGATGCGCCCCATACCGCACGAGAGGTTGTCGAGAAACGACTGCTTGATCGCCTCGACGCTCGTCCCGGTCCGAACGTCTCCCGGCGACTGTGCGCAGCCCGCAGCACCGTTCTTGCCATCCTTTGCGCGCGCCATTGTCATCCTCCGCAGTTGTTCTGAAAAAACGATTACGAAGATCTGCGATACGGCTTACAGGACTGCCAAATCAAAAATGCTCCAATGGACTCTGAGAGGGGCAGGATATCATGCTCCATAAATACATCAGGCGGCTGCACATCGCAGCCGCCTGACGTATGTCAAACTCAACGGTACATCGAGACAGCTTATCTGCCGCCCCGGTATCCGCCGCCACCGCCGCCGTACCCGCCACGGCCGCCGCCGCCGAACCCGCCGCGGCCACCGCCGCCTTCGGTCTTCGGACGAGCTTCGTTGACGTTAACCGCTCTGCCCTTCAGGTCCTTCCCGTTCATCCCATCGATCGCAGCCTGAGCTTCGGCCTGCGCGGACATTTCAACGAAACCGAACCCCTTTGAGCGGCCGGTATCCCTGTCCTTGATGACAGTGGCAGAATCAACCTGCCCGAAACTTTCGAAAGCCACCCTGAGATCATCATCGGTGACTTCGTATGACAAATTGCCCACATACAGCTTCATACTCCCCCTCCTCGTTTCGTACTCCACAAGTTCGCACACAGTCGAACGCTCATTTTTTGGAGTACAATTACTATGTGCGCTATTATACGCAAATGCGGCAGGAATGCAACGAAAACTAATGCTTTTGTCCGCCTACCCGTTTTTCACCGGCGCCGGCGCTTTCGCCTTGCGGGCGGCCCGCCGTTCGCTGTATCCCTGCAGCACCGTGTAGAAAACGGGGATGAACGGGACGGCGAGAAGCGTCGACGACAGCATCCCGCCGAAGACCACCGTGCCGATCGCCTGCTGGCTGGCCGCGCCCGCGCCGTCGGCCCACATCAGCGGCATCACGCCGAGGATGAACGCAAACGACGTCATAATGATGGGGCGGAAACGGCGTCTGGTCGCCTCCACTGCCGCTTCGGCGATCCCCATCCCCGACGCCCGCAGTTCGCGGGCGAACTCCACGATCAGGATCGCGTTCTTGCTGGCAAGGGCGATCATCAGGACCAGCCCCACCTGGGTATACAGGTTGTTGTCGAAGCCGCGCGCAAGCAGAGCGAGAAGGACGCCGCCGAGCGCCATCGGAACAACCAGGACCACGGCGGCGGGGCTCGTCCAGCTCTCATACTGCGCCGCGAGGACGAGGTAGACGAGGATGATCGACAGCGCGTAGATCACATACGCCTGCGCGCCGACCTGCTTCTCCTGGTAGGCGGTCGCGGTCCAGTCGTACTTGACCCCCAGCGGGAGGTTGCGCGCGGCGACCTGTTCCATCAGGTCGATCGCCTGCGTCGAGCTGAACCCGGACGCGGCGCCCCCATACACCGCCGCGGCAGGATAGAGGTTGTAGCGCGTCACCAGCTCGGACCCGAGCATCCGTTTCACGTCAAGCAGCGTCCCGAGCGGGACCATCTGGTCTTTCTTGTTGCGCACGTAGAGGTTCTTGATGTCGTCGGGTTTCAGCCGGAACGGGGCGTCGGCCTGCACATATACCTGGAAGACCTGGTTGAATTTATTGAACAGGTTGACGTACGACGACCCCAGGTACGACTGGAGGGTATTGAAGACATCGTTGAGATCGAGATCGAGCGATTCGGCCTTGACGCGGTCGATGTCAAGATACAGCTGCGGGTTCTTGGCGCTGAAGGTGGTGTTGGCGCCGCGGAGACCGGTCTGGCTGTTGGCCGCCATGATGAGCCCGAGGGTCGACTTATACAGCTCGCCCAGCCCCATCGCGCCGCGGTCCTCGACCATCATCTGGAAACCGCTCGCCTGGCCGAGGCCGCGGATCGGCGGCGGGATCATCACGATGATCTGCGCGTCCTGCAGCTGCGAAAACGACCGGCGCAGCTGGGCGATGATCCGCGCCTGCGTCAGGTTCTTTCCGCGTTTTTCCCAATCCTGGTAGACCACGAAATTGGTGAAGGTATTTGCCAGGTTCGCCGAATCGAGCACGGAGAACCCGCCGATCGTCACCCACGAGTCGATCCCCGGCGTCTTTTTCAGGATAGCGTCCACCTGGGCGGACACGGCGCGGGCGCGCGGCTGCGACGCCCCCTCGGGAAGCCGCCCCATCACGATGCAGAACCCCTGGTCCTCGTCGGGCAGGAACCCGGTCGGGTGGATCGCAAACCCCCAGCCGGTCGCCGCGATGACCGCGGCGAACACCCCGATCATCGTCCAGGGCCGCCGGACCATCCAGGCCACGAGGCGGATATAGGCGGCCTCCACGAACCCGTACCCTTTGTTGAAATAGCGGTAGAACAGGTTCGGCGTCTTTTTCTCGAGCGGCCGCAAGTAGACGGCGCACTGCGCCGGCTTGAGCGTCAGTGCGTTCAACGCGCTGATAACCGCGGTCGACGCGATGACGAGGGCGAACTGCCGGAACAGCTGGCCGGTAATCCCCGGCAGGAACGCCGCGGGCAAGAAGACCGCCGTCAAAACGAGCGTGATCCCCATGACCGGGCCGGTCAGCTCGTTCATGGCCTTGATCGCCGCCTCTTTCGGGGACAACCCCTTTTCGACGTAATACGACGCGTTCTCCACGATGACGATGGCGTCGTCGACCACGATGCCGATCGCCAGGATGAGCGCAAAGAGCGTCATCAGGTTGACGCTGAAGCCGAGGAGCGCCATGGCGGCGAAAGCGCCGATGATCGTCACGGGCACCGTCGTCGCCGGGACCAGCGTCGCCCGCCAGTTCTGGAGGAAGACCATGATGACGAGGAGGACCAGGATGCCGGCCTCGAAGAGCGTCTCGTATACGGCGTGGATCGCCTGGTTGACGAACCGGGTGGTGTCGTAGTGGATCGCATACTTCATCCCCTCGGGGAAGTCGCGGCTCATCTCGGCCATCGCGGTGCGGCATGCGTTCGCCACGTCGACGGCGTTGGCGCCGGGAAGGGTATATATGATGATATGCCCCGCCTTATGGCCGGACATCTTCGAGAAGTTCATGAAATACTGCTGGCTCAGTTCGACGCGCGCGACGTCCCGCACCCGGACCATCTGGGCCGTCTGGTCGCGGGTGCTCCGAATGATGATATCCTCGAACTGCTTCACGTCCGAGAGGCGGCCGAGGGCATTGATCGTAAACTGGTACGACTGGTCCGCAGGGACCGGCGGGGTTCCCAGCTGTCCCGCGACGACCTGGATATTCTGGCTCTTGATCGCGTTGACCACGTCCAGCGTAGCGAGCTTGTAATCCTGGAGCTTGTTGGGGTCGAGCCACACCCGGATACTGTAGGGGCCTGCGCCCACCACCTTCACCTGGCCGACGCCCGGCAATCGCGCCAGCGGGTTCTGGACGTTGATGATCCCGTAATTGGCGAGGTACGTCTCGTCGTACCGGTCGTCCTCGGTATAGAGGTTGATCACCTGCAGGATGTCGGTGGAGACCTTCTTCACCGTGATCCCCTGCGCCTGGACGACGTCGGGGAGCTGGGCGAGCGCCCCGTTGACCATGTTCTGGACTAACGACAGGGCGGTATTCAAGTCGGTGCCGACGGCAAAGGTGACCGTCAGCGTGTAGCTGCCGTCGCTGCCGCTCGTGGAAGACATATAGATCGACTTCTCGACGCCGTTGACCGCCTGCTCGACCGGCACACCGACAGTCGCCGCGATGACCTCCGCGCTGGCGCCGGGGTAGCGGGTCGTCACCTGGATCGTCGGCGGGACGATGTCGGGGTACTGCGCGATCGGAAGGTTGTAGAGCGCGACCACCCCGAGGAGGATCGTGATGATGGCGATGACGTTGGCGAAGATGGGTCGTTCGACGAAAAACTTCGAGATCATTTCTTCTGCTCCCCTGCCGGGGCCGGCGCCGGGACCGCGCCCGCGGCGGCCGCTGCCTCGACCGGCGCGACGACCCGGCCGGGGACGGCATACATGATACCGTCAACGATCACCGATTCATCCCCCTTCAGCCCGGAGACCGCCACGCGCATCTTCCCCTGCTGCGAACCCAACTCGATCCCGCGCCGCTGGACCATATTCTTCTCGTCGACGATGTAGACATACGGCCCCATCTGGTCGTACCCGATCGACGTCTCCGGTATCAGGATCGCGGGGACATCTGAGCGGACCGGCAGCCGGATACGGGCGAAGAGCCCCGGGAGTATCTTGTAGTCGGCATTCTCGAATACCCCGCGCAGGAGGAGCGTTCCCGTCGTCGGGTCGACAGTGATCGCGGCAAAATCGAGGAAGCCTTCATACGGATACCCCTCATCGTTGGCGAGCCCCAGGAAGACCGGCATCTTCCACTTGCTTGGGGATATCCCGTCATGCGGATTGCCCTCCTGCCGCGCACGCAGGAGATCGCGCTCGTTGATCGTGAAATAGACGTAGATCGGCCTGATCTGATTGATCTCGGCGAGGACGGTGTCCTCGCCGGCCCCGACGAGGTTGCCCGGGTCCTTCAGCCGGCGGTCGACCCGGCCGTCGAACGGCGCGATGACGTTCGTATAATCGAGGTTGAGTTTCGCCAGGTCGCGGTTCGCCTCGTCCGCCATCACCGCCGCCTGCGCACCGTCCCGCTGATAACGCCACTTATCGACGTCCGTCTGCGACGCCGCCGCCTGTTTCGCGAGGCCGGTGTACCGGTCAAACTCGGTCTGCGCGTGCTCGAGGACCGCCTTGTCTGCAAGGATCTGCGCCTCGGCCGCCTTCAGCTTCGCCTCATAGGTATCCTGCTCTATCAGGAAAAGCGGCTGGTCCTTCTTGACGATGTCGCCGTCCTGGAAAAAGACCTTCTCGAGATACCCTTCGACGCGCGCCCGGAGCTTGACCGTGTTGATCGCCGCCGTGTTCCCGGTGAATTCAAGGTAGTCGGTGATCTTCTCCTGAAGCGGCTTGCTCACGGTGACCTTCGGCGGCGGCGGCGCCTTGTACTCGTTGCGGCCGCATGAGACGGCGACAAATCCAAGCGACACGATCATTAACGCATAGACACATGCCCGTATATGCTTTTTCATCAAACCTCCATACGCAAAGTGTCATCCTGAGGAACCCTGAGCGACAGCGCGAAGAGCAGCAAAGGATGACAGATTAATCAGAACTATAGATCCGGCAGACGCACCGGCGGCGCCTTCTTCTCGCCGGTCTCCGATGCGTACGCCTCGTGCTTCAGCAGGCCGCCCCAGTAGGTGCGTTTCTTCATTTCTTCCTGAACGGACGCGGGAACGAAATCTTTGCCTTCGCGGATCTCCCACCCGCCGCCAAGGGCGCGGTAGATGGTCACCAGGTTCTGCGAAATATCCCCCTGCGTCGTCGCCAGGTTGTTCTGCTGTTCCAGGAGCCCCTGCTCCGCCGTGAGGACGGTGGTAAAATCGGTCATCCCCTGCTGGTACTGTATGGTCGCGAGGTCCAGCGAACGTTTGGCGGCGGCGACGCTGCGCTCGAGGCACGCGGCGCGGCGCTGAGAGTTCACGAACGAAACCAGGGCGTCCTCCACCTCGCGCTGAGCCTGCAGCACCGCGTTCTGATAGGTCAGCATCGCTTCCTGGAACCTGGCGTCCTGCACGCGGACGTTGTTGATAATGCGGCCGTAATTGAGGATATTCCACTGGAACGAGGGGCCCATGGCGCCGGCGCGGCTCGAGGCGTGCCACATGTCCGAAAGCTGGTACGGCCCGACGTTACTTGCCGCGTAGCCGAAGTTGCCGGTCAGCGAGAATGCCGGAAGGAGGTCGGCCTTGGCGATCCCGATCTGAGCGCACTGCGCTGCCGCCTTATACTCGGCGCTGCGGACGTCGGGACGGCGGCGCAACAGGTCGGCCGGGATCCCGACCGCAACCTCTTTTGGCGGCTCCGGTATCCGGGCGATACTCGTGCCGATCAGGCCGGCCATGTCGTGCGGCGCAGCTCCGAGCAGGATCGACAGGAGGTTCTGCGACTGCTGAAGCTGGGTTTCCAGCGACGGGATGTCGGCCTGCGTGCTCGCCAGGACGGTCTTGGCCTGCTGCACGTCGCGTTCCGATGTCGTGCCGCCGGCGAACCGCTCCTCGGCAATCTTGAGGCTGCCTTCCTGCACCCTGACGTTCGACCGCGCGATCTCCAGGCGCTTCTCGATCGTCCGTATGGAAACATAGGTGCTCGCCACATCGGCGGTAAGCGTCACCAGCGTATTGTCGTAGTCGGCCACGCTCGCCATCAGCGCCGCATCGGCGGATTCGATCCCCCTGCTGAATTTCCCCCAGAAGTCGACCTCCCAGCTCGCCTGCCCTCCAATAGAGCACTGCGTCCTGTTCAGAGAGGGCGCCGACATCCCCTGCGGCGTCGCCGGGCTCAGGCGGTCTTTTTCAAACGAGGCGACTGCCTGCTGCGTCTGCGGAAACCACTTTCCCACCGCGACCCCCAGCTGGGCCCTCGCCTGCAGGACGCGCGTCCCCGCCGCGCGCAGCGAAAGGTTCTCGGCGTAGGCCTTGTTCACCAGGCCGTCGAGGACGGGGTCGTTGAAGGCGGCCCACCAGGTGCGGTAGTCTGCGGCGCCCGTCTTAAGCCCCTTATCGCCCTTCTCCATCCAGTCTTTCGAGAGCGTCGCGGGCGCGGTCTTGTAATCGGGGCCGATGCGGAAAAGACAGCCGGTTGAGAATGTAAGAAGGGGGATCAGAAAGAGGGCGCAGCAAAGACGGCGGCCGGCGCCGTTTGCCGTTACGCTGAAGCTGTCTGGTGCCATAGGCTCCTCATGGGACGAGTTCGTCATGCAGCTGAATCTGGACGGACAGAGAGTACTAAAATCTTCTCGCAGAATCAATCTCTTTCCCACCATAGCTCCACGGCGCCGCTAAAAAAGCTTATGTAATAGGCCGCTTCTATATTACTATGGCGTGACACATACGAAAGGAGCTCCTATGAAGAACCTGAAACGGGCGATCCTCGCATCACTCATCCTTGCGGCATGCTGCGCCACCGGCGCCGACGCGGCCGGGGATTTCACGGCCGACATGACCACCGACGCGGGCGGCAGCGTCTTCACCGGCAAGCTGTACGTGTCCAAAGACAAGATGCGGATGGAGATGCCGATGGCGGTCACGATAACCCGCATCGACACGAAGAAAGTATTCATCCTGATGCCCGAGCAGAAGATGTACATGGAACAGCCGTTCGACCCGAGAAAAACCGTCGGCGCGGCGGACAAGGTCCCCGGCGAGACGAAACGCGAGCCGCTCGGCGAAGAACCGGTCGGCGGCGTTCCCGCGGACAAATACCGTATCAGCTACACCCTCAACGGCGAGACAAGCGCCGTCATCCAATGGGTTGACAAGAAGACAGGCGTCGCCCTCAAGACGGCCGCCGAGGACGGGAGCTGGCAGATGGAGCTGAGCAATGTCAAGACGGGCCCGCTCGACGGCTCGCTGTTCGAGATCCCCGCTGACTACACCGCGCTCCCCAGCATGCCCGGGATGACGGACATGCAGGACGAGGAGAGGGCTGAACGGTAAGAGAGAATAAGAAACCCGAATATGAAATTAACGATCCATCGAGAAGCGCTCGGGATCGGCGGCGGCTGCGTCGAACTGAGCTCTGAAAAGACGCGTATCCTTATCGACTTCGGGATGCCGCCCGCCGACGGCAAGCGCGAACCGTTCGATACGAAGCTCCTCGAAGGCAAGACCGTCGCGGAGCTCAAAGGATCGGGGCTCCTCCCCAACATCCAGGGCCTGTATAACGACGAACCCAGGGGCGTGGACGCGATCCTTATCTCGCGCTCCAGCCGGGACTATTACGGGCTGCTCGGCTACGTTAATCCTGACATACCGGTCTATATGAGCTGCGGCATCAAGGCGCTGATCGACGCATCGAACATATTCATACACAACCGGCCTGGGCGGATACACGCACAGATCATCAAGGGCCGGAGGCCGTTCAAGATCGGCGATCTCACCGTCACCCCCTATCTCGCGGACGATTCGGGCGCCGGCGCTCAGGCGTTCCTTATCGAGGCCGGCGGCAAGCGCCTCTTTTATTCCGGCGATATCAGGGGGCACGGCAAAAAAGGGGTCCTCTTCCGAACTATCTTTGAAAGGCCGCCCGAGAATATCGACTGCCTTCTGCTGGGAGGAGCAATGCGGGGAACAGACGAGCAGGCGTACAAAAATGAAGCCGCCGTCAAACGACGGATCGAGGAGATACTGAGGGCGAACGTCAGCATCGTCCTCATCTGCTGCTCATCTCAGGATATCGACAGGCTGGCATCGGCATACCGGGCATGCCAGAAGGCCGGCCGGACATTCGTCATCGATCTCCACACCGCGTTCATCCTGAGCAAGCTCGGCAAAGACTCGGCGGGGCTCCCGCAGCCGGACGGCAAGAATGTCCGCATCAAGTTCGTCAACACCCAGGCGGAGAGCTTGAAGGATGCCGGCTACCGAGATCTCCTCTTTGTCTACAACAAGAGCAAGATCGAGTTCTTCAAGATAAATGAAGAAAAACATAAAATGCTGATGCTGGTGCGGGATACCGGCTCATTTCCTGTTATACCCAAGGAACTCGAAGAAACGAAGGGCGCGAAGCTGATATATTCGATGTGCGAGAAAAGCCTGACCGGAGAATTTCGGGCAAGCTGCGACAGGCGCGGCATCGAGATAGAACAGGTCCATACCTGCGGCAGCGACACCATCGATGATCTGAAGGCGTTCGTCGAGGTGTTAAAACCAAAAACGCTGCTCCCGATGGATGCGTTCGGTCCGGAACAGTACAGCGAGGCATTCGCCGGAGCGGATGTTAAAGTTTTGCAGGAAGGCCGGACGTTCACGCTGTAAGCTTGCGCGTGCAGCACGACCGGCGCGCGCATGGGCCCTCCCTATCTCAGCATCCTCTTTTTCATCCCCGCGATACCGAGGTATGTGCACACGACGGCGATGGCGAGAAGGCCGATGAGCTGGAACGCCTGCAAAGAATGGAATTTGCCGAGCGCCAGGCCGCGGACGGCGCTGACCAGGAACGTCAGCGGCAGCGCGTTCGCCAGATGCTGCGCCCACCCCGGCAGCGACGTCAGAGGAAAAAAGACGCCGCTGAAGAGGAACATCGGCGTGATGAACAGGAAGACGGGGAAGTTGAACATCTCGATGTTCTTGACCACCGCGGTGAAACACATCCCCAGCCCGGAGAACGCGAGCCCCGCCAGGAATGCGACCGGCAGGATCGCCAGCGCCGCCGCCAGCGGGATCAGCCCCCACGCCACGGCGATGGCGAGCATGATCGCGCCAGCGAACAGCGACTTGGTCGCGCCCCAGGCGATCTCGCCGAGGATGACGTCCTCGAGCGAGAGCGGCGTCGAGAGGATCGCGGCGAAGGTCTTCTGATAGTACATCCTCACGAAAGAAGCGTAGGTGGTCTCAAAAAAGCCGTGGTTCATGATCGCCGTCGCAACGAGCCCGGGCGCGATGAACGTGAGATACGGGACCGCAGCCCCCTCGAACTGAACATCCTTGACCAGGCTCCCCAGCCCCACGCCGAACGCCAGCAGGTAGAGCAGCGGCTCCAGGAGCGGCGGAATGAAGTTGATCTTCCAGGTCTGGCGGTAGACGTCGAAGTTCCTCTGCCACACGCGCCACGCGCGCCAGCTGCAATTTTTCAGTATCGCTTTCATGATCATTCGTCCCTGAGGGCGCGGCCCGTCAGTTTCAGGAAGACATCTTCCAGGTTCGCCATGCGGAGGATGCAGCGCTCCTCGCCGAATTGCCGCACGGCCTCCGGCCACAGCGAAGCGGCCTCGGCGCCGTGGATGTAGAGGTGCGTCGACGTCTTTTCGTGCAACAGGCCTTTCTCTTCCGCAAAACGTCTCGCGCCGTCCCCCGCCGCCGAGACCTCGATCACCGACGCGCCGATATGCTCGCGGACGAGGTCCTTCGGCGCGCCCTCGACGACGACCTTGCCATGGTCCATGATGATCAGCCGCCCGCACAGGTGCGCCGCCTCGTCCATATAGTGCGTCGTCAGCAAGATAGTCGTCCCTTCGCTCTTCAGCCGGTGGAGCCGCTCCCATATCTGATGGCGCGATTGCGGGTCGAGCCCCGTGGTCGGCTCGTCCAGGATGAGGAGGCGCGGGCGGTTGATCAGCGAGCGGGCGATCATCAGGCGGCGCTTCATGCCGCCGGAGAGCTCGTCGATCCGGGCGGCCCGTTTCGCGTGGAGCCCCATGAAGTGGAGCAGCTCCTCCGCCCGGCCGCGCGCCTCGCCGCCGACGATGTCGAAATAGCGCGCGAAGACGCGCAGGTTTTCCGCGACCGAAAGGTCGGGGTCGAGATTATCCTCCTGGGGGCAGACGCCGATATGGCGCTTGATGAAGCGCGGCGCGGCGGACGCGTCCCTGCCGAGAACTTCGAGTATACCGCCGGAGGGTTCGAGAAAGCAGGAGAGCATCTTGATGGTGGTCGTCTTCCCCGCGCCGTTCGGGCCGAGGATCCCGATGCATTCCTGCGCCTGCACCGCAAAGTCGATACCGTCGACGGCCTTCAGCCCGCCGTACGTTTTCCGCAGCCCGCGGGCGCTGATGATCTTGTCGTGTGCGGGTTGCGTCATGCGCGATCGTCCCGTGAAACGTTCGCGGCGCCTGCAAGTTTGTCCGCCTTCTGGTTCAGCTCAAGCCACTGCTGCTCATCCCGCTCGATACGGCGCGCAAGCTCGTCGCAGCGCGTGCTCAGCTCGCGCGACCAAGCCGTCGGGTCCGAGACTATGGACTGGTGGATGGCATCGAGCTCTTT
This sequence comes from Candidatus Auribacterota bacterium, assembly GCA_022711655.1. GTDB lineage: Bacteria > Auribacterota > Ancaeobacteria > Ancaeobacterales > Ancaeobacteraceae > JAKLEM01. The sequence continues at coordinate 18,885 of JAKLEM010000007.1, forward strand.
CCGGTGCTGCGCGATACTATCTTCGCATTTCTTGATCTGCGACCTGAGTTTCCTTTTTTCGGCCTCGGCCTCTTTCCTGACGTGGTAGCCGGACTTCTCTTTCGCCTTCCCCGCCGCCTTCGGCGCCTGGTGGGCGGACGCCTCCGCGCGCAGCTCGTCGCGCACCGAATTCTCCATATGCCATACGTAGTCCTCGTAGTTGCCGGGGTAGCGCTCCACGGAGCCGGCGTTGACGACGAGCATCTCGGTCGCGACAAGATTGACGAAGGTCCGGTCGTGGCTGATAAAAAAGAGCGTCCCGGTGTACTCCCTGAGCGCCGCGCCGAGCGCCTCGACGGTCTCGAAATCAAGATGGTTGGTCGGCTCGTCCAGGAGCAGCGCGTTGCACCTGGTGAGCAGCAATCCCGCCAGCACGAGGCGCGCCCGCTCGCCGCCGCTCAGGACGGAGACCTTTTTATACGCGTCGTCTCCCTTGAACAGGAAGCTCCCCGCCATATTGAGGATCTCCTGCGGCGTCACCGCGCGGCCCGCCTTCCCGGAAAGATAGCCATAGACGTCCGCCTCGGGGTCCAGCGAGCTGAAGACATGCTGCGCGTAGTAGCCAAGCTCCATGCCGTATCCCCACCGGAAACTGCCGTGGATCGCCGGCAGGTCTCCGGCGATCGTCCTCATGAACGTCGTCTTGCCCTGGCCGTTATCGCCCAGTATCGCGACCCGGGCGCCCAGCGGCACCTCAAGCCGGATGTCGCGCGCCACCGTCTTGTCCGGGTAGCCGACCTGCAGGTTCTCGCACCGCAATGCGACGCCGTTCTTCCACGGCACCGGCGGTATCTTTATCTGGACGTTGCCGAGCGCGTGGCCCGTCTCGATCGTCTTCAGCCGCTCGAGCTGTTTCATCTTCGAACGGGCCTGAGCCGCCTTCGAGGCCTTCGCGCGAAAACGGTCGATAAACTCCTGGAGCTGCTCCTGCTTCGCCCGGACATTCTTGTTGTAATTCTCAGCCTGCTCCCGGCGCTCTTCCTTGAAGACCAGGTATTCGTCGACGGTGCCGGGATAGAGCGTCGCCAATCCGTTCTCAAGCTCGAGCGTCTGCTCGCACGTCCGCTTGAGCAGCTCGCGGTCGTGCGACACCAGCAGGAACCCGCCGTCGTAGTCCTGCAGGAAATTCTCCACGAGGATCAGCGTCTTGAGGTCGAGGTAATTGGTCGGCTCGTCGAGGATGAGGAAATTGGGATGCGCCAGAAGCATCGCCGTCAGCTTGACGCGGGTCCGGTAGCCGCCAGGCAGGCCGCCGACCGTCTGCGCAAGGATCTCATTGGTGAGCTGGAACCGCCACGCCATCTCCGCGCACTGCCACTCCTCTTTGCCGGTATAGCGGCGCAGGAAACCTATCGCGGTCTCTTCAAGCGTGAACGGGTCATGCTGCTCGAGATAGCTCAGACGGAGGTCGCGGCTCCGGACCAGTTCGCCGCGGTCGGCCTCGTCGTGTCCGGTGATGATCTTGCAGAGCGTCGATTTTCCCGAACCGTTCCTGCCGATGACACCGATCTTCTGATCGTCCGAAAAAGCCGCACTCATCCCGTCGAAGAGGATCCTCGAGCCGTAGCGCTTATGGATTCCGGTGAGTTGTATGAGGACTGTCATGGCGGTAGTATACCACTGCGGCGGCGCGATACAAATGCGATATCGGAAATATTCTAGCGCGGGAACGAGAGGAGAAAGGTGGCGCCGGCGGCGATCTCCGACCGCACAGAGATCCGCCCGCCGAACGCGGTCACGATGCGCTTGACCAGCGGCAGCCCAACACCGGCGCCGGCCACGTTGCCCGTGAAGTATTTCTCCAGCTGATAGAAACCCTCGAATATCTTCTCGTATTCTTCAGGCGGTATCCCGCAGCCGTTGTCGGAGACGGACAGCTCGATGCGGTGCGCCTCCTTCTTTACGGCGATGGAGACCTTTAGGACCTCTTTATCGTTGAACTTGATCGCGTTCTCGATCAGGTTCTTTATGACCAGGTTCATATACTGCACCGGCATGCGGACCCGCGCGTCCGTGTCGGGGCAGTCGATGGTCAGCTCCGTCTTCTTACCCGTCACACCCTCGACGATCGATCCGACCAGCGCCGGAAGATAGTTGTGCAGGTTGATCGCTTCCCTGTCGGGATCGAAATGCGCCCTGTTCGTCTCCACGAATTTGAGCAGCTCGTCGATCAGGTCGGCAAGCATGTGCGACTTCTTTGCGATGGTCGCGACGTACGCCTTCTGCTTGTCGTTCATCGGGCCGACGATCCGCTCATCCTGCAGGACGGCAACGTCGCCCGTGATCACGGAGACGGGGGTGCGGAGCTTGTGAGAGACGAGCCCCAGGAAACTCTGCTTCATCATCTCTTCCAGCCGTGTATCGGTCACGTCCTGCACCACGACGACGATGCCGGTGACTTCGCGGAGCTGGTCGCGCAAGATCTCCCGGCTCGCCTGCAGATAGAGCGGCTTGGTCTTCGCCTTTTCGGGACGCATCAGGTCAAAAGAAATGCGGGAGCGATCCGGGTCGGCGATCTGCGCCCGAGGCACGGAGACCTGGTAACAGGCGAACATCATTTTTAGGAAATCCTCGCCCGCGGCGAACGCGCCCTCCCTGTTGAAATACCTGCGCGCCGCGATGTTCATATTCTTCACTTTCCAGTCGGGGCCGCACACCACGGTCGCCGCCCCGCTCGCGGCCTCAGCGAGCTCTTTCGCTTTCACCAGCTCCGTCTCCGCCTGCTTGAGGGGCGTGATATCGTTGCCGATGCAGAGCAACTCCGCAAGCCGCCCGCCCGTATCGAAGATCGGCCTGTTTGTCCAGGATATCCACACACGTCGGCCGTCGCGCAACATGTTCTCGTTCTCATTGTTCAGGTATTTCCGGGACCGGGCCGCAATATCGGCGATCATCGCCTTCAAGTCATGGCCGGCCCTGTCCGCCGGCGGCACGATCGTCCCGATGACGCTCTTTCCCACGATCTCGTTCGACGCGTAGCCGAAGAATTTCTGCGCGAACTCGTTGAAGAAGGTGATGTTTCCCGCCGAGTCCATGCGCAGGATAATGCTGTTGGCGTCCTCAACGAGCCGGCGGTACTCGTCCTGGCTCCGATCCAACTGCCTTGCCGTCACGCGCTGCCGCTCTTCAACTCGGCTCAGAACGGCGGAGGTGATCGAAACAAAGACCACGAACGCGATGACGATCAGGATGGTGTCGAGCGACGCCTCGTAAACCTCGTCGTACAGCCCCGCGTACCTGCCCGCCGCCGTCAGTATCTCTGCGGCGATCGGGACCGCCAGCGACAGGACGATGAACCGGCGCGCGGCGGCGCCGCCGACATCGTCCGCGGTGAAGATCGTCATCACGCCGGCCTCAGGACGGGCGAAGAGCGCCCCGATACTGAGGAGCAAGAAGGCCGCCGTGCTGGGCAGCGCTATCTCCGTCGCCGAGGGAATCCCGTACAATCCGTGAGCGCCATAGAGATGCCCGATCAGCGCCGTGAGCGAAATGACCCCAACGCCCAGCATCAGGTACTGAGCGGGACGGCGCCCGCGCGCGGAACGAACATCGATCAGCAGCAACGCGACGCCAGCAAGGATGAAGTTTATGCAGCTGTTCGGCGACATCCTCCCTGGACGCGACGTACCGATAACGCCCGCCGCCTCCCGGAACAGCAGCTGGTCGATGCCGATATCGATGCCGAAAAGATATTCGAGAACGGTGAGCAGTCCGATGAGGAAGACCGCGGTGCCGGCGGTCCGGGCAGCGAGCCGGGCCGGAGCGCTTTTCGAGCGCTTTTCCTGGAGGAGCCACAGGGCGGCGCCTGCAAGGATGAGGCCGGCCGCCGTGTTGGCCTTCATGGGGACGCACCCGTGACAAAAGCTTTTCAGGATCTCGATGCGGCCGATCCAGCCGGCCATCGCGGCGCCCCCCACCGCGACGACAATGCCGCTCATGAGTTCCGAGATCAACCTGAAACGATCCGCCAAACAGGGGTCCTGACGAACGTTCATATGTCCTCTTTCGCGGTACGGACGCGCAACAGCATTATGCGGACAAACTTGATTATTCCATGCAGCTGAAATCATATCAGCGATCGGCGTGTTTTAAAAGGCAAAATGGCGGAGGTCAATTCGGTTGATTTTGCGTGCGGATATGATAAGGTTTCCGCATGAAAGATATGCGGTCGGCGTTACCCTACATCGCGCCCTATTTTGCTTTCATTGCTGTCGGTTCCCTGCTGGCATCGATCCCCGGAATCGCGCCGCTGGCCTACCCGATCAAGACGGTTTTGACGGCGGGGCTGCTCGTCTATTGGGCGCGGTCGTACCGTGAGATACGGCTCACCTTTTCGCCGGTCGCCGTGGGGGCGGGGATCCTCGTCTTCGTCTTATGGATCGGCCTTACCGCCTATCTGCCGTGGAGCAGGTTCCATCCGCCGGCAGAGGGATACAACCCGGTCCGCGAGAGCCTGGCTTCGACCCTCTTTTTCGCCGGGTTCCGGCTCGCGGGCGCGGCGCTGGTCGTCCCGGTGTTCGAAGAGCTCTTCGTACGCTCGTTCGCCATCCGCTATCTCGTGAAGCCCGACGATTTCTCGTCGGTCCCGCCGGGGACCTTCACCTGGTTCTCTTTCTGGGGTAGCATCGCGCTCTTCTGCGGGGGACACAAGCTGTGGGAGATGCCCGCCGCCTTCGCGGCCGGCGTCGTCTACACGCTGGTCCTCTACCGGCGGCGCGAACTGGCCGACTGCATCGTCGCTCACGCGACGACCAACCTCCTGCTCGGGATATATGTGCTCTTGACCGGGACGTGGGGATACTGGTGAGCGATGCCTGCCATCTGGTTCGGGCCGGTGCACCGGGCTAGACGTTCTGCCTTCCGAATGCCTGATACGAATCGACGCGGCGCTGCCATCCGGGAAGCCACCGGCGCTCGTTTCGGGCGCGCGGGGCGTTATCGACGCGCTCGGCGAGAAGTCTTTTCGCCGTCTCTGCGAATTCCTTCAACGAACTCTCACCGCCGCCGGCGCCGCCCATTTGCGACAGGACCTGGAGCAGCCCCCAGCCTTTCCCCTTATATCTCTCCGACGGGTGCGTCCCGAGCCCTTTGAAGTTCGCGTAATCGATCAGCGCGTAAACGCCGGCGGGCGTGGAGGCGACTGCACGGAACCGGCGCTCGACCGTTTCACGTTCCTCCTCCGGGGCCGCCGCCAGAAGCGACGGCAATGCGTCTTCGAGACGCCTGACGACGAAGGCGGCCTGCAGCTGTTTTGTCGAACGCATGAACTGGCGCAGCTCATTCGCGCGGCGGCTGTCCGCTTTCGCGAGAAATTCTTTACGGGTCTTCCATGGGCATGAAGGAAAGGGTTCGGCGGCGAGCCACGCCGGGGGCTTTGCTCCCGCAGCGCGCGCGAACGCCATAAAGCCCGGAAAGCTCTCTTCGAACGGCCCGCGCCGGCCCGCCGGATACCAGATAAAATGCGCTATGCCAAGCGAAAGGAACTCTTCGCCTACGTTCCACTGGAGCAGGAATTCATCGCGCGACGCGCACTCGTTCTCGAAGATCCTGTCGCCGACGCGGCGTATATCCTCCCGCGAGAGGCGCAGCTCTCCCGCGCCGCACACGGCCGCCGCGACGGCCGAAGCCAGCACGCATAGGAGCATCGATCTGTATTTTCTCATCGAGACCTCGACTCAGTTACAGCTCCAGCACCATGCCATCAAAGGCCAGCCTGACGTTGCCTGGCAGGTTGCGTTCCGTCTCTTCGTGCTCGAGCCGGTGGCACATGTGCGTGAAGAACGTCCGCTCCGCGCCGAGCTCCTGCGCGACCGCCACCCCTTCGCCGACGCTGAAATGGGTCGAGTGGCGCTCGTGCCGCAGGACGCCGAGGACAAGCACCTTGAGGTTCCGCAGACGTCGCATCGATGCGTCGGGTATGGCGCTGCAGTCGGTGATATAGGCGAAACCGCCGATCCGGAAACCTGTCACCGGTATCTTTCCGTGCCGGACCTCGATCGCCTCGACCTGCACACCGAGAACATCGATGCGATCTCCGGCGATCTCTTTTAATACGATCTGCGGGACGCCGCCGCCGAGCTGCGGCGGGTTGAACGCGTATGAAAAAATATTCTTGAGGACCGCGAGCGATTCCTTCGCCGCGTAACAGGGGATCGCGCCGCACTGTATCTCGTTGAACCGTCGCACGTCGTCGAGACCGAATATATGGTCGGCGTGATGGTGCGTGTAGAGGATCGCGTCGAGGCGCCTCACCGATCGGCGCAGCATCTGCTCCCTGAAATCGGGCGGCGTGTCGATCAGTATGTTGCGCTCTCCGGTCTCGATGAGGACCGACGTGCGCAGACGCCGGTTCCTCTGGTCGGCCGAGCGGCAGACGCCGCAATCGCAAGCGATCATAGGGATCCCGTGAGAGGTGCCGGTGCCTAAAAAAGTGATCCTCACAACAACCCTCCTGCAATCTAACACATTTTCAATGGCAAATTCACCAATGTCCAACCGGGAAAAGCGTCATCATTCCTTGTTGAAATCTGCACCCTGGGCACCGGTCATTTCTTCTCATGCCATCCCGGCGGCATACCCGGTCGAAAATGCCGCCTGAAGATTATAGCCGCCGCTTTTGCCGTCGATGTCGAGGAGCTCCCCGGCGAAGTGGAGCCGCTTTACCAGCTTCGACTCCATCGTCTTCGGGTTGACCTCGTCGACCGATACCCCGCCGCGCGTCACCATCGCCTCTCCGGCCCCTCCGGTGCCGCGCAGCATGATCCTGAACCCGAACAGCCGCTCCGCGATCTTCCGGCGGTCTTCGCGGGATACCTGCGACGCCTTGCGCTCGCCGTCGACGCCGCAGGCCGCAACGAACGCTGCGGCGAACCTGTCGGGAAAGAACATCCTCAGAAGATTCTTCACGCTCTTCACCGGATTCTCGGCGGCCGCGGCCGCGATCAGTTTCTCGTACCCCTCCACGCCGGTCCCCGGCCTGAAGTTGAGCAGGAGCGATATATGCGCGCCTCCGCGCAGGTGATCATACACGTCGCCGCTGACATTGAGCGCCGCGGGGCCCGACAGCCCGTTGTGGGTAAAGAGGATGTCTCCCGTATCCGCGCCATGTATCCGAGCCCCGTCGGTCACGCGGGCCTCGACGTTTCGCAGAGAAACCCCCTGCAACCCCGCGACCGCCGGATCGTCCGAATAGAGCGGCGCGAGCGCCGGCCTCGGCTCGACGATCCGGTGTCCGCACCGCCGCGCCAACTCGTAGCCGGAACCGCTGGAACCGGTCTGCGGGTAGGTCATCCCGCCGGCGCAGACGACGACCTTCGCGGCGGCGATCGCCCCGGAGCGCGCCGTCACGACGCCGGCGGCCGCGCCGTCGCGTACGATGATCTCGGCGATCTCTTCTCCCGGGCGGACAGCGACGCCGTTCTTCTGCGCGGCGTGAAGCAGCGCGCCCAGGATATCGCGAGCCTTGCCGCTGGCCGGGTAGATCTTGCCGCCCTCCTCTTCGCGTAGCCGCACGCCGAGCGCCGTGAAGAACGCGCGCAGAGAATCGTTGAAAAACGCCGCGAAACAATTGCGCAGAAAAGGCCCGGTCGCCGAGAAATGGCCGATGAACTGCTCGCGGTCGCCCGTGTTGGTCAGGTTGCACCTGCCGTTGCCGGTAAGCAGGAGCTTCCGCCCCGGCGATGGCATCTTTTCGCAGAGGAGCGTCCTGCGGCCCGCCGACCCCGCTGCGATCGCCGCCATCAACCCCGCCGGGCCTCCACCGACAACGACCACGTCATATGTAACACTATTGCTCATCGGTTGTCCGTCGAATGTGTTATGATATCAGTATAGTATGACGATTCGCATCTTCCATCAACCGAAAACACCCCGCCTGCGGCGGCTGGCCGCCGCCCTGATCTGCGCCCTTCTGTTCGCCTCTCGTTTCGCGCTGTGCGCAGACACCGGCCTGCTCGAGAAAGAAGGAGACCTCTGGATGAAACAGGAGCGCCCGAACGAGGCGCTCGCCTGTTACGGCCGGATCCTGGACAAATCCCCGAAAGACGCCGCGATCAACAAGAAAGCCGCCCGCGCCTGCATGAAGATCGCCGAGGCGCACATCGCGAAAAGCGAATACGCCGATGCCGCCTTTTTTCTCAGGAAAGCGGCATGGCACAACCCCGGCGACAGCGCTCCCGGCGACGCGCTCGAGCGCGTCAAGAAACTGGACGCCGCTGCAACGGGAACGCACGAATCGGCCGTAGAACAACTCAAGCAGGAATATGGCAAGCGGCCAGGCGACGCCGCCGTCGCCGAAAAGCTGTGCGCCGCCTACCGCGACTGGGCGGTCTATTCGTACCGGTCGGGCTACGCCGAGAGGGCGCTCGTGATCGTTAACGAGTGGACCGCGTTCGCGCCCAAGGACGCCTCGCCGCTCATCCTCGCCGGGTCGATCCACTATCAAAACGGAGACTTCGAACGCGCCGCCGACTGTTTCAGCAGGGCGCGGCGCATCGACCCGAAAGCGGCGGCGATGCTGAAAGGGATACAGGAGAAGATGGGTCGGGAGCGGTCGATCGAACAGGGATCGCGTTCCCGCGCCAGCGGGCATTTCACGATCTTCGACCCTTCCGGAGCGGGCGCCATCTACACCGCCGACGTCCTCGCCGTCCTCGAACGGGCGCGCACCGCGATCATGAGCTCGTTCGACCTCCGCACCGACGCCCCCGTCCCCGTGATCATCTACACAGGCCAACAGTTCGACGAGACCACCGGCCAGGCTGGGCGCGCGGCGGGGCTGTACGACGGCAAGATCAGGATCAACCGTTCAGACGTCGAACAGGGCCGCCAGCGGATGGAGAACGTCCTCTACCACGAATACGCGCACGCCGCCCTCGTCCACGCCGTTTCGCCGAAGATCCCCCGATGGTTCCACGAAGGCTTCGCGCAGTACAACGAGCCCTCGCAGGAAAAGCCCGAGACATACGCCGGCCGCATGGCAGACTTTCTGCGCAAAGGTACGGACCTCTCGCGCGGGATCGACTCTCTCTTTTCCGGGCCGCCGCAGCTCGCATATACGGCGGCGCGGCTCTTTTTTCGCCAGCTGGTGAACTCTTACGGCGCCGACGGCATCCGGCGGCTTTTCGCAAAACTGCGAAAGGGGACCGATTGGCGCACCGCCGTCAAGCAGACCTTCGGCAAAGACCAGTCAGAGCTCGAGGGGGAGTTCGCCAAGACGTTCCGGAGGCTGTAGCGGCGCACCCAAAATGGCGTGTAACATCATTTCTAGTGGAGGACACGTCACACCCGTCGAGTTATACTCGAAATGGCGAAGAACGGTTCGGCTGCAAGGCGCAGGCCAGCGACCGCGGAGGCCGCCGCACAAGGGAGCGGTGGCCTGCAACGCCCCCATGCGGGGGCCGCTCCGCGAATCTGCGATTCGCCGGGTTGCCGCAGACGGGCCGTTATCCGCCATTTCGGGGCGCTGATTTTCATTGCCCTAGGCGGGTGAATCACTTATCCTTATTGCCTGACAACCACACTGAAGCTCAACGCTAAACGGGGGGATTATGTTCAACACCTTGCGCACGCACATGAAAAAGATATTCCTAGCACTGATCGTCCTGATCCTTCCCGCCTTCTGCTTCTGGGGGATCGGCAGCTTCATGCGCGACGAGACCAGGAAAACTGCCGGTATGATGTACGGCAAGAAGATATCCACGGGCGACCTCGCGAAAATGCGGAGCGAGTGCATGCTGAGCGCGCTCATCCTCTACGGCAAGCGCTACGGCGACCTCGCGCAGTACATCGACTTCAACAAACAGGCGTGGGAGCGAATGCTGCTGCTCGACGAGGCGCGCCGACTCGGGATCTCGATCAGCGACGACGAGCTGGCCGTGCAGCTCCAGAGCCTCTTCAGCGTCGAGGGCAAGTTCGACAAGTCGCGCTACGACGCGTTCGTCAAACAGACGGGGGTCAACCCGATAATCCTCGAGCGGAACGTCCGCGACACCATGACCATCGGCCGCCTCACCCGCACCATCGCCGATTCGGCGGTCGTGTCGGCCAAAGAGATCGACGAGGCGCTCGAGCGGATCACCGAGAAGCGGACAGTCGGCTACGCGGCCCTCAAGGACACCACCTACAAGCGCGACGACATCTTCGTCCCCGACCAGGACATCCAGGCCTATTACGCGGCGAACGGCTGGGAGTTCCGCGTTCCCGACAAGGTGAAAGCGGCGTACCTGTTCATCCCGTTCGACGACTTCAAAAAGAAGATTTCCGTAACGGACAAAGAGGCTGAAGCGTTCTACCAGACCAACAAGGACATTTTCCGCGACGAGCAGACCGCCGTCGCGCCGCCGTTCGACAAGATAAAAGACGAGCTCAAGGCGCGGCTGGTCGACCAGAAGGCGATCGACATGGCGTTCGAGAAGGCGACCGATATCTCGATATCGCTCTTGCAGAAGCCCGACCTCGCGGCGGCCGCGCAGGCGAACGGTTACGCTGTCGGCCAGGCCGACTACTTCTCGCAGGGGCAGCCGGTCCCCGGGGTGGAGGCGGCCGAGGAATTCGCCGCGGCGGCGTTCGAGACGCCCGTCGGCAAGATCAGCAACGCGGTCAAGACGGCGAAAGGCTTCTACATCGTGCAGAACCTCGACCGCAAGCCGTCGTACATGCCGGCGCTGAGCGACATCAAGGACCAGGTGGCCGCGAAGGTGCGGGAGAACAAGAAACAGGATTTCCTGAAGGAGAACGCCGAACGTATCGCCCGCGAGCTCCGAGACAAGGTCTCAAAAGACAAGATGCCCTTCGACGAGGCGGCGAAATCGATGGGGCTCGACGCCGCAAAAACTGCGGCCTTCAAAATGACCGATGCGCTGGAGACGCTGACCGCGAAGGAGAAAGAAGCCGCATTCACGATCGGCAAAGGCGATGTCAGCTCGCCGGTACGCGGCCCGGATTACTACATGATCTTGTCTGTCGAACAGATCGACAGCCCCGACCTGTCGAAGCTTTCCGACGAGCGCTTGAAGCTCCGCGACCAGCTGCTCAACATCAAGCGCGACAAGGTTATCTCGATGTGGTACCGCGCGCTGCGGCAGCGGGCGCAGATGGTCGACATGACCGACGTCAAAAAGGTTCAGCCGGAATGAAACGGCGGATAACCGCTCGTCTGCGGCAACCCGGCGAATCGCAGATTCGCGGAGCGGCCCCCGCATGGGGGCGTTGCCCGCCACCGCTCCCTTTGTGCGGCGTACTTACCAGTACGCCTCCGCGGTCGCTGGCGGGCGCCTTGCATCCGAACGGTTCTTCGCCGTTTCTCCACAAATTGTAGTATTGGGCAGAAACTCAGACTCCAACAATATCAGTTGCGCGGCCGCACTTCGCGCATTTCCCGTCTTTGATGCCAACGATCCGCGCCGAGTAGCCCCGCCGTTGGACCTGGAGATTTCCGCACGCCGGACAGAGCGTATTGTCCCGATCGCCGCCGCCCGCATTCCCGACGTAGACATACTTCAGCTTTTCCCGGGCGATCGCACAGGCCTTTTCGAGCGTCGCGACCGGCGTCGGGGGGATGTCCAGCTTATACATCGGGAAATAGCGCGAGAAATGGAGCGGCACGAGGTCGCCGGCGGCGACGCTGAGCCAGTCCCGGAGCTTTTCGAAATTTTCCGGCGCGTCGTTCAGCGTCGGGATCACGAGGTTGGTCACCTCGACGTGGCATCCGCCCTTGACCGCCAGCTCAACCGTCTTTAAAACAGGGGCCAGCATACCCGAGCAGACCTTCCGGTAGAAACCGTCGTCCATCGATTTCACGTCCACATTCATGGCGTCGACGTAGGGGATGAGCGCGCGCAGCGGCTTCTCGTTAACGAGGCCGTTGGTGACAAGCACGTTCCTGAGCCCCGCCGCCCGCGCGAGCCTTGCCGTCTCAAGGACATATTCGAACCAGATCATCGGCTCTGTGTAGGTGTAGGCGATCCCGAACGAGCCGTCCCGCAGCGCCGCGCGGACCGCCGCGGACGGCGTAACTTCTTCATCCGGCGCGTCCGGGTCCTGGGATATCGAGTAGTTTTGGCAGAACGCGCAGGAGAGATTGCACCCCTTCGTCCCGAAGCTGCTGATCAACCGGCCGGGATGGAAGTGGTAGAGCGGCTTCTTCTCGATCGGGTCGAGGCCGTAGGAAGTGACCCGCGCGAAGATGTCGCTGTAGAGCACGCCGCCGCGGTTGGAGCGGACCCGGCAGAAACCGGCCTTCCCGTCGGCGACGATGCAGTTATGCGGGCAGAGGCCGCACTGGGCCTTGTTGCCGTCGAGCTTCGTGTAATAAAGCGCTTCTTTCATCGTTATCCTTCAGCCTTGCAGCGCGGCATCATGAGCCCCGCGCCCGAAAGCACCGCAACCGAGAGACCGTCACGCCCCCGGCGCTTCTTTTCTTGCGCGATAGCGTCGTCGATCGTCAAGGCATACGTGAACGCGGTCTTCTCCACCGTCGACCTGTCGAGCCCGGATACCAGGTACAGGCGCACGCCCGGCGGCAGCAGGTGCCAGAAGCCGATCCGGCAGGTGATCTCGTTGACGACCATCGTCCCGCCGACACCGAAACAGCACTCTCCGACGCAGATGATCGCTCCGCCCGGCCTGACCAGCCGGCCCGCGGGTGGCACCACCTTCGTCAGCTGGTAGAGATTGACCGCCTCGGGCAGCCCCTCGGCGCTGACGACTATGTCGGCCGGTTCCGCCTCAACGTCGGCTATCCGACGGCACAGCTCGGAGCCCCGCCGCTGCGCCGCGACAGGGTCACCCGAAAAAACGCCGGCGAGCGTCTTGTCCGGATTCATCACGGCGTTCACGGCGAAAGATCTCCCGCACAACGCGCCCGCCCTTTCGATATATTCGCGCAGCAGGTTGTTTTCGTTGCGGCCCAGCGCCGCCGTCGGATGGTTCATCATGAAATGATTCTTCGCAATGTCTCTGCGGCGGGCGCACCCGGGAAAGACTGCCTTCAGCCCGCCGGAAAAGCCGGCAAGGAAGTGCGGCTTGATCTGTCCGATCAGGATCCTGATATCGGCATCGGCCGCGGCGCGGTTGATCCTGACCTTCGTACGGAACGATGCGCCGAAGATGAAGAGGGCGCGGCCGAACATCGTGTACCCAGCGCAGTCAGCCGCGCCCGCCGCGTCACCCCTGCAGAGCGCGGACGCGACCCGGCGCAGGTCGCCGGGCAACGAGGAAAACGAGCGGACCAGGTGGCGGAGCGCCTGCGCAAAGAAGAAGAGCCGTTCTTTGCCCGGCAGGCGCCCCACGATCCTCATGGAGTCGTTGTCGCGTGCGTCGTGGTTGACGACCGCGAAACGCGCGCGGATGTCTCTGGTAAGGCCTATCCGCTCCGGGTCGGAAAGAGTGTGGCTCCCGTTCGCGATGACGATGGTGACGCGCGCCGGGTCGGCATGCGATATTTCGGCGAGCACCGTCCTGAGGAACCGTTCCTGGGGAAAGAGGCGCGCGGCGTCGCTGACGATAACGGCGACCCTGTCCGCCGGCCTGACGATCTCGCGCAGCGGCTCGGTCCCGATCGGTTTCCGGAGAGAATCGCGGACAGCGCCTTCGACGTCCGTAATTGCCGGGGCCGGCGCGCAGGAATAGATGCGGACGTTCTTCTCGCGCGGCGACCAGCGAAGGCCGCGCTCGCCGTATGGCAGGGTTATCTCGCTCATGTCTTATCCCCGGAAATGAGGCCAAATAAAAAACGCACAGCGACGAGCATCCTTCGCGGACCGGACCGGGAATCTCTGCACGCTGTGCGCTACTTTTTCGCCGTCGCGACGACCATCATGATAGGCAGACCCTTGAAGTTGTTACGGTGCTTCACGGGGCTGAAGCCTGCCTTGCCGAAGAGCTCTTTGAAATCGCCGGAGTTGAGATGCCGCACGTCCCCTTCCAGCCATTCGACGATGCCGTCGTAGATGAACCTGCCGACGATGTTGTCTTTGAAGCCGTCAACGATCAGCGCCCTGCCTCCCGGCTTGAGGACGCGGTGCATCTCCCGCGCGACGCGCTCCTGGCGGGGATAGTGGTGGAACGAATTCGAGCAGGTGATGTAATCGAACGAATTGCTGGCGTACGGGAGGTGTTCGGAGTCGGCGATCTTGATCTTGACCGTCCCGGCGCCGCCGGCGGTCACCGCCAAGTCGAGCTTCTTCTTCGCCTTCCCCACCATCTCGCAGGAGAGGTCCATGCAGAAGATCGAAGAGTACGGGAACTGCGAGGCCATGCGGAACGCGAAAACGCACGTGCCGCACCCGATGTCGAGTATCCGCACATGTCGCCCGGAGTCTATCTCGCTCATGATAAGGTCGTGCGACGGCTTGAAGAGGAAGCGCTGCAGGATACTGCGGTCGTACTTGTGCGCCCAGCCGTCAAACTCGGCCCGCGCCGTATCTTTCATCTTGAGAGGCTCAATGATCTTTCTCATGCGAATATCCTACTGCATGAGCAGGATGGTGTAAACGGAATAATAATGACCGCCTTCACCGTTGAGAAGCGGTTTGCCGGGCGGCATTATTTCAGCACATTGAGAATTTCTGCGGCAAGCCGGCAAATCGTAAGATTTGCGGACCAGCCCCCGCATGGGGGCTTGGTCGCCGACAGCATGTCGGCGCGCAGAAATTCTCGCTGAGCGAGGGTCACCGCCGGAGGGACCCGAGCGATGCTGAAAGAATGTCGCCCGGCAAACCGCCGCACCCTGGGTACGATCCTCAATCGATGTCTGTCACGATCGTCTTCTTAAGTCCGAACATGCTGTAGAAAAGCTCGGCGTTGCCGACGTGACGGACGACGCGGACCTCGCGTATCAGGCGCGCGAAGAGCGCGGGGACGAGCCGCATCAGCCCCGAGAGGAGGAAGAGCGTCATGATGCGGTATTCGAACAGCCACGGGAGATGCGTCGCGAGGTAGCCGCCGATCTGCGCCCCGATGAAGAGGCCGGCGCCGTTGATGACGTTGTAGTATGCGATGCACCTGCTTCGCTTCGCCGGCGACACTACGGCGTCGTAGATGAAATTGGAGACGCACATGTTGAACCCCGCCCAGAAGAAGCCGGAGAAGACCTGGATGACGATCAGGTAGAGGATGTTGTGCGAGAACAGCCAGAGCACCGGGATCACCGGCAGGAAGAGGGCGCACGACTTGATCACGCGGACGTTGCCCACCACGTCGGCATGCCTCCCCCACCGCTCCATCATGACGAGGCCCGTCAGCGTCGCGGAGAGCGAGATGACCGTATAGGTCATGTAGTTGAACTGCAGGTCGCGGAGCATGTAGATCGCGAAGAACGGGCTGGCGATGTTCACCGCGCAGCTCATGCCGCCGACGATCAGCGTAAAGTTGGCGAAATTGCTCTTCCCCGCGCGCCTGACGAACTGCCAGAAGGTGAACCGCGCCTCCGGGGCCGGCCGGTACCGCCGCTCGAACATCCGGGTCAGGAAATACCACGACGCCATGCGGCTGGCGAACGCGACGGCAAAGATGACGGAGTACCCGATAAGATTGCCGCGCCCGAACAGCCACAGGACGCTCCCCGCCAGAAAGCTGCTGCCGACGATCACGAGCCCCAGCGTCTTGCTGCGCCAGCCGAAATACTTACCGCGCGACCGCACCGGGATATACTCCGCCATCATGCTGGACCACGCGGGGAGGCAGAACGCGCCGAGCGCGGCGTAGACGACGACAAAGGCGATCAGAAGCGCGATGCTCCGGCCGAACAGGTACGGCACGAGCAGGATCGGCAGCCACATGAGCGCCTGCAGGAGGATGCAGCCGACGATGATCCGGCGCCTGCTCCTGGCGAGATCGATCGCTTCGGACGTGAAGAGCTGGGACAGCGCGCCGACGAGGCCCGGCAGAGCGGCCAGGAGCGCGACCTGCCGCGCTGACGCGCTCATCATGACGCAGTACGGCATGAGGAACAGGTCGCCGACGCCGAACATGATCGAGAAAAAGAGCCCGTCTTTATAGGAGTACTTCAGGCTCTGCCGGATGACGCCGGTGAACATCGACTGCCTCTCTTATCGAAACGCGCCGGGGATCCGGCGCGGCGGTGTGCGCATAAAAACAAGACGATCAAGCGCCGGGGCCGCAAGATGCCGGGCAGCCGTCGAGCGCCTGATCGCCTGCGACGATCAAACTCTGTCAAACACTACCCGTTGATTTCTGCAACGGACGCGGCGGAGCACGCGTCGACAATATTCTCCAGGACACCCTGCATGTCGATGAACATCTCGCTGTCCCAGAACCGCAGGACGGTGTAGCCCTGCTGTTTGAGCCACGCGTCCCGCTTCTTGTCTTTCCGCGAGAAGAGGTCCTGGTTCTCGTCGCACTCGATGATCACCCGCTTTGCGGCGCAGAAGAAGTCCACGGTATACTCGCCGACCGGCTCGCGCCTGGTGAACACCAGTCCCGAAAACCGCTCCGACTGCAGCTGCCCCCACAGGAGCTCTTCGCACTCGCTCGTCTGCTCGATATCGCTTTTCACTTCACGGGTATCGATCACTGTTTCTCGCATACCACCCCTTTCTTGCGCGTCCCGGCCGGGAGCGCATCGTTCACGCGGGCTCGAGCCCCGCCTTTTTGTACCAGGTGAGCGTTTCTGTCATGCACTGCGCGAACGGCTTCGGACAGTACCCCAGCTCGCGCCGCGCTTTCGCAATATTGAAAGTGAGAGGCGTGTACATGAACTTGATGCGGAATTTATTGAGTATCGGGGGCGTCTTGATCCCGAGCAGTTTGTTGACCCCTTCGAGGATCCCCGCGACGACACGTGCAACGCCGATCGGCACCGACTTCTGCGGCCTCTTGTACCCCAGCACGTCGCAGATCAGTTCCACGAGCTGACGGCGCGTGATGTTCTGTCCGTCGGTGATATGGTAGATCTGCCCCGCCGCCTTCTCCGCCCGCGCCGCGGCAATCATCGCGCTGACCAGGTTCCCGACGTAGACAAGGTTGAACGGGTTGTTGCCGCCGTCGATGTATTTGTACTGCCCGTTCTTAAGATATTTCAGGATGCGCGGCAGGAGCTGCCTGTCGCGGGGGCCGTAGATGTAGGGCGGCCGCAGGATCGCTATCGGCAGGTCCTTATCTACCGCATACGCGATCGCAAGCTTCTCCGCCTCGATCTTGGTGTAGTTATAGTTGTCGCCGGTGTGCACGTACGGCGCGAGCTCGTCGAGGTTGTGCTGCGCGTCCATTCCGAGGACGACCATCGATGAGACGTAGACAAACCGCTTCACCTTAGCCGAGAGCGCGGCGTCCATCATATTCCGCAGGCCGTTCACGTTGATGTCGTACATCTCGTCCCTGCTCGCCCAATCGCTCACGTACGCGGCGCAGTGATAGACGGCATCGACGCCCGCGAGCGCCGCCGCAAGCGACTCCTTTTGCCTGATGTCGCCGTAGCAGAACTCTATGCGCGCAAGGGTTTTCAGGAACTGGAGGTCGCTCTCTTTCCTGACAAGGACGCGGATCTCATCGCTCCCCTCAGCGCTGAGGCGCTCCGCGAGATTGCTTCCCACCAGCCCCGTCGCCCCGGTGATCAGAACTTTCATTTCGATTCCTTTCTATTGCGCCCTGCGCGGCCGGTTCTTTCTGTCCGGCCCGTCTAGGATCAGCGACATCTGCTTGCGCATGATGTCGACCTGTTCGTCTTCTTTGTTGCGGAAGATCTTAGGGACCTTCATCCAGATCGTGTCAGCCTCTTTGCGGCTCATCTTGAACGCCAGGTTCCACAGGTTGTAGATCGGTTCCATCCCGTTTGCCATCTAGGAAAACTCCTTTCTGATATCACCGGCCCGAAAAAGCGGTAAGGTCCCTTCCTTCTCGGCCATATTCTCGTCAATGCGCCTCATAACGTATTCCTCGAGATCGCTCTCGAGTATCCTGAAACCGCTCCGCCGTCCCTCGCTGAACCCTTTCAGTTTTCCCGTCCTGAGAAGGCGCCTCACATGCTCCGGGCCGCACTTAAGGATAACGGCTGCTTCCTTTACAGTGAGCAGTTTCAATATTTATCTCCTTTTAACACAATTCTAAATAATTAGAATATATCTATAATATTTTATAACTATCTGTCAATAGATATTTTAATTTATCTACCTTTCTTGCTATTTTTTTATAGTTTAAATTATTTAATAATAATCTATAATAATTTGTATCGTTATAATACATTTTCTAACTATTAGTAGTTGTTAATTACAATTTAAAGGAGGTTAATATGGATATAAACAAAGGGATCGCCGACTGGTGCGCACGTCATAGGCATCCGATAAACGCTATGCTCCATGCCATAGGCATACCGATGACGTTCGCGGCAGGCTACATAGCCTACAAGTATTCCGTGATATGGGGGATCGTGGTTTTCGTCGTGGGATATGCGGTACAGTTCATCGGCCACGGCATAGAGGGCAACGAAGCCGGCGAGACGATCCTGATAAAGAAACTGCTGAAAAAGAGAGATGCGGAATAAAGGAAACGGGGCTGCTCCGCGAATCTTCGATTCGCCGGGTTGCCGATGGGCCGTTATCCGCCGTCGCTGGTGATCAATTATTCCCAATGACACAACCGGCAAGGCCAACCTCTGAAACGGCGAAGAACCGTCCGGATGCAAGGCGCACGCCAGCGACCGCGGAGGCGTACTGAAAGTACGCCGCACAAAGGGAGCGAGGGCGGGCAACGCAGCAGACGGGCGGTTCTCCGCCGTTTCATCAGTGGAGGAATGAGCCGGCGGTGAAGTAGAGCGAATGGAAGCCGTGCGCGGCGCGGAAGATGAAAGAATATGCGAGCGGGTGCATGGCGTAGGTGAACTGGTCGACGAGGATGTGTCCCGACATCGCGAGAGCGATGACCAGCCCGATATCGACGCGGCCGATATACCAGCAGAACAGCCACGCCGCGATGACGATCTCCCACGAATGCAGCGGCACGAAAAGGCTGCTGGTACTAGCCCAATATTTTCCCAAGACGAAGTCCTGGATGTTGAAGTTCCCCCCGAACACTTTGTAGCAGTCGAAGAGATGATCTGCGTCCATCAGTAACGTGATCCCCAACAGCAGAAAGATAAGCGACCACGCCTGATACCACCGGTAGACGAGTACGCACAGGAGAAGCGCCACGATCAGGTGGATTGCTTCGTGCTTCACGAGAAAATCGAAATAGACCGCCACGTTTTCCATGCCTACGACATACTACTTGCTCGACAAGATTTCGTCAAACCTTTCTTAAAAGCACGCAAACGCGGGTCGCCGGCTGCGATGCGGATCGCGCGTAATGCGCTCTTCTCCTTGTCCTTGATCTCGAGCATCAGGTCGAAGTCTGCCGGCCGGCTGTCGGCGAGGAACTTCTTAAAGCGGCGCGGGTCGAGCGCGACGGCATGGCTCCCCGGACGGGCCCCTTTCAGCTGCGAGCTGTAATCGACCATCGGGAGACCGTCACGCTTCAGCCAGGTCGCGGCGGTTTTTTTAAAGGATTCCTTCAGCGAAAGGCCGTCCGGATTGATCTCGCGGTGAAACACGTCGAGCAGCACGGGAACGCCGGTACGCGCGTGCAGCTCCAGGCAATCCGACACGGTGTAGAGCCGGTCATCGTTCTCTATCACGAGGCGGCGCCTCACCGCGTCCCCCAGCCGAGCGTACCGCCTCACGAACCGGTCCATGCTCGCGGGCTTGTCTCCGTACACGCCGCCGACGTGGATCTGGACTTTCGCAGTACGGTCGAGGCCGCACAGGTCGAGGAGTTCGCAGTGATACCGGAGCTCGCGCACGCTCCGATCGTAGATCTCCTCATCGTGCGAATTGATCAGGGTGAACTGGTCGGGATGCATCGATATCCGCATCCGGTGCGCCCGGATACGCGCGCCGATCCGCTCCAGGCCGCCGCGAAAATGACCCTGCCAGCCGAACACGCAGACGGGGTGCGACGCGAACGGCACGATGTCTGAGCTGACCCGGAAAAAAAGGATGCCGCGCTCCGCGTTGTACGAGATGATCCGCTCGAGGCAGGAGAGGTTGTTCGCGACCGTTTCCTTAAGCCGCGCCTCGGAATATGATGCGAGACGGAAGGTCTTGCTGCCGGAGCACTGCACCGAACGGTTGATGCACGGATAGCCTATCTTCATAGTGACACCTCGCAGCCGCGCACCGCGACCAGCCCGTCGCGTGAAAGCCCCGCAACCGCCTCGGGCAATCGCGCGTCATTCCGGAGAGCGCGCGAGAGCACTGAGATCGTCATAGCTTTTTTGCACGCAAGGATCTTCATGACGGCGCCGCGCATCTGCCTGAGAGACCCTTCGAACCTGCTCTGGCGGGCGTAATGGGCGCTCCGGCGCGAGGGATTGCCGTGCCGTTCTTTGAGCGCCGTCCCATAATCCATCAACGCGTTATACCAGCGACGAGGATCTTTACGATCAAGCGCCCTCTCGACGAGGGGCAGGATCCGCGCATCGCTCACCGATCGCTCGCCCGAAAAGAAATGATGGATGAAGACGCTCCTGATGTTGGTCTCGATATATATCACCGGCTGGCCGTACGCGTAGGCGCAAATAGCCGCCGCCGTGTGCGCGCCGATCCCCGGGAGGCTGTCGAGCCCTTCAACGGTCGACGGCATCGTTCCCCGGAGAGCCGACACAACGACGCGCGCCGCATCGTGAAGATATTTCGCGCGCCGGTTGTACCCGAGCCCCTGCCACGCTGCCGCGACCGCGCCAAACGGCGAGCGGGCGAGCGAGCGCACATCCGGGAACAATTTGATGAACGCCTCGTATTTGGGGATCACCCGGTCAACCTGCGTCTGCTGGAGCATCAGCTCGGAGACCATGATCCGGTACGGGTCGCGCGTCCGCCGCCAGGGCAGCGGCCTGCGGTGACGCGCGTAGTGGGCATATACCGACCTGCGGAACGCCGCGATCGCGGCCGAAGAGACCTTATCCATAGCGGGTAGTATATCCGCTTCCGCGGCAAAACTCTCTCCTAAAATTGCGCCGCCGTCAAGACGCCTCGTCGATCGGCCGCAGCTCGTCCCGCTCCGGCGCCCGGCGCGGCTTCGTGCGGGGCCTGGTCATCTCCCTGATGCTGAATTCCTCGATGAACCGCTCGCCGACGGGTATGAGCGCCTCCTCCATCGCCATGATATCGAGCATCCTGCCGGCTTTCTTCTTCAGCCCGCACGACTCGATCATCGAAAGGAACAGGATGATGCGCCCGTCATCCCCCTGCTCATGCAGCCGTCTGAAGGCGTTCAGCAGGATCTCGCCCGACACGCGGCTAAGGAGCGCGACCAGGTCGTCCATTCGCCGCCCGTCGCCGGTCACGATCTCGCGCTCGCCGATGAACGATCCGCCGATGTCGTAATCGGCCGGCAGCGCCCTCAACAGGGCACACGTCACATCGACCGCTTTGTTGAAATCGATGACGGCGAGCTCATCGATGAAGAACACGGCCTGCGGGAAATAGGCGGTTTTGTAGACGTCGGGATCCTCCGCGCGTATCGCCATCCAGCGTTGGCCCCACCGGCTGAGGTTCAGCTCGGTCGCCGCCAGCATCAGCACGATCTCGCGAATGACCCTCAGGTCGAGTTCCTTGAAGATATAGCCGGTCTCCTCGAGCGTCACCCCCTCGCCGGAGACCAGGTAATAGGAAACCTGCGGGACGAGACGCTTCATCTCCGGGTGCTGCATCCTGTTAAGTATCGCGGCAAACCGCTTATAGTCCCGGAATATCAGTTCCTGCAGTATGTCGATGAAGCCGTATTTCGCGACCTTCACCAGCTCGTCCTCCGGCATCTTGCGCAGGAACGTCATAACGTTATCCTCAGAGATAAAACCGTCCCCCATGAAGAACTCGACCGTCGGGAGGATCATCAGCGTGAGGTCGAACAGCGCCTCGTCGGTCTGCCCGGCGAGCTTCATGAAGATGCCCCTCACCTGCTTCATCCGATCGTCCCTGGGGTCTCTGGAGCGGTTCAGCATATCGCAGAAAACGATCGACGCTGAAGCCGGATCGGTCGCCAGCTTGGCGAAGACGTTGCGAAGCATCGCCATCCCTTCGGGGAACTCGCCGGCTGCGCCCCCCTTGTTCGCCAGGTCAGCCGCGATCATTCTGCCGCAGAGCTCGCCGATCGCGCCTCCGTAACTCCCCGCAAGCCGGAGCCTCGCGCGGTCCTTCTCGCCGAGCGAGTGACGGTCGGCGATCTCGCGCATCGCCTTGTGGAGTTTCCTGACCGCCCCCGGCCGGAGCAGAGACCTGTCGGCGCGGACGGCGCGGTACAGGTCCTCAGCGGCGGCGGCCAGCGGCGTGTCCGGCTGTTTCTTCCCGATATCGCGCATATTGACGTACGTCCAGAGCCACGGCGACTGGCGAAGCCTGTCGAGCCGCCTCTTCACGAATATCAGGTAGCTGGAGACGTTCGGCTTGTCCCTGATGATCCTCAGCTCGTCCCCCGAAAGCGGCTCAAGCCATTCGCCGGGCACGTAATCGCGCACTCGTTCGGCGAGGTACCGGGCGATCTCCTCCCTGACGTCCATCTTCTTTATGTGCACGGGAAGGTACGCCGTCATCGGCTCTCCCCCTGCGACGACCGCCTGCAGCACCTTAATCCCCTCCGTTTCGCCCAGCGCGTCCAGGACTCCGTCGCACACGTCGGCGACGCGCGTCGAGCCCTTGAGCCGTTTATAATAGTCCGCCTCGATCTTGAGGCTGAGCTTGAACAGCGAAAGGACGAGCTTGCTCGGGTCGGGTGCCGTCGTCAGCTCGCCGATATCGTTGATCCTGCCGGAGACCATGCCCCATTCGTCCTCGACCCAGTTGCTGTTGCCGCCGTGGGCGTCGTAGTTGGCGAGCGTCCGCTGGCTCTTCTCGTACAGCTCGAACTCGATCCTGGCGTGCTTGCGCACCAGCATCTGCCACGTCGCACGGAACTCCTCTTCGGGAAGAGAGCTCTTCTCCTCGACGTAATCGTCGAGTGTCTTGCCGTCGAGGAACTCCTCCGTCCAGAGGTGGATGCCGTCCACATTCCAGTCGCCGCCGATGATCTCCACGGTCGGCTGGCCGATCGACATCAGGTGGAGCTTCTCGTTCTCGACCATCCTGAGCCGCTTGGCGTCGAACGACGGGAAACCGGTGAAGGTGTTCGGGTTGATGCAGTTCGCCAGGATGACATACGTATCGCCGTCATCGGTCGTGACGGCGATCCGGTAATTGATCTTGCTCTCGCCCTTCGCGAAATAACTCACCTCGACCTTGGTGATCGCCTCGTCCTGAAGGACGATCCCCTCGATGACGAACAGCGACTCCCTGATGAAGAACGAGTCCTTCAGCGCCCCGGCGACCGCCTGCCGGGTCCGGTCGAACGCATCGGCGGCGTCGCGCTCCTCTCCGCGTGCGGTCGGCGGGAGGACGGTGGGATACTCGGGCAGCGAGCACTTCGCGAGCCATTCGCCTTCCTCCTGCGTACCGGGGCCGAGGTAGTCCCTGAGCCTCTCCTTGAGGCTCTCCATCGAGGCGATGCAGATCTCGTGCAGCCGCTTGAAATTGCGGTAGTCGGCCACCATCACCTGCTTCTTCAGCGCCATCTCCTCGATCTCCGCGGCCCTGTTCCTGGCCAGGAGAGTCCACCAGGCGATCTCCGCGCGGATATCGCGGTACTGCGCGGCGCTGGAGACCCGCATCTTTCCGAGCAGCATGATCTTGAAGCTGATGTCGCGGAACCGCCGGTCGGGCATGAAGGTGAGTCCGCCGATCGCCTTCACCTGTTTCAGGTGGTTGATGATCTCCCTGCCGAAGAACGGGTTGCGGATCATCTGGAGCGACTTGTACCCGGGGAGGCGCAGAAGCGCCTGCGCCACGGCGGTCTTGATGTCCATCGTGTAGTCGGCCACGGTGAGGACCCGCTCGAACTCCTGTCTGACCAGCTCGCCGCCGATCGCCTCGAGCTTGGGTATCGTTTCCTCGATGATCTTCTTCTCGCGCTTGAGGTCGACGGCGTCGCCCGTCTTGAGTTTGCGGACGTCGAAGTCGGCGAAAAGGCGGGGCAGCGTCACCTCGCGGACGATCGAGATCGGCTCCGCGAACATCTTCTCGAGGGCGGCGAAATACCCCTTGAGCGTTGTCGGCATCGGCCGGAGCGACGAGTAGGCGAACCCGTCGATGTCGCGCCGGTAGTCGATATAGCGCCGGCTGCCGTTCTGCCCCCGGTAGTGTTTCTGCAGCTCGGACACCCTCCTGCGGAGCGCGGGACTGACCGCCGCGTCTGTGGTGAGGTCGTACGCGTATTCTACCCGGACCTTCATGTTACGGCCGGCGGCCTCCAGGAAGGCCGCGTATGGCGCAGTCACATACCCCTTCGCCTCGAGAGCGGCGAGCGCCCTGCGGACATCGCGCTGGTACCGGTCACCGAGGCCGGAGAACATCGTCAGGTCGGAAAGGAGTACGGCGATCTCGGCGGCCAGCGGGTCGGGGACCCGGCCGGTGATCTCCTGGTGGAGCAGCGAATGATTGAACTCATGGTTGAGTGCCAGCTTGACGAGGGGGTAGACGTTGACATCGTCGAGCTCGAAAAGCACCCGGTCGATGACGATCTCGTATACCCCTTCCGGTGTCCGCTCGGTGCTCACCAGGTTATAGTTGTTCTCGACGATCCGGAACTTCACCTCTTTGAGGATGCCGCGGTACGACGCGACGGCGTTACGGCGCAGGACCCTGAGCAGCTTCTCGCGGAACGCCTTTTTCTTATCCTGCCAAAACGGCTTGTCCGCCTCCGTCTCGATCATGACCCTGCCGTGGTCGTCGATCATGCCCGATACAGCCGTCTTCGGGACCGCAGGTACGAAGCCGTCCTGGAACCGGTCGTAATCGCGCCGCCTGATCGGTATCGCCTCGCCGCGGAGGCCGAGGAGGTCGTTCATAAGGAGGGTTGTGGCGTTATCGGCTCCTTTCCGGTCCCTGTCCGTCTTGACGAGCTCATGATACGTGCCATATTCATCGGGAGAGATCTGCCGCGTGAACGAGGAAGGGGCAAGGAGCTCGGCCTGATCGGCAAGCAGCTTCACGGGCAGACTGCCGTCCAACAGGAACACGAACGCCATGAGCGCAATAAGCACTCTCTGATATCTACAAATGCTCTTCATAAGACGGCTCTTTGTAAGTTTATATGCCCAACGTAATTATAACTCAAAAAGAGAGGCATGTCAAGAGAGCGGGCCTGCTTTGCTAGGGTAAGTCCACAGATGCAAATCGGATGAGGAAAGCTAATGCGTAATACACGTGAATGGAAACTGATACAGACGCCTAAAGGGCCTATCTCAGATGAACGAGATCGCTTACCAGGGCGTAAGCAATAGCAGCTATCACCGCCGAGCACGGTATCGTCAGGACCCACGCCAACACGATCGTCCTCGCAACTCCCCACTTCACGGCCGAGAGCCGGCGGAGCGAACCGACCCCCATGATAGCGCCGGTGATCGTGTGCGTCGTGCTGACCGGGATGCCGAACGCCGACGAGATCACGAGGGTTACCGCAGCACTCGTCTCGGCGCAGAAGCCGTCGACAGGCTTGAGCTTTGCCACCTTCTGCCCCATCGTCTTGACGATACGCCAACCGCCGAACATCGTCCCCATCGCGATCGCGCTGTAGCAGAGGACGATCACCCACCAGGGCACATGGAACTTCCCGTGCATCATCCCCGCGCTGAAGAGGAGGCTCGCGATGATACCCATCGTCTTTTGAGCGTCGTTGCCGCCGTGCCCCATGCTGTAAAAAGCGGCCGACAGCAGCTGTCCCTTGCGAAAAAGGTGGTCGACCTTCATGGGGGCCTTATTCCGGAACAGCCAGTAGACCAGCGTACCGAAGAATACCCCCAGGATCATCCCGAGGACGGGCGAAATCAAAATAAAGGCAACGGTTTTAATGATCCCGGAATAAACCAGCGCCGACGAGCCGGTCTTCACCATAGCCGAGCCGATCATCCCGCCGATCAGCGCGTGCGACGAGCTGGTCGGGAGGCCGAAATACCAGGTGATGATATTCCAGCCGCAGGCTCCGACGAGCGTCCCGAAGATGATCCCCTTGTCGATGATCGCGATGTCGATGATCCCCTTGCCGATCGTTGTGGCGACATGGAGCCCGAAGAAAAAAACGGCGATAAAGTTGAAGAAAGCGGCCCATAGGACGGCCAGCCGCGGCGTAAGGACGCGCGTCGACACGATCGTCGCGATCGAGTTCGCCGAGTCATGGAACCCGTTCAGGAAATCGAAAAAAAGCGCCAGAAGTATGAGGAACAGGATGTCGAACGTCATGGAGGCCTATGCCTGTTTGACCAGTATCGTCTCCACCACGTGCGTGACATCCTCGCAAATGTCGAGGACCGTCTCCGCCTCCTGGTAGATCTCTTTCCACTTGATGAGCGTGATCGGGTCTTTCTCGGTATCGAACAGCTCGCCGAACACGCGGTCGCGCATCGAGTCGCCAACATTCTCCAGCCGGTTTATCTCGACGCACGAGTCCATCACCTGGGACAGGTTTCGCATGTCGCGCATCCCTTTGATGACCCGCGCAACCGCGCTGACCGACTCCTCGATAACGAGCGAGAACTCTATCATGTTCTTGTTACCGGCGGTCAGCTTGTAGATCACCATCCGGCTGACGATCGTGTTGATCGTATCGATAACGTTGTCGAGCTCTTTCGCAAGGGCGTGGATGTCCTCGCGGTCGAACGGAGTAATGAACGTCTTGTTAAGCTGGTCGAAGATCATGTGCGTCGCGTCGTCGCCGGCATGCTCGATGTCGCGGATCTTCCTGAGCGCCGCGTCGTCGATGAGGCCCCGGGACATCATCTCCTTGAAAGCGGAGGCGGCATCGACGGCATACTGGACCTGCTTCTCGAAGAGATCGAAGAAATTGGCTTCTTTCACGAAGAATCTGAGGATCATACGGGCTCCTTTGCTGGGATATGCATCAGTAAGGGAAATGCCCGTATAGTCTCTCACAAGTCGGGGAGAATTTCACGTCTTTTCTACGAATCTGATGGGATTGCGAATCGATGCGATTTCGGTCTTAAGGACGGGAGGCGCGGCAGTGTTTCACGACCTCCGCCTTGACCATATAGATAACGTCTTCGCATATATTCGTTGCGTGGTCGCAAATACGCTCGAGAAAGCGTGCAACCAGGAGGAGAGGGATGTATCGCGGAGCGGTCATGCAATCCTTCATGATATAGCCGTTGATTAATTCCTGCTGGACCGCGGTGCGCAGCGCATCGGCACCATCGTCCATCAGGTATATCCTCCTCGCAAGCCCGGCGTCGCGGCGCACGAACGCTTCGATGCTTCCCTTCGTCATCTGCTTGGCGAGCACCGCCAGCTTGGGAATATCGATCAACGGCTTCAGAAGCGGCTGGCCCGCGAGCTCGACCGCACGCTCCGCGATGTCGACGGCGAGGTCGGCCATCCGCTCGAGGTCGGTGGCGATCTTGAGTACGGCATCGATGAAACGCAGGTCCGCTGCGACCGGCTGGTGTCGCGCGACCAGGTCGAGACATTCTTCGCTGATGGCGAGTTCAAGCTCATCGACCGCCATATCTGCCTCGATGACCTCTTGCGCGAGGAACTCGTCGCGGTTCTTGAGCGCCTCCACTGATTTGTGGATCGCCTCCTCGACCAGGCTGCCCATCCTGATGATTTCTCCGTTCAGATGATCCAGTTCGTTGTCAAAATGTCTCTGCATGCCGTCTCCTTTGCGTGGTGGGGGGCGTGATATCAATGATAAGTTCCCTGACCCTCATGGCGATCAGGTCGCGGACGTCGCGGAAGAAATCGAGGTCCTTGCCCTTCGGGTCGGGGATCTTCCACTCAATATGGATCGTCCCGGGAAGGCGCGGGCATGCGTCGCCGCATCCCATCGACACGATGTAATCGACATTATGCCCCAGGACATCAACGATGGCTTTCGGCGACTGCTTGCCTATATCCACCTTGATCTCCGACATCACGTGTACCGCATCGGGGTTCACCCGTGGTGCCGGGCGCGAGCCTGCGCTGTACGCATGGATCATGCCGCTCCCATACAGCCGAGCAAACCCCTCCGCCATCTGGCTGCGACAGGCGTTCTCAACACACACGAACAATACCTTTGGCTTCATCGTTCCCCTGTCTGCACCTTTACTCCGCGGGCGGCCGCGCAACAACAACCGGCTTCGTCACCCATTCGACCGACGTGCGCGCCCCGCGGACATAACGAGCCAGCGTCAGCTCCCGGTTGTCACCTCCCGCAAGATCGACCACCTTCAGCACGACGTGGCGCGATTCGCTTTCGCGGCTCTTCGCCGTCCTGATGATGTCGGTCACCTTGCGGAAACTCGGCGCCGAGACGAGAACCGTGGCCGCCAGCGCATCCCCCGCTTCGTTCCACACCATGTCGTCGATCTGCCCCACGCACCGCACCTCCTTCGCCATCTGCTTGCGTTGCAAATCAAAGATACCGATCGTGTCGCGGCGTATCTTATATGCGAGATATCTCCCGTCAGGGCTCCAGCGGAACCTGAAATTGACGTGTTGTGCCGCGCCGGATATCTGCACGGGAAGCTCGACCGCCTCCAGCGTCTTCAAGTCGATCAGGTACGGATGCCGGTCGGCTTGCGTCGCCGCGAACGTGAGCTGCCTGTTCGTCCGCAGCGATACCGGAGAGACAAAGGTGAGGACGCTCCGGTCGTTCGACGAGTTCACGTCGTACCGGTCGTCGGGGACGGCGTATTCGTCGGTGAACTTGTCCACGGCGCTCACGATCTTTTGCACTGCCGCGGCGTTCCGCGCCGTCAGGGCCTTTGCGAGGGCGTCAAGCCGCGCGGCCTCGCGCGACTCGGTGTTCTTCTCTCGCCGCCGTTCGAGCAGGGTATACATCTTTGTATCGTCCTTCGATTCCTCCCGTTCAAGCAATTGCGGCTCGCCGAAGCCGCCGTCGAACGGGACAATATATTCCGCGTAGTCGTACGTCCTGCCGTCCATGCCCGCGACCCGGACGACGAAGCGGGTTTGCGCGGGGTCCGCCGCCGCCGATACCGGCATGGCACAGCAGAACAGCGGCCCAAGCATACATACGGCGAACATGCGCATTTTCTTTACGGCCTTAATGTTCATACTCCCTTTCATCCCTGCATCACCCAAACCTGCCGGTTATATATTCCTCGGTGATCTTCTTCTGCGGCTTGGTGAACATCTGCTTCGTTTCGTCGAACTCCACCAGCTCACCCAGCATAAAGAAGGCGGTGAAGTCCGAGATACGCGCCGCCTGCTGCATGTTGTGCGTCACGATGATGATCGTATATTTCTTCTTGAGCTCCTGGATAAGCTCTTCCACCTTCAGCGTCGCCGTGGGGTCGAGCGCCGACGCCGGCTCGTCCATCAGAAGGACCTCCGGCTCGATGGCGAGAGCGCGGGCGATGCAGAGCCGCTGCTGCTGGCCGCCGGAGAGGCGCATCGCGTTGTCGTCCAGCCGGTCCTTTACCTCTTCCCAGAGCGCCGCGTCGCGGAGGCTCTTCTCCACCCGCTCGGCGATGAAGTCTTTCTCGCGGACGCCTCCGATCCGCAGGCCGTAGGCGACGTTCTCGTAGATCGACTTCGGGAACGGATTCGATTTCTGGAAGACCATCCCGACGCGCCGGCGCACGTCGACGACGTCGACCTCGGGGTCGTATATGTCCTCCCCGTCCAGCAGGACCATCCCCTCCACCCGCGCCCCCAGGATAAGGTCGTTCATACGGTTCAGCGTGCGCAGGAACGTCGACTTACCGCACCCCGACGGCCCGATGATCCCGATCACCTGGTTCGCTTTGATGTCTATCGTCACGTTCGTGACGCGGCGCACCTGCCCGTAGTAGAAATTGAGATTACGGACGCTTATCTTGTCTTGGCTGTCCATGATCACACCGCCTTTGTATTCTTTCTGATCTTATACCTGATGATCACCGCAATAAGGTTCATGCCAAGAACCAACCCAAGGAGCACCAGCGCCGTGCCGTACGCGAGCGGCCGCACCTTCTCGATCTGATGGTGCTGCGTCGAGAGAATGTAGAGATGGTAGGGCAGCGCCATGAACTGGTCGAACACGGACCGGGGCAGAAAGGGCAGGTAGAACGCCGCGCCGGTAAATAGGATCGGCGCCGTCTCGCCAGCCGCGCGCGCTATCCCCAGGATCGCGCCGGTAAGGATCCCGCCGAACGCATAGGGCAGTACGTTGGTATATATCGCCTGCCACTTGGTCGCCCCGAGCGCAAACGCCCCTTCCCGGTACGATGCGGGGACCGTTTTCAAGGCCTCTTCCGAGGCGGTGATCGTCCACGGCAATGTCAGCAGGCCGAGCGTCAGCCCCGCCGAGAGGATCGATGTGCCGAGACGCAGGCCCTGGACGAACAGAACGACGCCGAAAAGACCGTACACGATCGAGGGGACGCCGGCAAGGTTGCGTATCGTCACCCTGATCAGCCTCGTTATCGCCGTGTCCTTCGCGTATTCGTTGAGGTAGATCGCGACGCAGCAGCCCAGGGGCAGCGCCAGCACGGTCGTGATCGTCGTGGCAAAGAACGTCCCGACTATCGCCGGCATGATCCCGCCTTGCGTCATCCCGTCGCGCGGCGCATCGGTCAGGAACTTCCAGGTGACGCTCCCGGCGCCTTTCGTCACGATATCCCACAGGATGATGGCGAGAAAACCGACCACGGCCGCCGTGCAGGCGGTCAGGAGCGAGAAACCCAAACGTTGCGAAAGGATGCTCTTCTTCATCGTTGCAGGCTCTGGTATTTGTGCAGGATGACATCCGACACCATGTTCACGGCGAACGTCATGCAGAAGAGGACGAGGCCGACCGCGAACAGAGCGTAATAATGGGTCGAGTTGAACGCGACCTCTCCCAGCTCGATCGCGATAGCCGAGGTGATCGTCCTAACCGGATCGAGGAAGCTCACCGGCATCGCAATGGCGCATCCGGTCGCCATCAGGACCGTCATCGTCTCACCGATCGCGCGCCCCATCCCCAGCATGCATGCCGCGATGACCCCCGAGACCGCCGCAGGCATCTTCACCCGCACCAGCGTCTGCCACCGGTTCGCGCCGAGGGCGAACGACGCCTCGCTGAACGAGACGGGCACCGCGTTGAGGGCGTCCTCGGAAATGCTGATGATCGTCGGCAGGGACATGATGGCAAGCAGCAGAGAGCCGTTCATGGCGTTGAGACCGCTGTGTATCCCGAAGAGCTTCGCGATCATCGGGCCGAACAAGACGATCCCGAGAAAGCCCACCACCACCGACGGCACGCCGGCCAGGATCTCGATGACCGGTTTCAGCACCTCCCGCAGGCGCGGTCCCGCGATCTCGTTGAGGAAGGCGGCCGTCCCGACTCCGAGCGGCACGGCGATCGCCATTGCGCCTGCCGTCACCATGACGGTGCTCTTGATCATGGCGAGGATGCCGTAATGGGACCGCTCGTAACCCGTGGGGTCCCATACGCCCGTCAGGAAGAATTCTCCGGCAGATATCTCCCTAAATGCCGGCAACGCCTTCATCAGGAGAAGCAGGAATATCCCCGCCAGCAGGATCACCACAGTGATACTGCTGGAGAAAAGCAATAGCCTGATCGCTTCTTCTTTGAGCCGGTTGTGTCTAGCGTTCTTTCTCATATGTACGTGATACGCGCAGGGGACAGGCATGCCTGTCCCCTGCCGTAGATCATTCTCCCGCTTACAGGCCCGCCTTCTTGTTCACATCCTTGTACTCTTCGGGTATCGCGAAGAACCCTTCTTTTTCCACGATCTCCTGCCCTTTCGGGCTCAACTCAAACTGGATGAACTCCTTTACGTCGCCGGCCGCCTGGCCGTTAATGTACTGCTGGAGCGGCCGCGTGATCGGGTAATTGCCGTTCTTGACGTCTTCGGTGTTGAACGGGTCGTAGTAGGTACCGCCCACTTTCGCCGCCACCTTCGCCACGCCGATCCCGCCCGCCTCCTTCGCGTACCCGACACCGACGTAGCCGACCGCCGACCTGTCAGCCTTGATCGCCTCGATGATCTGGGCGTTGCCGTTCATCTGCCGCATCTTCGGCGAGTAGTCGCTCTTCAGGATGTCGTCTTTCATGAAGTCGTACGTCCCCGAGTTCGGCTGGCGGCCATAGAGCGATATCTTGAGATCCTCGCCGCCGACCTCCTTCCAGTTGGCCACCTCTCCGCGGTATATCTTCGCGATATCCTCTACGGTGAGCTGTTGTACCGGGTTGTTCGGGTTAACGACAATGCAGAGCGAGTCGAGCGCGACCACGACGCGCACCGGGTTGACGTTGTTCTGGACGGCCTGCTGGATCTCCTTGTCCTTCATCAGCCGCGACGCGTTCGCGATATCGGCCGTCCCGTTGATGATCGATGCGATCCCGGTGCCGGAGCCGCCGCCGGTGACCGACACCGCCTTGCCGGGGTTCTCCGCCATGTAGACCTCGGCGAGCTTCTGCATCATATTGATCAGCGTGTCCGAGCCCTTGACCTGGACATACTTCTGCTTCGCCGCCGCGTCGAATGCCATAGACGCTATCATCGCTATCCCGAGACCCGCTACAATCAGCTTCTTCATGATGTTTTCTCCTTTTTTGTATGCTTCAATTGTCCCTTATTAGAACTTCCAGATCGTGTCGAGCAGGATGCCGCCAACCGGCTTGTGCGAATCGGGCTGGTTCGCCACGGTCATGTTGCTGGAACGCGACTGGTCGCGATAGACGTTATTCACGCCGATATTCCATGCGGCGGTGAACCTCCCCCCGACCGACCAGTTATCGGTGATGTTATACTTGAGCGACAGGATATGGCCGAAATGCCCCGTGCCACCGCTGTAGGCGGTGTTGCTGGCAAGGTTGCTATAGACACCGTAGCCGAAATCGGAGTCGCTCAGCTCGCCCATGATCGCATCCTTTTCGACGCGCCGATAGAAGTAGCCGATCTCCCACTCCCGCGCCTTCTTTGCCTCGCCGACGATGCCGCCCAGCTGCCAGGCGTCGTTGTGGTCGGGAGCCTGGGTGTTGTGGGCGTAATCGCCGATCAGCCTTATCGGCACATCGAACGCCTTTGTGCTGATCTGCACCGTCGGGTTTATGATGTCGAACCCATACTTGTAATAGGCGTTCGAATCGGCGACCGGCACCTTGTAATAGACGGTGTTACCCCGGGGCCCGCCTCCCTGGGCGGTCATCACCGGGTTGTTCGCCAGGTTGGAGACGTTCATGTATGCCAGGGCCGCCTTCGCCGACAGGTTCTCCATGACGCGGTAGTCGAAGCCGGCCTGCGGCACCACTATGTATGCGGCTGACGTCTCCGCCGGGACGATCGTCGATCCCGCGTAGGTCGTGCCGAACAGGTCGTTGTAGACAAAGCCGCCGAGGTTGGCGAACAGCTTGAAGTCCTTCGTCAACGGATGTTCATATTTCAGCGCCAGTCCTTCCGGCGTGACGTCCGGATCCCAGATCATATCGGTCGTCCAGAGCGGGTTCGGCATCTTCCCGCCTATCACCTTCAGGTTCTTGACCAACCAGCCCGGCCGGTATTCGAGATACGCCTGGTCTATCCCGATATATTTCGACGTGAACATCGTCCCCATGGTCTGGTTGGTCGACGTCGCGTCAGTCGCCGAGCCGCTGGCGAGCCGGAAACCGAACGTCGTCTCCTTGTTGATGTCGCTGGTGAACCCGACGCGCGCCCGGAACCTGAGACGGTTGTCGCCGGCGAGGTTCGGGACGATCCCCGGGTTCTGCCGCCACTCGTTCCTGAGGCGGAAGTCGCCGTTCCACTTCATCGTCTGCACCCACTTGGGGAGCATCTCGTTCTTGCCGGACGCATTCTGTTTCACGACATCCTCTTTCGTATCCTCCATGATGATCTTCGCTTCGTTCTTCGTAAGGAGTTTCTTGTCGACGAGTTTCTGGACGAGCACGTCGATCTCCCCCGCCGTCGCCGCGCTCTTGAGCCCCATGACCAGCAACACAACACTCAACACCACCACAACCGCCTTTTTCATACACGTCCTCCTTTTAGTTTGCCCACAGTATGCCGCGGCAGTGTGGCAAATGGACGGAGGGAACGTGAACTGTGTGTGAACAGGATGGTAGTGCTGATTGAGCGGATTTGACAGGGTCTACTTCAGAACAAGCGTCTATAAAAGGGTTATCTTGCCGCTTATGCGAGAGGGATGGTGAAGCTGAAGGTGGAGCCTCGGCCGGGCATCGAGCTGACGCGGATATCGCCGCCGTGGATGGTGACGATGTGCTTGACGATAGAAAGGCCGAGGCCCGTGCCCCCGAGGTCGCGCGCATGGGCCTTATCGACGCGGTAGAAGCGCTCGAAGACACGCGGGAGATCTTTCTCCGGGATCCCGATGCCGGTATCAATGACATCGATCCGGATAAACGCGCCGTCGTGAACGGCACTGACCGTCACCGTCCCGCCTTCCGGCGTAAACTTGATCGCATTGTCGAGAAGGTTGACGAAGACCTGCGACAGGCGCATCTCGTCGGCCTTCACCTGCGGGAGTCCCTCGGGGATCTCCGTCCTGAGAACGATCGACTTCTGCCGCGCCTGGTTCTCAACGATGACGCAGGCGCGCCGGAGCGGCGCATCGACCGGGATAGCCGAGCAGGCGAGCGTCATCGCACCCGACTCGATCTTCGAAAGGTCGAGGATATCCTCGATGAGCCGGGCCAGCCGTCCGCTCTCCTGATAGATCACTGAGAGAAAGTCCTTCGCGTGCTCTTTGTCTTCGAGCGCGCCGCTCATGAGCGTCTCGGCATACCCACGGATGTTCGCGATCGGCGTACGGAGCTCGTGCGACACGTTCGCAACGAAATCGCGCCTGACGCGCTCCAGGCGCTTCAGCTCGGTTATGTCGTGGAACACCAGGACCGTGCCGCGTACCTTACCGGCGCGCGTGACGGAAACGCCGTTGACCTTCAGGGAGCGCTCGTGCGGCTGCACGATCTGTATCTCGCCGGCGGCAGTTCCGCCCGAACCGCCGAGCGTCCTGCTGACGATCTCTTGCACCGCCGCGTTACGGATGACCTCTATCGGCGTCTTCCCTTCGGGCGCCTCGTCGACCAGCAGCATCCTCCTGAGAGACGGGTTGATCAGGACGATCCTGCCCTTCTCATCGGTCACCATGACCCCGTCGGCCATGCTCGAGAGGACCGCCTCGAGCTTCGCTTGCTCGCCGGTGACCTTGCCGACCGTCGCCTTGATCTCATCGGCCATATAGCTCAACGCGGCCGCGAGGTCGCCGATCTCGTCCGACGTCCGGGCATAGGCCCTGCGTGAAAAATCGCCGCGCGCCATCTGCCGCGCGACGGCCGCCATCTCCGAGAGCGGCTTCGATATAAAGAAGGAGATCAGGACGCTCAGCAGGATGCTTGCCGCCAGAGCGATCATAACCGCCGCGACGATGATCTTCTGGACATTGACTTCCACGGACGCGATATCCGCCACGGGGACGGCCACGCGCACGATCCAGCGGGAGGAGCCGCTCTCCGCCGCCAGCGGGAGCGCCATGTAGAGCATCTGCTTCTTGAGCGTGCGGCTGTAACGCTCGCTCCTGCCGAACCCCGTCTTCAGGGCGCTCTGTACTTCAGGGCGCTCGAGATGGTTCTCCGCTTTCGCGAGCTGCGCGGTATCGAGCTCGGAATCGCCGACGACGGCGCCGTCAGTCGCGATGATGGTCGTGCGAACCTGGAGGTCCTTGCCGATGGTGTCGGCAAGCAGGTCCGCCTGCGCGCCCGTCAGCCGGGAACCGATCGTCGCCTCGAGCAGGTCGCGGTTCAGGGAGATCTCCTTCCGGAGCGTCGATTCGTACTGCCTGACGACATGCTCTTTCAGGTGCGGCTGGAGGTAGGCGTAAATGACGATCAGCACGACCGCGAAAACGCCGAAAAAGACCGCCGTCAGCTTCCAGTGAATGCTGATCCTCATCGCCTCTCCCCTTCCCTATTATTATTCGGCAAACCGGTAACCGAGCCCGCGGACCGTCTCGATCAGCTCTCCCGCCTTGCCGAGCTTCTCGCGCAGCCTCTTGATATGGGTATCGATCGTGCGGGTATCGATCTCGGCGTCAAACTCCCACACATCGGACAGGAGCTTTTCCCTCGTCTGGACGCGCCCGCGCCGCCCCATCATCGTCGCCAGCAGCTTGAACTCCATCGGGGCGAGGTCTATCGGACGGTGGTGCACCGTCACCGTGTGCCGCGGGATGTCGACCGTCAGGGTCCCCGCTTTCAATATGTCCTTGGCCGCTTCTTCGGCCTTGCCCCTGCGCAGGATCGCCTTGATCCGCAGGATCAGCTCGCGGGGGCTGAACGGCTTGACGACATAGTCGTCGGCGCCGAGCTCGAGCCCGACGATCCGGTCGACCTCCTGCGCCCGCGCCGTCAGGATGACGACCGGTATTCCGTTCAGCGCTTCACGCTGCCTGATCTCGCGGCACGTCTCGAACCCGTCCATACCGGGGAGCATGATGTCGAGGAGCACCAGGTCAAACCGCTCTTTGCCGAGTAGCTTCAGCCCTTCTTCGCCGGACAGCGCCGCTGCGCAGTCGTATCCGGCCTTCTCAAGGTTGTAACGGACCAGCTTGGAGATATTCTTGTCATCTTCGATGATGAGGATCTTTTGCTTGCTCACCACGCTTTAAACTCCCTGCAATGGCGTTCATGAAATAAAATTTCGGAACGGCGAAGAACCGTCCGGATGCGCACCGTTTCTCGCTATTGCTCGAGCTTCCACAGGTGGTGCTTCACCACCTCGCCTTTGATCATGTAGACGACGTCCTCGCAGATATTCGTCGCGTGGTCGCATATCCGCTCGAGGTGGCGGGAGACCAGGAGCAGCGGTATCGCGCGCGGAGCGGTCGAGCCGTCCTTGACGATGTAGTTGTTCACCAGCTCGTCCTGCACCGCGTTGCGCAGCTTGTCCGCCTCGTTCTCCATCTGCAGCGTCCTTTTCGCGATCTCGACGTCGCGCTTGACGAAGGCGTCGATGCTCCCCTTTGTCATATTCTGCGCGATCACCGCCAGCTTCGGGATGTCGATCAGCGGCTTCAGGAGCGGCTGGTCGGCGATCTCCAGCATCCGCTCGGCGATATCGACGGCGAGGTCCGCCATCCGCTCGAGATCGGTGGTGATCTTCATCGCCGTATCGATGAACCGGAGGTCGGCGGCGACCGGCTGACGTCGCGCGATCAGGTCGAGGCACATCTCATCGAGCCTCAGCTCCAGCTCGTCGATCTTCTCGTCGTCAGCGATAACCGCGTTCGCTATCTTCTTGTCCTGCTGCTTCAGCGATTCAACCGACCGGTATATCGCCTCCTCGACAAGGCTCCCCATCTTGATGATCTCCTGGTTCAGCGCGCTCAGCTCTTCGTCGAAATGCCGCAGCATACGTGTCTCCTTTTTCTCGGTGATCGGCGTGTATCCGCCGATCAGCCATACCTTCCCGTTATGTATTCTTCCGTCCTTTTATCGGACGGCGCCGTGAATATCTTCTCCGTCCGGTCGAATTCTATCAGCTCGCCCAGCAGCATAAAGCCGGTCTCGTCGGAGATGCGCGCCGCCTGCTGCATGTTATGCGTCACGATCACAATGGTATACCGTTTCTTGAGTTCCGTCATTAACTCCTCGATCTTCAAGGTCGCCACGGGATCGAGCGCCGAGCAGGGCTCGTCCATGAGGAGCACGTCCGGCCTCACCGCGATCAGCCGCGCGATGCAAAGCCGCTGCTGCTGCTCGAGCGGTATGTTGAGCGCCGAACGCTTCAGCTTGTCCTTGAGGTCGCCCCAGAGATTGACCGCTTTCAGCGACTCCTCGACCAGCCCCGGGAGATCCCCTTCGCCTGCCATCCGGTGGATCCGCGGCCCGAAGGCGACGTTATCGTAGATCGACAGCGGGAAGGGGTTCGGCCGCTGGAAGACCATCCCGACGCTCTTCCGCAGCGAGACGAGATCGTAATCGGGCTCGTAGATATTCCTCCCGTCGATGAGCACCTTGCCGGTTATCCTGACTTCTTCGATGAGATCGTTGATCCGGTTGAAAATGCGGACAAGCGTCGACTTGCCGCATCCCGAAGGCCCGATGATCGCGGTGATACGCCGCTCCTCGATCGCCATGCCGATCCCTTTCAAAGCGTGAAAGGAGCCGTAGTATAGGTTGAGATCTTCGGTAGTGATCTTTTTCATCCAAACCTGCCAAGGATATAATCTTCCGTGCGCTTGTCTTTCGGCGCGGTGAATATCTTCTCGGTCGCATCCAGCTCGATCAGCTCGCCCATCAGGAAAAAGGCGGTCCTGCCGCTGACACGCGCCGCCTGCTTGATATTGTTCGTCACCAGGATGATCGTATACTCTTTCTTGAGGATAAGCATCGCCTCTTCCACCTTCGCCGTCGATATCGGGTCGAGGCCAGAGCACG
This sequence comes from Candidatus Auribacterota bacterium, assembly GCA_022711655.1. Taxonomy (GTDB): domain Bacteria; phylum Auribacterota; class Ancaeobacteria; order Ancaeobacterales; family Ancaeobacteraceae; genus JAKLEM01. The sequence continues at coordinate 57,408 of JAKLEM010000007.1, forward strand.
GCTCGTCGAAAAGGATCACGTCAGGAGAAAGCGCAAGCGTCCGCGCGATGCAGAGCCGCTGCTGCTGGCCGCCCGACAGCTTCATCCCTGACATGCCGAGGCGGTCCTTCACCTCTTCCCAGAGGAACGCCTCCTGAAGAGACCGTTCGACGATCTCCGCAAGCTTTTTACGGTCACGCATGCCGTGCATCCGCGGCCCGTACGCCACATTGTCGAAGACCGACATCGGGAGCGGCATCGGCATGGCGAAGACCATCCCGACCTTCGAACGGAGCGCCTCTGCCGTCATGTCGGCATAAATATTCTGCCCGTCAAGCAGCACTTCCCCGTCCATCCGAAAATGAAGATCGAGGTCGTTCATCCGGTTCAGAGTGCGCAGAAACGTCGTCTTGCCGCTGTTCGCAGGGCCGATTATGCCGAATATCTCGTGCGGGCGGATATCCAGGTCGAGAGAGCGGACAGAATGGACCTTGCCGAACCAGGCATTCAATTTCTTGCAGGATATTTTTGCGGTTACCATTTCTTCTTCTTCCTGAACCGCGACCGTATCACGATCGCGACGAGGTTCAAAATGAAAACGAGGCCGACGAGCACCAGCGCCGTCCCGTACTGCGTCTGCTTGCTTATGTTGGGTATCTGCGTCGAGATGATGTAGAGATGGTACGGCAGCGCCATAGCCTGGTCAAAGACCGACCGGGGAAGTTTCGGCAGATAGAACGCCGCGACGGTAAACAGGATCGGCGCCGCCTCGCCGGCAGCGCGCGCGATGCTGAGGATCGCGCCGGTCAGGATCCCGGATATCGCGTTCGGCAGGACGACATGCCGCACCGTCTGCCACCGCGTCGCGCCGAGCGACAGGCTCACCTCGCGGAACTGCTTAGGCACGCTGGAAAGGGCCTCTTTCGACGTCGTGATGATCACCGGCAGTCCCATGATCGCCAGCGTAAGCGATCCCGCAACGATCGACGTGCCGAACTTGAGGAAGACGACGAACAGGCCCAGGCCGAAGAGGCCGTACACCACCGACGGTACGCCCGCAAGGTTCACGATGGCAAGCTTGATCGTCCTGGTCAGCAGCGTGTCCTTCGCATATTCGTTGAGATAAATAGCGGCGAGGACGCCGATCGGCAGCGATACCGCGATCGCCCCGAAGACGAGGTAGAACGTGCCGACGATCGCCGGGAAAATCCCTCCCTGCTTCATCCCGGCCCGGGGATACGACGTCAGGAACTCCCAGCTGATGGCGCCGACGCCGTTCTTGACGATGAAAACGAGGATCGCCACGACCGGTATGACGACAAATACCGTCGAGAGGAACAGGAGCGAGAAAGCGATCTTCTGCGATATATGTGCGCGCCTGCTCATATTTTTTTCCTGTGAAGGAAGAGGTCCGCGATAAAGTTGATAATGAAGGTTATTATAAAAAGGACGATCCCGAGGGCGAAGAGCGCGAAATAGTGTTCGCTTCCGTAGACCGTTTCGCCCATCTCCGACGCGATCGTCGCCGTCATCGTCCTGACCGGCTGCAGGAACGAATGCGGTATCACCGCGGAGTTGCCAGTGATCATCATGACGGCCATCGTTTCGCCGATCACCCGCCCGATGCCGAGCATGATAGCGGCAATGATCCCCGGCGACGCGGCGACCAGGACGATCTTGTACATCATCTGCCAGCGCGTCGCCCCGAGCGCGAGCGCCCCTTCCTTGTACGGCTTCGGGACGGCGTTGATCGCGTCCTCGGCGATGGTGATGATCGTCGGCATAGCCATGAAGGCGAGCATGATAGAGCCGGAGAGTGCGGTAAGCCCCGTCGGGATGTGAAAAAACGAACGGACGAACGGCACCAGCGTCACCATCCCGATGAAGCCCAGGACGACGCTCGGGATCGCCGCCAGCATCTCGATCCCCGCCTTCAGGAAGTCCTTTATCTTCACCGGCGCGAGCTCGGAGATATAGAGCGCCGCCGCGACGCTCACCGGCACCGCGATCATGATAGCGCCGACGGTGACGATCAGCGAGCCGCAGACCAGCGGCACGATCCCGAAACGCGGCGGCTCCGAGATGGGATACCATCCCGTTCCGAACAGGAACTGGCCGGCAGGATATTCTTTAAAAAGCGAAAGGCCTTCCTTGAGCAGGAAGACGAAGATCAGGACCACAAAAAGGATCGACGTGATCCCGCTCAGGAAGATCAGTCCCTCCACAATGAATTCTTTGGTCCTGCGCAGCGTTCTATCCATGAACAGACCCTGTTTCAGCTTTCGGGATTTTCCTCGCCGGTTACTGCTTTTTCGGCAACGGCACGAAATCGAGGTCCTTTACGATCTTCTGGCCGTCATCGCTGAGCACGAAATCGAGGAACCCCTTGACGGCGCCCTTCGGCTCGCCGTCGGTATAGATCAGGAGCGCGCGGGCAACCGGATACTTGCCGCTCGACGCGGTGTCGAACCCCGGCGACACATATTCCGAGGCACTGTCTTTCGCGACGGCGATCGCCTTTTCCTTCCCGGTCAGATAACCGAGGCCGAAATAGCCGATCGCGTCGGGGTTCGAGCTGACCTCGTCGGCGATCGCCTGGCTGGACGGCATCATCAGGACGCCCGATGCGTATTCCTCGGGGCCCTTCGCGTTGCCCCGTCGCAGGACATGCTCGAGAAAATAGACATGCGTCCCCGAATTGCGCTCGCGCGACAAAACGACGATCTGCCTGTCATTCCCGCCGATCTCTTTCCAGTTGGTTATCTTGCCGGTATAAATATCCGACAGCTGATCGATCGTCAGCTTCGCGACCGGATTCGACGGATGGACGACGACAGAGAGGGCGTCGATCGCCACCTCGCACTCTTTCGGCTCATGGCCGTTCTTCTTCGCGAGCCCGACCTCCTTCTCGGTCATCGACCGCGACGCCTGCGCGATATCGCACGTCCCGTTGATCAGCGCCGATATCCCCGTCCCCGACCCGCCGCCCGTGACCGCGATCACCGCATCGGGGCTCCGCTGCATGAACGCCTCCGCCCACGCCTGCGACAGGTTCACCATCGTATCAGACCCCTTGATCTGTATCATCCCGTCTTTACGACCTGCCATTGCTGAGGAGCCGCACACAAGCACCGCCAGCAAACCTATGATTATCTTCCTCATGTATTCCCCCTTTGTAGCCATTATTATATGCGATCCGGAGCGGAATGAATGTGAACATTGTGTGAACACTCAAATCGAGATCGCGGCGTGAATACAAGCAAAAGGCGCTGCGACCCCGGAAAACCGGTTTCGCAGCGCCTACGTATCGACCCCAGCGGGATTTGAACCCGCGTCGTCGCCGTGAAAGGGCGATGTCCTGGACCGGGCTAGACGATGGGGTCTACGAACTGAGCCGCCTGAGACTCGAACTCAGCACAGCCACCTTAAAAGGGTGGTGCTCTACCAGATGAGCTAGCGGCCCGATTATGGGCTATGCCGTCAAACCTGCAGTATCTCCTTCTCTTTTACCGTGAGGATCTTGTCGATCTCCTTGATAAACTCGTCGGTCTTGTCCTGTACTATCTTCTCCCACTTGAACATCTCGTCCTCGGTGATCTTGTGGTCTTTCTGGAGGTGCTTTATTTTCTCGTTGGCGTCACGGCGCTCGCTACGGATAGCCACGCGCCCGTCTTCGGCGATCTTCTTGACCACCTTGTCCATCTCGCGGCGACGCTCCTCGCTCAGCTCAGGGATCCTGATGCGCAGGAGCTTGCCGTCTATGACGGGGTTGTAGCCGAGGTTCGCCTTCTTGATCGCCTTGTCGATCTCCGCAAGCGCCGTCTGGTCCCACGGCTGAACGACGATCATCCGCGCCTCGGGCGTCGAGATCCCCGCCAGCTCTTTCAGCCGCGTCGGCGTGCCGTAATAATCGACCCGTATGTTCTCGACAAGCGCGCTCGACGCCTTGCCGGTATGTATCATGGCAAGCTCGTTCTGAACGTGCTCTATCGTCTTCTTCATTTTCTGTTCGACTTCGCCGAAAATATTCTGCGGCATACAAACCTCCTCATCTTTCCGGATATGGTTACAGCTTCATCCCCTTGACGTTCGACGCGCAGACGACAGTGCCGATCTTTTCCCCCGTCACCGCCGCCTTGAGGTTGCCCTTCTTGAACATGTTGAAAACGATGATCGGTATGTTGTTGTCCATGCACAGCGAGAACGCCGTCGTATCCATGACGCGCAGCTTCTTCCTGATCGCATCGAGGTACGTCAGCCGCTTGAACATGACGGCCTTCGGGTTCTTGTTCGGGTCGGCGTCGTAGATCCCGTCCACTTTCGTCGCCTTCAGGAGCACGTCCGCGTGTATCTCGCTCGCGCGGAGCGCCGCGGTGGTATCCGTGGTAAAATACGGATTGCCGGTCCCCGCGACAAAGACAACGATGCGTCCCTTCTCGAGGTGCCGCACCGCGCGGCGCCTGATGAACGGCTCCGCGAGCTGCCTCATTTCGATCGCCGTCATGACGCGCGTCGGCACGCCGACCTTTTCCAGGGCGTCCTGCAACGCCAGGCCGTTCATGATCGTCGCGAGCATCCCCATGTAGTCTGCCGTGGCGCGGTCCATTCCGTTCTCTTCGGCCGCAAGGCCGCGGAAGATGTTGCCGCCGCCGATCACGATGGCTATCTGCAGCCCCAGGCCGCAGATCTCCTTGATCGACGTCGCGATAGACGTGCACACCAACGGGTCGATCCCATAGCCGCGTTCGCCCTCGAGGGCCTCGCCGCTCAGCTTGAGGACTATCCGCTTGTAGGCAGATTTCTTCATCGGTTATTCCAGGCTCTCGCCGACCTGCATCCGGGCAAACCGCCTGATGACGATGTTCTCGCCGATCTCGGCGATAATGGCGGTAAGGATCTCCGAGATCTTCTTCGACGTGTCTTTCACGAAGATCTGGTCCAGCAGGCAGAACTCTTCGTAGAACTTTTCCATCTTCCCGTCGATGATCTTCGCGGTGACGTTCTCCGGCTTCCCCGTGACCTGCGCGGAGAATATATGGCGCTCTTTCTCGATGACGTCCGCAGGGACGTTCTCCCTCGAGACATACTTGGGGTTCGACGCCGCGATCTGCATCGCAAGGTCCTTCACGAACTGCTGGAAACGCTCGTTGCGCGCCACGAAATCGGTCTCGCAGTTCACCTCAACCATGACGCCGATCTTGCCGCCCATGTGGATGTAGCTGCCGATGACCCCTTCCTTTGCGGTCCGCGACGATTTCTTCGCCGCGATCATGAGCCCCTTCTTCCGGATGATCTCGAACGCCTCCTTGATGTCGCCTTTCGCCTCTTTCAAGGCGTTCTTGCAGTCCATCATGCCGGCGTTCGTCTTTTCCCTTAATTCCTTCACCATGTCAGGCGTGATATTCATGTCTGGCTCCCGTTATTTCCTCGGGCGGTGCGCGTCTTCGCGGCCTGCCCGTTCGATCTTTTTGCCTTTACGTTGTGCGCCCTTCTCCACAGACTCCGCGATCACGTCCGCGATCGTTTCCTTCCGCGCCGCCTTCGCCGCGGCCGCTTCCTGCTCGGCGCGTTCCTTGATGATCCGCATCGACGCCTTGCCCTCGAGCACGGCGTCCGCCAGGACCGACGTGAGGAGGCGCACCGACCGGAGCGCATCGTCGTTGCCCGGAACGCAGTATTCGATGCCGTCGGGATCGCAGTTGGTGTCGATGAGTGCAACGATCGGGATCCCGAGCTTCTTCGCCTCGCTCACCGCGATGTGCTCCTTGCCCGGGTCGATTATGACGACCGCCTTCGGAAGGGAGCCCATGTCCTTGATGCCGTCGAGGTTCTTGTGGAGGCGTGTCATCTCGTGCCTGATCACCGATACTTCCTTTTTCGGGAGCAGGTTGAGCGAGCCGTCCTTTTCCATGCGTTCGAACGTTTTGAGGCGCTCGATGCTTCGGCGTATCGTCCGGTGGTTGGTCAGAAGGCCGCCGAGCCAGCGCTCGTTGATATAATACATGCCGCACTTCATCGAGGCGGCGGTGATCGATTCCTTCGCCTGCTTTTTCGTGCCGACGAACAGCACCGGCTCGCCCATCGAGGCGACCTCTTTGAGGAACTCGTACGCCTTCGTCAGGCAGTCCATCGACTTCTGCAGGTCTATGATGTAGATGCCGTTACGGGCCTCAAAGATGAATTTCCGCATCTTCGGGTTCCACCGCTTCGTCTGGTGGCCGAAGTGCACCCCTGCTTCCAAAAGATCCTTTACCGAAACTTGTAAACCCAAGGTACCCCTCCTTTGTACACACTGCGTCCGTTGTACCCTTCATGGATGTATATGCGGTATGTCTGGACAGACTGAGGACATAGGCCGGACGCATATACTGAATGCCGCAGAGCAGGTGACAGAAGCCTTCGTAACTATCCATTACGCGAACGGCATCCAGAATCCGGCTTCTGTACCTTCGTGGCCGCCCAAGCAGACACGGGGGTATATGGTATGGTAAAGGGAGATTAAATACAAGTGTTATTTTCGGCTGGATCCCGGGGATCGATCTCGTCCGCTTCCAGCGGTTCGCAGGGGATCCCAAGCGTCCGGGTCCCCTCCTTGATGACGCGGAAAAGCTCGCGGCGAAGCGCGATCGTCTTTTCGGCCCGCATATTCTCGTTGGCGTCGGGCGAGACCTCGATCGGGTCGCCGAAGATCAGCACGGCGGGGGTGAAGGGGTAGGGGATAATCAGCCGGTCCCAGCTCCCGATAGTCTTCTTCCATTTCGCCTCGTACGAGACCACCACGATCG
>JAKLEM010000008.1 GCA_022711655.1 Candidatus Auribacterota bacterium
TGGGGCTGGCGATGTCGAGCTTGTGGAACGACGCTTTGGGATTGACGTTCGCCCTTTTGCCGTGCGACAGGTTATCGACGACGACGACCCGGTGCCCTTCGGCGATAAAACGGTCGACGACGTGCGACGCTATGAACCCGGCTCCGCCGGTTACGAGGATTTTCATGGCTCGTTACTTTCCTGTCATCCTGAGCGCAGCGAAGGATCTCATTATCAGAAGCGATAAGTTGTGGGATTCTTCGCTCTGCTCAGAATGACACCTATTGATAAAACTCCAAAACTTTCGCGGCGACGTAGCGGACGTCTTCCTCGGTCAGCTCGGGGGCGACCGGAAGCGCGAGCACCTCGGCGGTCGCCTTCTCGGCGACGGGGAAATCACCTTTCTTGTGCCCCAGATACGCGAAACACTCCTGCAGGGAAAGCGACAGCGGATAGTAGATGAAGGTCGAGACGCCTTTGCCTGCGAGATACTCCTTAAGCCGGTCGCGTTCGTGCGCCTGTATGACGTACTGGTTGAATATGCTGACGTTCCCGGGTTTGACGAGCGGTATCCTGACCTTGCTCCCCTCGAACAGCTCGTGGTAGAGCGCCGCGTGGCGACGCCGGGCGTGGTGCCACTCGTCGAGGCGCTTCAGCTTCACGCTGAGGATCGCCGCCTGTATGGCGTCGAGCCTGCTGTTGATCCCGACATATTTGTGGAAATACTGCTTGTGCGCGCCGTGCACCCGCAGCATCGTCAGCTTTTCCGCCAGCCCCGGGTCATTGGCCGTCACCAGCCCGCCGTCACCCGCGCAGCCGAGGTTCTTGGTCGGAAAGAAGCTGAAGGCGCCGAGGTCGCCGATCGTCCCCGCCTGCCTGCCGCGATAGGTAGCGCCGATCGCCTGCGCGGCGTCCTCGATCACGAAGAGGCCGTGCTTCCTGGCCGTCGCCATGATATGGTCCATGTTGGCCGTCTGGCCGAACAGGTGGACCGGCATGATGCCTCGCGTCTTCGGCGTGATCTTCTTCTCTAGCTTTTCCGGGTCGATATTGAACGTGTCCGGCTCGATGTCGACGAAGACCGGCTTGGCGCCGAGCCGCGCGATCGACGCTGCGGTGGCGAAAAAGGTGAACGGCGTCGTGATGATCTCGTCGCCCGCCTTGACGTCGAACGCCATCAGCGCCAGGAGCAGTGCGTCGGTGCCCGACGCGCAGCCGACGGCGTACTTCGCGCCAGTGTAACCGGCGACCTCGCATTCGAACTTCGCGACGGTCTCGCCGAGGATGTATTTTCCGCTCTCCAGGACGCCCAGGACCGCCCGCTCGATCTCTTCCTGGAGCGACCGGTGCTGAGCCGCTATATCGACCAGCGGCACGGTGCGGTGTTCGACACTATGCTTCATGAGATCCTTTCATCCAGGAGACCGTTCTTACGAGCCCTTCGCGGAAGCCGACGAGCGGCTTGTAGCGGATAAGTTTCTTCGCGGCGGCGATCGACGCGAGCGAGTGCTTCACGTCGCCGGTGCGCGCAGGGGCGAACCGGGGGCGGATATCCGCGCCTATAATGGTATTGATGAGACAGACGAGGTCGAGCAGTGAGTAGCGCTTGCCGCACGCGATGTTAGCGATGGCGCCGCGGCTGTTCTTTGCGTTCCGGCACGCGAGCAGGTTGGCGGAAACGACATTGTCGATATACGAGAAATCACGCGACTGCCTGCCGTCGCCGTAGATCGTCGGCCGCTCCCCCTTAAGCATCAGGCTGATGAACCGCGGGATCACCGCAGCGTATTCCGACAGGGGGTCCTGATGCGGGCCGAAGACGTTGAAGTAGCGGAGGCATACCGCGTTGATGTTGTACAGGTTCGCGAAGGCCCGTATGTAATACTCTGCAGAGAGCTTAGATACTGCGTATGGACTCAGCGGATCAGGCTTAAATTCTTCCCTCTTCGGAAGCTTGGGAATATTACCGTATACCGATGACGACGACGCGAACACGAAGCAGCGTACCGGATGTTCCCTGATTTCGTTCAGGACGGTTACCGTGCCTGTTGTATTTATCTCGTGCGATCGCATTGGGTCTGCGACAGACCTGGCGACCGACGGGACGGCAGCCTGATGCAAAACGTAATCGGCGCCTTTAAGCACCTTTCTAACAAGTTTCGCATCCATTACAGATCCTTCATAGAAATCGATCTCTTTATAGAGCGGCTCGAGGTTGATGAGCCGCCCGGTCGAGAGGTCATCGATCACGCGCACCCGCTGTCTCTCTTTGACGAGCGCGCGAACTATGTTGGAGCCAATGAACCCAGCGCCGCCGGTAACAAGATACGTTGCCATAAAGCTCACCTCCTAACTCATAATAGAAATCCCCCATCCATCTCTTAAAAATCAAACGAGTTGAATGGGGAATCTCGTTAATTTTACAATCTAACGATGTTTTGTCTCTTTCCAAACTTTTTCAAAGCGTTGCGCGTATCGAACACTATTGATGCGTGCTCCACCACGAAGGGGTAATCGAGGCTGCTGTGGTCGGTGACGATCACCACGCAGTCCGACCGCTTCAGTGTCTCCTTCGTCAGCGGGACCGAGTGCAGGATATCCCCCTCTTCGTTCAGCCGCGGCACGAACGGGTCGTGATAGGAGATCTTCGCCCCCATCCGCTTCATCAGGCCGATGATGTCGATCGCCGGCGACTCGCGGACATCGGACACGTCGCGCTTGTAGGCGATGCCGAGGATCAGGATGTTCGCACCGTTCATGCATTTGCGATGGTCGTTGAGGATCTTGGCGGTCTTGTTCATCACGTATTTCGGCATCACCGAATTCACGCGAGCGGCCAGGTCGATGAAGCGCGCCTCGAAGCCGTGGATCTTCGCCTTCCACGACAGGTAGATCGGGTCGATCGGCAGGCAGTGCCCGCCGAGGCCGGGCCCCGGGTAGAACGGCATGAAGCCGAACGGCTTTGTCGCAGCCGCGCCGATGATCTCCCACACATCGAGCCCCATCCGGTCGCACATCAGCGCGATCTCGTTGACCAGACCGATGTTCACGCTGCGGAAGGTGTTCTCGAGGAGCTTTACCATCTCCGCTACGCGCGCCGACGAGACCGGGATGACGTTCTCGATCACATTGCCGTACAGCGACAGCGCAGCCTCGGTGCTTTTCTTCGTGACGCCGCCGATAACCTTCGGGATCGTTTTCGTGTAGAAGCGCTTATTCCCCGGGTCGATCCGCTCGGGCGAAAAGGCGAGGAAGAAATCCCTGTCGATCTTCCTGTCCCCGCGCTCGAGGATCGGCTGGACCACCTCGTCGCAGGTCCCGGGGTAGGTCGTGCTCTCGAGGACGACCAGCATGGGCCCCTTCAAGTTCTCGGCGATGCGCTCCGACGCGTCGACGATGAACGACACGTCCGGGTCCATCGTCTTCCTCAGCGGCGTCGGCACGCAGATGATCACGGCGTCCGCCTTCTGCAGCTCCTTGTAATCGCAGGTGGGATGGAATCTGCCGACCCCGAGAACCTCGGCGACATCCTGGTCTGTGATATCCTCGATGTAGGTCTTCCCCTTCTTCAGCGTCGCGATCTTGTCCTTGCTGATATCGATCCCGAACACCTCGAAGTCCGCTTTCGCGTACTCGACCGCCAGTGGCAGGCCGACGTACCCCAGCCCGATGACCGCGACCTTCGCCTTTTTTGATTTAATCATCGCTATCAGATCCATTACCGCACATCCTTGTCTGTGTTAGGTGCGTATGTAGTGATCGGCTGCTATTTCCGCCCGATGCTTTTATAGATAAATCCGAGCTCTTCCATCTTGCGCGGGCTGAAGATATTCCGCCCATCGATCAGGATCGGGCTGATCATCGAGGAGCGCAGCTTCTCGAGATCGATCTTCTTGAACTCGTCCCACTCGGTGAGCACCAGTACCGCGTCGGCGTCTTTCGCCACCTCGTAGGCGTTCTTGCACATCGCCACGTTCCTGAGCATCGACTTCGCGTTATGCATCGCCTGCGGGTCGTACGCCCTGATGTGCGCGCCGTCCGCCTGGAGCCGCTCGATGATATCGATCGCGGGGGCGCAGCGCATGTCGTCGGTATTCGGCTTGAACGCGAGGCCCAGCACGCCGATCGTCTTGTCCTTCACCACCCAGAGCGTTTCCTCGACCTTCTTGATGAACAGCTCTCTCTGTTTCGCGTTTACCTCCTCGACCGTCTTCAGGATCTTGAAGTCGTAGCCGAGCTTGTCGGAAATGCTGATAAAGGCCGAAACGTCTTTCGGGAAGCACGACCCGCCGTACCCGATGCCGGCGTTGAGGAAGAGCCGCCCGATACGCCTGTCGAGACCCATGCCGGTCACGACCTCTTCGACGTCGGCCCCGGCCGCCTCGCAGACGTTGGCCAGCGAGTTGGCGAACGATATCTTGAGCGCGAGGAACGAGTTGGACGCGTGCTTGATGATCTCGGCGCTCTCGACGTCGGTCTCGAGGATCGGCGCCTTGATCGGGGCGTAGATGTCGCGCAGCAGCTTCGACGCCCGCTTGCTCGTCACGCCGAAGACGATCCGGTCGGGGCGCAGGGTGTCGTCGACCGCCGACCCCTCGCGCAGGAACTCGGGGTTCGAGGCGACGTCGAAATCGACGTGGTGGCGGTTGTAGCGCTTGATCGTCTCGGCGACCTTCGCGCCGGTATGCACTGGCACCGTGCTCTTGTCGACGATGAGTCGGTAGCCGTCCATCGTCAGGGCGATCTCCTTGGACACCGCCGCGACGTAGCTGAGGTCCGCCGTCCCGTCCGGCTTCGGCGGGGTGTTCACCGCGACGAAGATCACCTTGGAGAACTTTACCGCCTCCGCGATGCTCTGGGAAAAGATCAGCCGCTTGCTCTTGATGTTCTTCCTGATCAGCTCTTCGAGGCCCGGCTCGTAGATCGGCGACTTCCCAGCCTTGAGCTGCTTGATCTTATTGACGTTGTTGTCGACGCACATCACGTGATGCCCGAGCTCGGCGAAGCATGTCCCGGTCACTAGTCCCACATATCCCGTCCCGATAATGCTAACATTCATTCGTTTCTCCTTTGCCATGTTATGAGCGGTCAATTGCCGAACTTGAGCGGTATATCCGGATAGTCTTTCAAACGGAACACGACGAAGAGCGTCCAATCGTCGCGCAGCGGCCGCTCCCTGAACGTCACCGCCATCTCCCAGCAGTGCAGGTCCCTGAAGACCGTGTATTCCTGCTGTTCGAGCTTGCCCAGGTCGAAATCGTACCGGTAGAACACCTTGCCCATCCAGTCGGCGTTGAACCTGTAGATGAACTCCACGCCGATCAGGTTGTTGCCCTCCGGATTGTCGCCCGTGAAGTTCCCCGCGAAGTTGTTGATCGAATAGGTGTTCCAGTAGGGGTTGACCAGATAGGTGTTCTGGAGCGGCTGGTACCGGTGGCGGAACGACAGGTTCCACTTGTCGCCGTTGAGCACCTGCAGGTCGGTGTCGACCGAGTCGAGCAGGTTGTTGTATGCGTCGTACGCGAGCTTGAAGTCGACCGCGATCCAGTCGAGCGGGCGCAGCTTCAGATAATTGTATATGTCAGAAAATTCGTGCGGGTTGCCGTAGCGGTCGTAGGACGGCGTCCTCGTCTCGGGATGGTAGTACGTGTAGATCTCGTAATCGAATATGTCGACCGTGGCGTCTTCTCGCCGGGTCTGGAGCTTGTTGCGGAACGCGAGCCGGAAATCGTTCCTGCGCGACAGGGTGTCGATCGCGTCGAACTGCAGGAGCTCGGTCGGCTCGTAGTTCGGGTCGTGCGTATAGGTGTAAGTCGTGCGCGGCTCGATGACGTGCCTGATCTTGTTGATCTTCCAGAACGGGCTGTAGACGTTCGGGAAGACGCGGTGTACCTTGGTCAGCATGTCGATGCCGGTCGAGAACATATTGCGGAAGATGTCGCTGTTATTCACCGCGCTGGAATAATACGTATTGCGCATGCCGGCGAACGGCTCGAGGTTAAGGAACTTGAGGACGCGGAACGGGTACGACACCTGGTTGTAGGTGTCGGCGCGCCACGACTCGTAGTCCGCCAGGTCCAATGGCACGTAATGGAGGTAGCCGCCAGTGGTCTCGTTGTAGAAATAGAGCCCGGTGTTCGCGATCTGCTGCTTGGTGAGATAGAAGCGCACTTCCGGCAGCCGCTCCAGCTCCGTAAATATCTTGTTCATCTGCTTGCGGGCGAACAGCGTCAGCGTGTACTTATCGGTCGCCTTCGTGATGTCGATATAGTTTTCCGGCTGAACCTCCCGCTCGAACTCGTCGCGGAAATAGTCGTTGATCATGTCGGGGTCGCCCTGGAGACGCAACTGGCCGACCGCGCGCGTGTCGCGCGTGACCTGGTAGACATGGTTCAAGGCGACGCGGTAGCGCATGCCGTCCGGATCGATATTCGGCTGGCTCGGCTCGTAATTCTTGTCGTTGATCATATACGAGCTGAAGTTGCCGCCGTTCTCGAGGCCGCCCGGTATCTGGTACTGGATGTCGACGCCGGAGCCGTACCCGCGCTCAGTGTAATAATCGTTGCGGAACGTGCCGGTCAGGTAGGGGTCGTACCAGAAGTTGGTGCCGGTCATCAAGAACGCGCCGAAACGCCGGTTATATCCCGGGATGAGGGTGAACCGCTCGCGCTCGTCGCGCAACGACCTGCTGAAGAACGGCAGCCAGAAGATCGGCACCTTGCCGAGCCAGAAGACCACGTCGCGCGCGATGATCCGGTCGCCGGGGTAGATGAACAGCTTCTTCGCGCTGATCTTGTAGTGCATGTCCTCGTAGTCGCACGAGGTGATGTAGCCGTCGGTCGCCTGGAACTCGTTGGGGCCCGTCTTGCGTATCGTCTTCCCGTTGCTGTACCAGGGATCGACGAAGCCGCTGCCGTTCATGAAATCGCCCATCATCGTCTTGTAGTTGAAATGGACCTTCTCCCCGGTGAATATCTGGCCGCCGAACGAGAATATCACGCTGCCGTCGGCGTAGATGTCGCCGCTGTCGAGGTGCGCGATCATACGGTCCGAGCGAAGCGACATCCCCTTGCAGGTGATGACGACGTTCCCGTCGCCGCGGATCAGGTTCTGTTCCTGGACATAGGTGATCTTGTCGGCGGTATAGTCGAGCGGCTCTTCGGTCGGCGCGCCCGGCTTCCCCTCCTTCTTGGGGACAGGGATACGGGGGGTGATCTTCTTGAACGACGTCTCCTGCGACGGCAGCGCCCATGCGGGGGCGCCGGCCGGCGCGATGAGCGCAACGCTGAGGATGATTGCCGTAGCTGTGCGGAAACGCATCTGGGGGATACCTTATTTTTTTGCGACGTGCTTTTTCCAGTCGGCCATGAACCGCTCGATGCCGATATCGGTAAGCGGGTGGCGGATCATCTGCTCGATAACCTTGTACGGTATCGTCGCGATATCTGCGCCCATCGTCGCCGCCTCGACGACGTGCAGCGGGTGGCGGACGCTGGCGACGATGATCTCCGTATCGAAGCCGTAATTCTCGTATATCGTCTTGATCTCGCCGATCAGGTCCATCCCCTGGCCGGAGACGTCGTCGATGCGGCCGACGAACGGGCTGACATAGCTGGCCCCCGCCTTCGCGCAGAGGAGCGCCTGCGAGCTCGAAAAGCAGAGCGTCATATTGCAGCGGATCCCCTCTTTTTGGAGCACCTTGGTCGCCTTGAGCCCCTCGGCGGTGGTCGGCACCTTGACGACGATGTTCTTGTGTATCTTGGAGAGCTTGCGCCCTTCCGCGATCATGCCGGCCCCGTCGAGGCTGATCACCTCGGCGCTGATCGGGCCGTCGACGATCTGCGCTATCTCGCGCACCACCGCTTCGAAGTCTTTGCCCTCTTTCGCGATCAGCGACGGGTTGGTCGTCACGCCGTCGAGAATTCCGATATCGTTGACCTTCTTTATTTCGTCGATGTTCGCCGTATCAAGAAATATCTTCATGGATCCGCTCCTTTACCGTTTCATAGTGTCAGCGGCCGACCATCGCGACGGTCGCCGCGCCGATCATCCCCGCGTCGTTCCCGAGCGCCGCCCCCACGATCTTCGCCTTCTTCGCGGCGACCGGGAACGCGAGCTCCCCGACCGTTTTTTCGATGGAACCGAACAGCACCGGCCCCGCCTTAGCCACGCCGCCGCCCACGACGATCCGGTCGGGGTTCAACACGTTCGTCAGGCCTGCGAACACGATGCCGATATACCTGCCGACGTCCTGCCACACCGAGACCGCGTACCGGTCCTTCTGCGCGGCGGCCTTGCTGATCACCTCGGGCGTCACCTGCGAAAGATCGCCGCCGGCGAGCTTGCCGATCGAAGTTTTTTGCCCCCGCTTGATGTCCGCGACGACCCGGTCAACGATGCGCTGGTTGCCGACATACGCCTCGAGACAGCCGCGGTTGCCGCAGCCGCACTCGGGCCCTTCGGGGTCGATGACCACATGTCCGATCTCGCCCGCCGACAGCGAGCTGCCGCGGTAGAGCTTTTTTTCGATAATGATACCGCCGCCGACGCCCGTCCCGAGCGTGACGCAGATGACGTTCGCCGCGCCGCGCGCCGCCCCGAAATGGAGCTCGCCGAGGGCCATCAGGTTTACGTCGTTATCGAGGAAGACACGCGCCGCCAGCAGTTTCCGCAGCTTCTCCGTGACACGGACATTCCTCCACCCGGAAATGTTCGTGAGATTATAGATTATGCCGTTTTCGCTGTCAACAATTCCCGGCACCCCTATGCCGATACCGCAAAAATCGGCGCTTTTGATCCCCGATCCGTCCAGCAGGCGCCGTATGACGGCCGCCATTTCACCCAGGAGCGGCTCCTGTCCCCGGAACCCCTGCGTCCCGAAACTCTCCCTGGCGACGATCTTTCCCGCGCTGTTCACCAGCCCGATCTTCGTGTTCGTCCCGCCAAGGTCGATGCCGATCGCGTATTTCATACGATGTCCTTTTGCCGTATTGTCGTTCACGTAAATTCTGGATTACCCAACATCGTCGTATTTCCTCACCCGCAGTTCCACCCCGAGCTCGTCGGCGGCGATCCGTTTGCACGCCTCGACGTCGACCTCGGGGACCGCCACGACGGTCACCGCCACGCGCGGGATAGCCTCCTTGCAGTCGCGCACGAAACGCTTCACTTCATCGTACGTGCCGACGCCGTACTGCGGCTGGCATATCCGGAAATATTTCTCTTTCGTGTCGGCGTTCAGGCTGATCGATATCGCGTCGACGAGCCCTTTCAGCTCTGGGGCGATCGTCCTGCGGTGGATCAGGTTGCCGTGGCCGTTGGTGTCGATCCTGACGGAAACACCTTTTGCCTTAACCGACGCCGCGATCTTTTTCACGACATCGAGGCGAAGAAGCGGTTCTCCGTAGCCGCAGAAGACGACCTCCTTGTAGCGGGACGCGTCGCCGATAGCGGCGACGATCTCCTCGTACGACGGGTCGGCCAGCAGCCGCAGGTTGTGCCCCTTCACGTAATCGCTGTAATAGCGCACGCAGAACCTACACGCGCTGGTGCAGGCGTTGGTGATGTTCAGGTAGAGCGAATCTCGGATCTGATAAGCGATCTTTCCGCTGCGGTCGTGCGCCCCGATCCCGAAGAGGTCCGTGACGTTGAACGTCGTGATCCGTCCGATATCGGCCGGCGATAAACCTTTGATACGCGCGACCTCGCCGGCGATCTGCGTCAGGTAGCCCGGCTCGTTGCGCTTGCCGCGGTACTGCTGCGGCGCCAGATAAGGACAGTCGGTCTCGACCATCATCTTTTCGATCGGCACTTCGCCGACTGTCCGGCGGAGCTCTCCGGCGCTCGGAAAGGTGATCTGCCCGGCGAACGAAACGTAAAAACCGCGGTCCAGCACCTGTCTCGCGAGTTCCGGCGTACCCGAGAAGCAGTGAAAAACCCCTCTCAGCGACCCTTTGGGATACCGGTCGATCGCACGCAGGATATCTTCGTCGGCGTCGCGGTTGTGGATGATCACGGGAAGCTTCGTCTCGACCGCTTTCGCGAGGAAAAGATGAAAGACGGCGATCTGCTTTTCGCGGGGCGCGGTGTCGCGGTAATAATCGAGGCCGATCTCGCCGATCGCGATCTTGTCCGCTGTATCGAACAGCGCCCAGAAGTTTTTCTCGTAATCGCCGGCGAAACGGTGCGCGTCGTTGGGATGGATGCCGAGCGCGGCGAAGATCGTCCGGCGCCCCTTCACGATCTCGACCGCCTTGCCGGCGCTTTCCAGGTCGTACGAGGGAACGATGATCTGCGCGACCCCCGCGGCCGCCGCCCGCTCGATGACCTGCTCCCTGTCGCCGTCAAAGACCTGATCGGTCAGATGTGCGTGTGTGTCTATCAACATTATTCGTTATCTCATTAATAAGCGATCTTTACTGCGGGTGACCGGCAGCTATCCCCTGCTATTTCTTTTCCGTCTTCGGGAACAGCACCGCGAGCTCGCCGATCGGCGCGCCGCCGGCGAGGACGCCCCACGTCATCGCCTTGGCAAAGTCAAAACCCTTCTCGACAGGCGGCAATCCGAGCTGGGCGATGATCTCGGCGCATTTGCCCGGCATCACCGGCGTCAGCAGGATCCCGGCAATGCGTATCGCCTCGCACAGGTTGTAGAGGACGGCGTCGAGCCGCTCATCTTTCTTCTCTTTCGCCAGCGTCCAGGGGGCGTTGACCTCGACATACCTGTTGGCCAGCTGGATCACGCTCCACGCCTTGACCAGCAGGCCGGTAAAATCGAGCTCGTCGACGTACCCGCCGACAGCCCCCATGAGGTCGCGGGCCGCGCCGGCCAGTTCGGCGTCGCTTTCATGCGAGCCGCCCTGAGCGGAAGGCTTCGGGATGACCCCGCCGCGGTAGCGCTTCACCATCGACAGCGTCCGCGAGACGAGGTTGCCGAGGTCGTTCGCGAGGTCGGCGTTGTAACGCATCTCGAAATTTTCCCAGGTGAAATCGCCGTCGCGGTCGAACGGGATCTCGCGCATCAGGTAATACCTGAGCGCGTCGGCCCCGTATTTTGACGCCGCCTCGACCGGGTCGACCGAGCGCCCCTCCGTCTTGCTCATCTTGCCGCCGCCGACGTAGACGAAACCGTGGCCGAATACGCCGCGGGGCGGCTGGAGGCCGGCCGCCATCAGCATCGCCGGCCAGATCATACAGTGAAAACGGGTGATGTCCTTGCCCACGATGTGGACGTCCGCCGGCCAGTACTGTTCGAACCGCGCAAGGTCGTGAGGAAAACCAGCCCCCGTGACGTAGTTGATCAGCGCGTCGAACCATACGTAGACGACCTGCTTTTCGTCGACCGGCACCGGTATCCCCCAGCCGACCGACGAGCGCGACACGCTGATGTCCTCGAGGCCGCCCTTGATGACGTTGACGATCTCGTTGCGCCTGATCGCGGGACGGATAAAGTCCGGGTTCGCCTCGATGTGGTCGAGAAGCCGCCCCTGATATTTGGAGAGGGCGAAGAAATAGTTATTCTCCGTCACCCATTCCGGCTTGCGCTTGTGTACCGGGCAGAGGCCGTCCTCGAGGTCCTTGTCCTTCATGAACGCCTCGCAGGAGACGCAGTACCAGCCTTTATACTCGCTCTTATAGATGTCGCCCCGGTCGTAGATGCGCTTGAAGATCTCCTGCACGGTGCGGATGTGGCGCGGCTCGGTGGTGCGGATGAAATCGTCGAACGAGAGGTCGAGCCGGCGCCATGTCTGCAGGAACCGTTCGCTCATCTGGTCGCAAAAGGCCTGCGGCGCGAGGTTCTGCGCGCGCGCCTGCTTCTCGACGTTGAGGCTGTGCTCGTCGGTCCCCATCAGGAAGAAGGTCTCGTACCCCATCAGCCGCCGGTAGCGCGCGAGCACGTCGGCTCCGACCTTCTCGTAGGCGGTACCGAGGTGCGGCGTGCTGTTGACGTAATCGATCGCGGTGGTAACATAGAACCGCTTCGCCATGTCACGCCCCGCCCTTCTTCTGCTGCTGCCGTTGCTGCTGTTGAGGAGGAGGCGGCGGGGATGAAGGCGCCTGCTGGTCTTTTCCCTGCGGTTTCTGGGATGCTGCGTCCCTCTTCAATACCGTGATCTCCGAGACGGGCAGCTCCATGTAGCGGTCTCCCTCGAGCTCGACGATCACCGTCTGCTTGATGATATTGAGGTCGGTCACCTTGCCGTCTCCGGTCTTTGTCCGCACCATCGTTCCCTCGCGGGGCAGGTTCTTCTCGAGCGTCTTGTAGGTCTTGTACTCGTACTTCAGGCAGCAGAGCAGCCTGCCGCACAACCCTGAGATCTTGTTCGGGTTCAGCGACAGCCGCTGGACCTTCGCCATCTTGATGTTGACCGGCTCGAAATCCTTGAGGAATTTGGCGCAGCAGAGCTCGCGTCCGCAGCAGCCGACGCCGCCCAGTATCTTCGCCTCGTCGCGCACGCCGATCTGGCGCATCTCGATACGCGCCCGAAAAGCGACAGCGAGCTCCTTGACGAGCTCCCGAAAATCGATGCGCCCTTCCGCCGTGAAATAGAATATCAGCTTGCTGTGGTCGAAGGTGTACTCCACGTCGACCAGCTTCATCGGCAGCCGGTGCTGTTCGACCTTCTGCGCGCAGGTCTGGTAGGCCGCCTTCGCCTGCTCCTTGTTGTCCTTGAGCTTCTTCTCATCGTCGGCCGACATCGTCCGGACGATGCTGTGCACCGGCTTTTCGACGTTCTCGTCGAGCACCGTCTCCGGCTCGCCGATCACCTGCCCGTAATCCATGCCGCGCTCCGATTCGATGATCACATAGTCGCCGACCGACGGCGGCTGATCGCCGATCTTGCAGTAATGGATGCGCCCCTCTTCGCGCATCCGCACCTGTACGAATTTATCCATAAATACTCCTGTTGTATGCCACTTTTGTCATCCTGAGCGAAGCGAAGGATCTCACAAACAAAACGACTAAGCTGTAAGATTCTTCGCTGCGCTCAGAATGACATTGTTACGCCGCTTTTCCCAGCTTCAGGAAAAGCACTTCAAGCGCCAGCTTGAGGTTTGCGTTGCCCGCGACCGCGCGCCTGATCGAGGCGATAAGGTCGATAGACTCCTCGATCCCCCGCCGGGTATGGGCCGCGCTCATGGCCTTGATGATATCAGCCTTGTCGTAATTAATAAACAGCGAATCGTCCCCCGCCGCCTTATGGACCAGCATGTCGCGGTAGAACAGGTAGACGCACTGCAGCGTCTCGTAGAGCTCCTCTTTATATCGCCCCTCTAGGTACGCCTCTTCGGCGTCGCCGATGTCGGAGCCCTGCTCCTTCATCCCTGCCTCGTCCGCCTTGCGCGCATCTTTGAGATCGGCGATCAGCGCCTCGACCATCGGCACGACGGCGGAAACGGTCGCGCACCCCCCGCCCGCGAGCGCGCCTATGATCGAATCCCTGCGGCGGAAATAGTCCCCCTTCAGGAGCAGGTCGAGCCGGCCGATGCGGCCGCCGGACATCGCCGCGTAAAGCCCCGCCTCGCGGTCCGGGAGCGAGTACCGGCTCCGGGCGATCTCTTCCATCGTCTTCGCCGGAAGCGGCTGGAACTCGACCGTCTGGCAGCGGGACCTGATCGTCGGCAGCAGCGCGTCCTTGTGCGAGGTCGTAAGAATGAACACGGTATCGGCAGGCGGCTCCTCGAGCGTCTTCAGGAGGGCGTTGCCGGACGCGGGGTTGAGCGTCTCCGCCTCTGCGAGGACGAACACCTTGCGCCTTCCCTCGTACGGCTTCATGCCGGCGTTCCTGATCAGCTCCCGCACCGACTCGATCTTGATCGAGCGCGACGCGCCGGCGGGGCCGCACCATTTCACGTCGGGATGCGACGAGGCGTCGGCCTTGCGGCAGCTCTCGCACTCGCCGCAGCCGTCCGGATCGTTTTTCAGGCAGTTGAGTGCCTTCGCGAACTGCGCCGCGACCGTCTTCTTGCCGATGCCCGTCGGACCGGAGAAAAGGTAGGCGTTGCCGACGCGGCCGCTCGAAACGGCGTTCTTCAACTGCGCGACGATGGTTTTATGTCCGATAACGTCCTTGAAAGACATCTTGCACCAACAGATTATGTTCCGAATCTAATGACCAATTCTCCAATGGCCGACAAGGAATTATTATACATACCTTGTTGGGATTTGGTGATTGGACATTGGTCAATCATTTATGCTATGATGTTCCGGCGTTTCAGCAGCGCATGCACGTCGCCGCACACCGATCTCTGCAGGTCCTTTATCGGCAGGGCGCCGTTCATGAGCCTGCAGCGGCGCGGCTCCTTCTTCGCCAGCTGGAGGAAGCCGCTGCGGATCCGGTCGTGGAACTTTGCCTCCGCGCTTTCGATCCGGTCAAGCGACCCTTTGGGCGCGAACTCCTTCTCCGTCGCGGCGGCGCGCTTGAGCCCGGTCGCCGTGTCGATATCGAAAATAAAGGTCATGTCGGGTACGATCTTCTGCGTCGCCGTCAGGTTCGCCTTCTTAATGAAGACTGGGTCGATCCCGCGCCCGAACCCCTGGTAGACCAGCGTCGAGTCGGCGAACCGGTCGCAGATGACGATCCCGCCGTCATCGAGATGCGGCTTGATGACGGTGCTGACGTGCTGTGCCCGGTCGGCCAGGTAGAGGAAGAGCTCGGCTTCCTGGGTGATCCCGTCGTATTCCTTATGGAGGACAAGCTCCCTGATCTTCTTGCCGACCATCGTGCCGCCCGGCTCGCGCGTGATGAACACCGTGTAGCCGCGCTCGCGGAGATGGTCAAACAGCAGCTGCGCCTGTGTCGACTTGCCGCACCCCTCGACCCCTTCGAATGTGATAAACAGACCTTTCATAGTTCTCCCGTACTGCTTTGTGGAAAATTGGCAACCCGGTGATCATCCGCGTCAGCACCGCGGGATTTTCCCCGGCGAGGAAAATCCCGCTTAGCGCCGCTGCTCGCTCGTCCCTCGCTGCGCTCGGGACCCCATGCCCGCTCGCACCGGCAATATGCTGACACGGACAATCACCGGATTGCCGAACAACATATTGCCTTTTATTACATATGTTTACTGTTTGATGTACGACGTCCCGTCCTTTTCGTCCCGCAGCACGATCTTTCTGCGCTGCAGCTCGTCGCGGATCCTGTCGGCGGTCTTCCATTCCTTGGCCTTGCGCGCGCCGTTGCGCATCTTGATAAGAGCGACGATGTCGTCGTGCGCCAGCTCCGCTTTTGCGGCGATCGCATCGAGCCCGTCGGCGGAAGCGCTCTCCCCCGCCGGGACCTTCTCGATATGAAGTCCGCCGGCCCTGATCCCCAGGACGCCGAGGATCGTCTGCATGTCCCGCAGCCCCTGCCGGAGGTGCGCGGCGTCGGTAGCTTTGATCATCGAGACATTCAGGTCGCTCATCAGCTGGAATACCGCGGCAAGCGCCCTTGCCGTGTTGAAATCGTCGTCCATAGCCGCCTCGAACTCGGCGATCGCCGCGCTCTTTTGCGCCGCCGGCGCGGCCGCAGGCTCGGCGGGAACTGCAGCGATCCGCTCCTGCACGACGCCGATGCAGTTCTCGATCCGCTCGATGTTCTTCTGCGCCTCGCGGAGCTCCTCGTCGCAGAAATCGATCGGGCTGCGGTAGTGCTTCGAAAGCAGGAATATGCGGACCACGGGGCCGCGATACTGCTTGAGGATGTCCTTCATCGCGAAGAAATTACCCAGCGACTTCGACATCTTCTCCTTGTTCACCGTCACGAAGCCGTTGTGCATCCAGTATTTCACGAACTGTTTGCCGGAATAGCACTCGGACTGCGCGATCTCGTTCTCGTGGTGAGGGAAGACAAGGTCCTGCCCTCCGCCGTGGATGTCGAACTGCTCGCCGAGGTATTTCGACGACATCGCGGAACACTCGATGTGCCAGCCGGGCCTGCCTGCCCCCCAGGGCGACGGCCACGACGGCTCCCCTTCTTTCGCCTTTTTCCAGAGGGCGAAATCCATCGGGGAGCGCTTGCGGTCGTCGACGTCGACGCGCGCCCCCGCGAGAAGGTCGTCCAGGTGCCGCTTCGAGAGCTTGCCGTACTGCGGGCACTTCGCGACGGCGAAATAAACGTCGCCGCCGAGCTCGTACGCGAACCCTTTCGCGACGAGCCCTTCGACGA
The DNA here is from genome assembly GCA_022711655.1 of Candidatus Auribacterota bacterium. Classification (GTDB taxonomy): domain Bacteria; phylum Auribacterota; class Ancaeobacteria; order Ancaeobacterales; family Ancaeobacteraceae; genus JAKLEM01. The sequence continues at coordinate 16,131 of JAKLEM010000008.1, forward strand.
TCCGGATGATCTCGCCGATGTGGTCGGTCGCGCGCGGCTCGACGTCCGGCTCGCCGACGCCCAGCTCGCGCATGTGCAGCTTGAACGATTCGAAATATTTCGCGGTTATCTCGCGCGTCGCGGCGACAAGGTCGGTCTGCCCGAGCGAGCGCGCCTTCTCGATGATCTTGTCGTCGACGTCGGTCACGTTTCGGACGTAGGTGACGGCGTATCCTTTATACTCGAGGTAGCGCTTGACGACGTCGAACGCGACATAGACCCGCGCATGGCCCAGGTGGCACTCGTCGTAGACGGTGACGCCGCACACGTACATCCCGACGCGCCCGGGACGCAGCGGCTGGAACGGTTCTTTGTCGCGCGCGATCGTGTTGTAGACTTTCAGGCTCATATCTTCTCCGTTATCTTTAAGATGGCATCGCGCACGCGGGCGATACACCGCTCCTTGCCGAGCACCGGAATAACGTCGAGCAGTTCCGGCCCGTGCTCCTGCCCGGTGATCGCGATACGGATAGGCCGGTACAACGCCTTCCCTTTCAGGCCCGACGCCTTGGCCAGATCGCCGAAGAACTTCTTCCAGTCAACGTCCCTGATGTCCGCCACCTTTTCGAGATCGACGGCCAGCAGCTGCAGGAGCTGCGCCGCGCCCGAGATGCTCGCGAGGTCGCCGGCGCTCGCCGCCGCAGTCTCCGCGAGGAGCGGCCGCGCATGCTCAGCGACATCAGCCATGCATGCCAGGTAGGGCCGCACCAGCTTCACGACCGAGCGCACGCGCTCCATCTCCTCTTCGGTCAGCTCCCCTTCGATAAGGCCCGCCTCTCTCAGGTACGGCAGCGCCAGCAAGGCGATGCGCCCGAGGTCTTCGTTCCTGATATAGTTCTCGCTCACCCATTTGAGCTTGGCGTAATCGAACGTCGACGCCGATCGGTTGACCTTCTCCAGCGAGAACTGCGCCACCAGCTCGTCCATCGACAGGATCTCCTTGTCGCCTTCCGGCGCCCAGCCGAGGAGCGCGAGATAGTTGTTGAGCGCCTCGGGGAGATAGCCGAGCTTGCGAAACTCGCTCACCGACGCCGCCCCGTGCCGCTTGGAAAGGCGCTCGCCGTCCGGGCCGAGGATCATCGGCAGATGGGCGAACCGCGGCGGCGTGAACCCGAGCGACTCGAAAAGCAATATGTGCCGCGGCGTGTTGGAAAGGTGGTCTTCGCCTCGTATCACATGCGTGATCTCCATCAGCGTATCGTCGACCGAAACGGCAAAATGGAACGTGGGGACGCCGTCGGACTTCATGATCACGAAATCGCCCAGCTGCCTGGTGTCGAACTCGACCTTCCCCCTGATGACATCGTCCACGACGATCGTGCGCTCGGGGACCTTGAAGCGCCAGCTCGGCTTCACCCCCTGCGCGGCCTTCTGCGCGATCTCCTTTTGCGTCAGGGCGCGGCAGCGGTTATCGTATCGCGGCGCCGTCCCTTTCTCCATCGCCGCCTTGCGGCGCGCCTCGAGCTCGTCCGGCTGACAGAAACAGGGGTACGCGAGACCTTTGCCCTTGAGCTCGTCGAGATACTTGTCGTAGATCTTCTGGCGGAGCGACTGCTTGTACGGCCCGCGGTCGCCGCCGATGTCCGGCCCTTCGTTCCACGCCAGCTTCAGCCATGCAAGGTCGGAAAGGATCCCTTCGGCATACTCGTCCGTCGACCGGGCGAGGTCGGTGTCCTCGATGCGCAGGATGAAGGTCCCGCCCATCTTGCGCGCGAACAGCCAATTGAACAGCGCCGTCCGCGCGTTGCCGATGTGCAGGTAGCCGGTCGGCGAGGGAGCGAAGCGTACTCTCACTTGTGCGTTCTGCGTCATGTCAACTCCGTTGCGCCGGTTCACTTTCCGTCAAGAGACGCGATCGCGTACGCCGCGATCCCCTTTTTTTCGCCGACGAACCCGAGCCCCTCGGTCGTCGTCGCCTTGACGTTGATCTGGGCCGGCCCGATGCCGAGGTGCGCGGCCATCGTCTGCCGCATCTTCTCCGCGTACGGCGTGATGCGCGGCTCCATGGCGGTGATGACCGTGTCGATATTGACGATCGTCATACCCTTAGAGGCCAGGATGTCCCGCGCCCGCTCTAGAAAAAAGACGCTCGCCTTGTCCTTATACGCCATGTCTGTATCGGGGAAATGCCTGCCGATGTCCCCCTCGCCCGCCGCCCCCAGCAGCGCGTCGACCACCGCGTGGATCAGCGCGTCGGCGTCGGAATGCCCCTCGAGCCCCATATGATGAGGGATCTCGACCCCGCCAAGGAAGAGCTTGCGCCCCGCGACTAATTTATGGACGTCGTATCCGATGCCGACTCTCATATTCCCCTCGCACACATAATGTCCAATGACCAATTATCCAATGTCCAACATGGGATTATTATAAACAATACCTTGTTGGGATTTGGTTCATTGTTCATTGGTCATTTCCGTTTGATTAAGTATTCCGCCAGTTGAATATCTTCAGGCGTTGTAATCTTCATATTCTTCGTCCCGGACGGGACCATGACCACCGTCCTGCCGGACAGCTCGAACAGGTTCGCGTCGTCGGTCGCGGCGATCCCCCGGTCCCGCGCCTCTTCGTACGCAGAGCGTATCTCCGCAAACCTGAAGGTCTGCGGCGTCTGCGCGTACCAGATCGACCTCCGGTCGACCGTCCTCGTGACGCGCGCGCCGGCCCCGACCTCTTTTATCGTATCCGTCGCGGGGACTCCGACCACCGCGCCCCCGAACTCCCGCGCCGCCCGGATCGAGGCGATCACCGACGCCTTGTCGGTGAACGGCCGCGCGCAGTCCTGAATAAGGACGATCTCCGTATCCTCCGGGGCGGCTTGCAGCCCGTTATACACCGATCCCTGCCGCGTCTCGCCGCCGGCGACGACGTCGATCAGCTTGGCAATGCCGTGCGCGCGAAGCAGTTTCCGGCACGAGGCGATCCTCGCCGGCTCGACTGCGACGACGATCCCGTCGATCGCCTTGATCGCGTCGAAGACCCGCAGCGTGCGCACGATCAGCGGCACGCCGGCGATCTTCACGTACGGCTTCGCGACACGCGACTTCAGCCGCTGGCCGCTGCCGCCCGCCGCGACGATACAGATGACTTTACCATTCATAGCAGGTTAATGACCAATGACCAATTCCCCAATGACCAACAATGAAATTACAATGAATACCTTGTTGTGATTTCGCCATTGGACATTGGTCATTATGTTACGCCGTCAATCAAAAAACGAGCCCCAGCACTTCCTTCAGCGAATCGACGCCGTGGACGCCGGCGTTCTTGCCCTTTTTGAGCGTCTTCAAGTTGTACTGCGGCACGATGAACTGGTTGAAGCCGAGCTTGAGCCCTTCCTGGACCCTCCGCTCGATATTGTTGACCGACCTGATCTCGCCGCCGAGTCCGACCTCTCCGATCGCGATCAGCCGCTTGTCGACCGGCTTGTTCCTGAGGCTCGAGGCGATCGCCAGCACGATGCCAAGGTCCGCCGCCGGCTCGCACACCTTCGCGCCGCCGGTGACGTTCACAAAGACGTCCTGCTGCTGGATCCCCATGCCGATCCGTTTCTCGAGCACCGCCAGGAGCAGGATGACGCGGTTGTAATCGGCGCCGAGCACTTTCCTATTCGGCGTCCCGAAGATCGCCGGGCTCGCCAGCGCCTGGACCTCGACCAGGATCGGCCGCGTCCCCTCCATCGTCGGCACCACGGCCGAACCGGGGACGTCGCCGTGCCGCTCGGCGAGGAATATCTCCGAGGGGTTCGGCACCTGCATCAGCCCCGCGTCGCTCATCTTGAAGACGCCGATCTCGTCGGTCGCGCCGAAACGGTTCTTGACGGCGCGCAAAACGCGGTACGCCTGGTAGCGCTCGCCCTCGAAATAGAGGACGGTATCGACGATGTGCTCGAGCATCTTCGGGCCGGCGATCGCTCCCTCTTTGGTAATGTGGCCGACGAGGAAGACGGTCGTCGCGTTCCCCTTCGCGAGGCGCATCAGCCTGTTCGCCGTCTCGCGCAGCTGCGACACGCTGCCGGGGGCCGAATCGAGGCCGTCGGAATACATGATCTGGATGGAATCGATGATGACCGCTTTCGGCTTGAGCGTCGCTATGATCGACAGCACAGCCTCGAGGTTGCTCTCGGAAACGATATAGAGCTTTTCGCCGGCGGTCCCCAGCCGGACCGCGCGCATCTTGGTCTGTTTGACCGACTCTTCGCCGCTGACGTAGAGGACCGTCATCCCTTTCTCGCTGAGCGCGTTCGAGGCCTGCAGGAGGAGCGTCGACTTGCCGATCCCCGGCTCGCCGCCAAGCAGGATCACCGACCCTTCGACGATGCCGCCGCCGAGGATCCGGTCGAACTCCTCGATCCCCGTGCAATGCCTGGCCTCTTCGTCGAGCAGGACCGACGAGAGGATCTGCGGCTCGGCCGAGGGCAACGTCCCGATACCGGGGTTTTTGCTCTCATTGCGGGCGACCACCTCTTCGATCAGGGTGTCCCACGCTTCGCAGCCGGGGCAGCGCCCGAGCCACTTCGGCGTGGTGTAGCCGCATTCGCGGCACGCATAAACGGTCTTGGTCTTGATCGCCATACAAAACGGATCTTCTGAAAAGCGGCAGGAATCTAAAAGATCCCGAACGCCTTGCCTTTGCCTTTGCCCGCGGGCTTCTTCTCTTCGCCCTTGAAAAAAAGTTTCCACGGGTTCGCCTTGATGTCTTTCACGAAATCCTTGATATCGGTGCTGATCTCCTTGTCCTTGAGCAGCTGCCCGACGGTCCCCTCGCCCTTCTCCACATGGTCGACTACCCGCTTCATCGCATCGAGCAGATCGACCGTCTTCTTGCCGATCACGTTGAAGCTTTCCTTATTGTTCTCCAGCAGTTCGTCGAGCCGCTGCGTCACGCGGTTGGCCCGCTCGCTGAACTCGCGCAGGTTGCGCAGCGTTTCCTCGAGGTTCTGCTTGTTCGGCTCGCCGGTGACATCTTTGATGTTCGAGAGCGCCCCCTTGAGCGACCGCTGCGTCTCTTCATCGGTCAGCTGCTTGAAGTTCCTGATCGCGTCCTTCACGTTCTCCTGGGTCTTCTTGTCGCTCCAACCGGAGATCATGGTATCGATCTTCGATGCGATCTTCTTGCCGTCTTCCATAAGGTCGGTCATCGCCACGGGGTCCTGCCCGCGCACCTGGTCGCCGCTCAGCAAAACCGGCGTGGTGACGCTCTGGGGAAGGAACTCGATGTACTTCTCGCCCATGATCCCGAGCGAATTGACCAAGCAGACGACGTCCTTGCGGATCACCGTCCCCTGCTTGATGCTCATGACGACGTCGACGCCGGAATCCCTGTCTTCGTAGAGACGGAGCTCCTCGACCTTGCCCACCTCGACGCCGGCGCACCGGACCGGGGCGCCCACGATGACGCCGTTGGTGTATTTGAACTTGGCGGTCAGCTCATAGGTCTTATCGGTATAGCTGAAATTGCCGAACCTCAGCACCAGGTAGCCCAGAAGGGCCATGCCGATGAATACGAACACTCCGACGGTAAACTCTATCGACTTTTCTTTCATGTGCGGCCGCTCCTCATGTATTGATGAATGCCATACGCTTAATCGTCAAGTATCTTGATCGGGCCTTTCGAGCTTCCGGAGATGAACTGCCTGACGATCGGGTTCGTGCTGTTCTTTATCTCGTCCGGCGACCCGATCTGGACGATCCGCCCGTCGTACATCATCGCGATCCGGTCGGCGATCTTGTAGGCGCTGGTCATGTCGTGCGTGACCGCGCAGCCGCTCACCGAGAGGGTGTCGCGCATCTTCAGAATAAGGTCGTTGATGATGTCTCCCATGATCGGGTCGATGCCGGTCGTCGGCTCGTCGTACAGGATGATCTGCGGCCCGATGGCGATCGCCCGCGCGAGCCCGACGCGCTTGCGCATCCCGCCGGACAGCTCCGCGGGTTTCTTATCCTCGATCCCCTCCATGCCGACCATGCTCAGGTACAGTGTGACGCGCTCCCGGATCTCCTGGTCGGTCATCCGCGTGTGTTCGTACAGGGCGAAGCCGACGTTCTCCGCGACCGTCATCGAATCGAACAGGGCCGCGCCCTGGAACAGCATCCCGAACTTCTTGCGGATCTCCATCAGCTCGCGCGGGCCGAGCGCCGCGATATCGACGCCGTCGACCAGTATCCGGCCGGCGTCAGGCTTGAGCAGGCCGATCATATGCTTCAACAATACGGATTTACCGCAGCCGCTGCGGCCGATGATCACCATCGTCTCGCCGTCCCTGATGGTGAGGTTCAACCCCTTCAGGACCGGCACGCCGTTGAATGTCTTGTAGACGTCCTGTATCTCGATCATCCCGGCACCGCGGTCATAAGAGCACTATTGACAGGAAGAAATCGGCGATCAGTATCGTTATCGCGGACGAGACGACCGCCTCGGTCGTGGCCTTGCCGACGCCCTCTGCGCCCCCTTCCGCGTGGAACCCTTCGTAACAGCTGACGATGCAGACGATCACCGCGAAGACCACGGTCTTGATCAGCCCGCTGAACAGGTCGGCCGGCCTCGTGTAATCGAGCATGTTCTTGAGAAAGAACGTCGCGTTGATCCCTTTGAGCTCCACGCCGATGATATACCCGCCGACGATGCCGACGAAAATGGAGAACACCGTCAGGATAGGGACCAGCGCGACCGACGCGATGAACCGCGGCACGATCAGGTACTGGACCGGATCGACGCCGAGCGCGTGCAGCGCGTCGATCTGCTCGGTCACCTTCATCGTCCCCAGCTCGGCCGCCATGGCGGCGCCGACGCGCCCGGCGATCATCACCGCGGTAAGCACCGGGCCCAGCTCGTTGGTCATCGAGAGCCCCACGATAATGCCGACGGCGGTGTCCATCGTGATCTTGTGGAACTGGTAATAGCTCTGGACCGCGAGGACCATCCCCGTGAACGCGCCGGTTATCAGCACGACCGGGAGGCTCATAACGCCGATCTCGAACATCTGCTTGAGGATGGTCGAGCGGCGCGGCGGGTTGACGACGGTGTATTTCAACGCCTGCGCGAGCATGCGCGAGAGGCCGCCGAGACGCCACAGCCAGAAACAGAATTTATCCCAGAACTGTACGAAGAACTGCATCATGGGACGACGGTATGCCGCAAAGAGAGCGAACGCCCGGGCGGGCGGCGATCACTTGAACTTGATCGCGCCTTCCTCGAACGTCGCCTTGACGGTGATCTTGTCCTTCTCTTTGTCCTTTTTCTTGGTTTTGAGCATATATTCCGACAGCGGGTCCTCGAGGTGGCGCTGTATCGCCCGTTTGATCGGTCGTGCGCCGAACTTCGGGTCATACCCCTTCTCAGCGAGAAACTCCCGCGAGGCCTTGTCGACGGTCAGCTTGATCGCCTGCTTCTCGAGCCGCTCGTTGATGCGGTTGAGCTCGAGGTCGACTATCTGGACCAACTCGCCCTTGTTGAGCGGCCGGAAAACGATGATGTCGTCGATACGGTTCAGGAACTCCGGCTTGAACGCCCGCCGCGCCTCGCCGAGGATCTTGTCCTTCATCGCCTCGAACGTCGCGTCCTCGGTCTGCGAGCCGAACCCGACGGTGCTCTGCTTTTTGAGCAGCTCCGCGCCGATGTTCGACGTCATGATCACGATCGTGTTGCGGAAATCGACCTTCCGCCCCAGCGTATCGGTCAGTTTTCCCTCTTCAAGTATCTGCAGCATGATGTTCATCACGTCGGGATGGGCCTTGTCGACCTCGTCGAACAGGACCACCGAGTAGGGCTTACGACGCACCTGCTCGGTAAGCTGGCCGCCCTCCTCGTACCCTACATACCCCGGCGGCGAGCCGGTGAGGCGCGACACCGCGAATTTCTCCATGTATTCCGACATGTCGATCTGTATCAGCGCGTCCTCGTTGCCGAACATGAACTCCGCGAGCGCCCGCGCGACGAGCGTCTTGCCGACGCCGGTCGGCCCCAGGAAGATGAACGAGCCGATAGGCCGCTTCGGGTCCTTGAGGTCGGCGCGCGAGCGCCTGAGCGCCTTCGAGATCGCGGTGACCGATTCGTCCTGCCCGACGACCCGCTTGTGCAGCTCCTCTTCCATCCTGAGAAGCTTTTCCGATTCCCCTTCGCCGAGCCGCGTCAGGGGGACGCCGGTCCACTTCGACACGATCTGCGCGATCTCTTCGGGAGTCACGACCACCTGCTTGTCGGCGCCCTTTTCCTTCCACGAGGACACGATCCCCTCGAGCTTCTTGCGGAGCTCGCGCTCCTTGTCGCGCATTGCGGCCGCCTTCTCGTAATCCTGGGCCGCGATCGATTTCTCCTTGTCCTTGCGAGCCTCCTCGATGTCCTTCTCGAGGTTCTTGTACTCGGGCGGCCGCGTCATCGCCGATATGCGCGCCTTCGCCCCCGCCTCGTCCATCAGGTCGATCGCCTTGTCGGGCAGGAACCGGCCGGCGATGTAGCGCTCGGACAGCCGCGCCGCGGCGACGATCGCCTCGTCGGTGATGACCGCCTTGTGGTGCGCCTGGTATTTGTCGCGGAGCCCCTTGAGTATCTCGATCGTTTCGTCGACCGTCGGCTGGTCGACGTTAATCATCTGGAACCGCCGCTCGAGCGCGGCGTCCTTCTCGATATATTTGCGGTACTCGTTGAGCGTCGTCGCGCCGATGCACTGCAGCTCGCCGCGCGACAGCGCCGGCTTGAGGATATTGGAGGCGTCGATCGCCCCTTCGGCCGCGCCCGCGCCGACGATCGTGTGCAGCTCGTCGATAAAGAGAACGACGTTCTTGGATTTGCGGATCTCGTCCATGACCGCCTTGATCCGCTCTTCGAACTGCCCGCGGTACTTGGTCCCCGCGACCATCAGCGCGAGGTCGAGCGTGATAAGCCGCTTGTCGCGGAGGATCTCCGGCACGTTGCCCGCGACGATCTCCTGCGCGAGCCCCTCGACGATCGCCGTCTTGCCGACGCCGGCCTCGCCGATCAGCACCGGGTTGTTCTTGGTCCGGCGGCAGAGCACCTGGATGACGCGCTCGATCTCGCCCTGCCTGCCGATGACCGGATCGAGCTTCTTCTCGTGTGCGAGGTCGGTGAGGTCGCGGCCGAACGCCTTCAAAGCCGGCGTCTCCCCTCCTTCGCGCCGCTCGGCCGCCTCTCCGCCCTGCGGGCCCTCGCCGCGCTGCGCCGACGGCGATATGCCGCTCTCGAGCTCGTTGAGCACCTCGGCGCGCACCTGCTCGATGTCGATGTCGAGGTTCTTGAGAATACGCGCGGCGACCCCTTCGCCTTCGCGGAGCAGCCCCAGCAGGAGGTGCTCGGTGCCGACGTAGCTGTGCCCGAGGTTCTTCGCCTCCTCGACGGCGAGCTCGATCACCTTTTTCGCGCGCGACGTCAGCGGGATGTCGCCGATCGTCTTCGTCTCCGGCCCGCTGCCGACCGCCTTCTCCACCTCCAGGCGTATCGTCTCGAAATCCAGCCCCATCTTCCGCAGCACGTTGACGGCGACGCCCTGCCCGAGCTTGATGATCCCCAGCAGAAGGTGCTCGGTGCCGATGTAGTTGTGGTTGAAGCGGTCCGCCTCTTTCCTCGCCAGAATGATGACCTGCCGCGCCCTGTTGGTAAATCTGTCGAACATGCATACCCCCGTGAAGTTCGTGATCCGTGATTGGTTACGCGTTACCGGATAATCGTTCCCTGATCAAATTCGCGCGCGCGATATCCCGCCCCGCGGGCTCGAGCTCGTGGCCGGACGCCTTCTGCAGATGCGCCGGTTGGCTCAGCACCATCAGCTCGTTGATCGTCTGCCGCTCGATGTCCCTGATCAGCCCCATGTCGACGCCGAGCCGCAGCGCCGACAGGAGCTCGATCGCTTCCTTGGAGCTGACGATGTGCGCGTTCTTCAACAAACCGTACGAGCGCCCGATGCGGTCCTCCAGCTGCTTCACGTTATTCTTGAGGAGGTGCTCGCGCGCGTTCTTCTCATGGCCGATGATCTGCCGGATCACCTTTTTCAAATTGTCGATGATGTCGGTCTCCGTCTTGCCGAGCGTGACCTGGTTGGATATCTGGAAAAGGTTGCCCTGCGCCTCGGTCCCCTCGCCGTACAGGCCGCGGACCGCGAGTCCCAGCTTGATCACCGCCTGCAGAACCTGGTTGATCTGCTTGGCCATCACCAGCGCGGGCAGGTGGAGCATCACGCTCGCCCGGATCCCCGTCCCCACGTTCGTGGGACACGCGGTGAGGTATCCCCAATCCGGGTGGTACGCGTAGCCGAGCTTCTCGTCCATCCGGTCGTCGAGCCCGTTCATCAGGTCCCACGCCTCGTCGAGCTGGAACCCCGATTTCAGCACCTGGATCCGCAGGTGGTCCTCTTCGTTGATCATCACGCTGTATATCTCGAGGTCGCTGATCGAGATCGCCGCGCCGGCGCCGGCGACCGCGTGCTCGCGGCTGATCAGGTGGCGCTCGACCAGGAACTGCCGGTCCGCCTCGTCGACCTCATTCAGCCGGATAAAGAGCGATCCCTGCATCAGGTCGATGCCGGATAGCGTCTTCTCGACGATCCGCAGGATCTCCTCGCGCTGCTTGACTGTAGCGCGCCCCGGAAAGGGGTAGTCGGGCAGGTTGCGCGCGGTCCTGATGCGGCTCGTCAGGACGATCTCCGCGTCGGGACCCAGCCCCTGGATCCATTCGCTCGTCTTGCTGAGAAGGATGTGTATCTTCATTGCCCTACTGCCCTTTATTCTCCAATTTCTTGATCTCGTCCCGGAGCTTCGCGGCACGCTCGAAATCCTCGCCGGCGATCGCCGCCTGAAGGTCGTCCCTGAGCTTCTTCAGCCGCGCGACACAGCCCAGCGTCGGCTCGAGCTTTTTCGGCACCTTGCCGACATGGTGGTCGCTCTTGTGAATCGCCTCGAGAAGCGGCCCCAGGCTTTTCTTGAAAGTCTCGTAGCAGGCCGGGCAGCCGAGTCGCCCCTTTTTCTTGAAGTCCTTGTAGGTCGTCTTGCACCCGGGGCAGGCGCCGAGATCTTCGCCTTCGGCAGCCTTATCCCACTCGGTCAGGCCGCCGAGCAGGTCGGCGATGGAAAAGGTCGAATGGATCCCGACCCCCTTGCTCACCGCGCACCCCTCGCAGAGGTTCATCTTCTTCATCTTGCCGTTAACGACTTCGGCGTAGTGGACGACCGCTTCGTTCTTTCCGCATATATCGCAATGCATTGCCACCTCATATCTGTCATTCTGAGCGCAGCGAAGAATCTCACAGCTTATTGCTTATCACTGAGATCCTTCGTCGCCTTACGGCTCCTCAGGATGACGTTCGTGCAGCAACTTAGCTTCACTTCGTTCGCCAAGTCGCGCACTCACGTCACTTGCACACCACCTCGGGTTCCGTTTCGATCAGCTTCTTGAACTGCTCCAGGAGCGTCTTCGTCACCGGTCCCGGCTTTCCCGAACCGATAGTGCGCCCGTCGAGCTTTATGACCGGAACGATCTCCGCCGCGGACCCGGTCAGGAAGCATTCGTCGGCGTTATAGATGTCGTGCCGGGACATATCGATCTCGTAGACCATCAGGCCGTTCTTCTCTGCCAGCTCGATCACCGCGTCCCGCGTGACCCCCTTGAGGATCCCCGCCGACGGGCCCGGCGTATAGACCGCATTGTCTTTCACGGTGAAGATGTTGTCTCCGGCGCACTCGGCCACGAAGCCGTTGGCGTTCAGCATCAGCGCCTCGTCCGCTCCGGCGTTGATCGCCTCCATCTTCGCCATGATGTTGTTGAGATAGTTCAGCGACTTCACGCGGGGGCTCATCGCCTCCGACGGCGTCCGCAAGGTCGGGACAGTGATCACGTTCAGCCCCGTGGCGTACAGCTCTTTGGGGTACAGCGCGATCTTATCCGCGATGATGATCACCTGCGGCTGCTGGCAGGTAAACGGGTTCAGGCCGAGGTTCCCTTCGCCGCGCGTCACGATCAGCCGTATATAGCCGTTCTTCAGCCCGCTCAGCTCGACGGTCTTCTTCACGTCCTCGATCATCTTGCCGAAACTCAGCGGTATCTTCAGCATGATGGTCTGCGCCGATTCGTACAGGCGCCTGATATGCTGCGCGAGGCGGAATATCTTGCCGTTGTAGAAGGTGATCCCCTCGAAGACACCGTCGCCGTACAGAAGCCCGTGGTCGTAGACCGATATCTTCGCGTCCTCTTTCGAGTAAAACTTCCCGTTGATGTAGATTTTCATTCGCCCTCTCTTTTAATTGTCCCGAATGTCAATGATGTTCCCGTCCAGCATCCTGATCACGCGCTTCATCTGCGAAGCGATCCTCTCGTCGTGCGTCACGATCACCGTCGTCTGCCCCTGCTCGCGGTTCAGCCGGACCAACAGGTCGATGATCACCTTGCTGTTGTGGCTGTCGAGGTTCCCCGTCGGCTCGTCGGCGAGGAGCAGGTCCGGCCCGTTCATCAGCGCGCGCGCGATCGCCACCCGCTGCTGCTCGCCGCCAGACATCTGCCCCGGCCGGTGAGCCGAGCGCGCCGCCAGGCCGACGTCGCCCAACAGCTTCTCCGCGCGGGACTTAACGTCAGCGCTGCCCGCCTCGCCGCCCGCCAGCGCGGGCAGCATGACGTTCTCGAGCGCGGTGAACTCCGGCAGCAGGTGATAGAACTGAAACACGAACCCTACGCTCCTGCTGCGAAACTGCGACCGTTTCCTGTCGTTCAGCTTGTAGATGTCCGTCTCCCTGACGGAGACCGCCCCCCTTGTCGGCCTGTCGAGCCCCCCCATGATATGCAGCAGGGTGCTTTTCCCGACGCCGCTCGGGCCGGTAATGGCGATAAAATCCCCTTTGCGTACATCCAGCGAGACGCCCCTCAGGACATCGAGGTCTTCGTCCCCCATCCGGTAGACTTTATGAACGTCGACAGCGCGTAAAATTATATCCATATATTATAGGGAAAACATTGTTATAAGTAAATTGAAAACAGATAGATAAAGTACGCTATCGACCTGACGAATATGCGCCGCCCTGGCAGGCCCCGCAGCAAAAAACAAGTATCACTCGTACCGTAGCGCTTCTACGGGATTGAGCCTCGACGCGCGCCATGCAGGATAGACCGCGGCAAGGATCGCCAGGACGACGGCGCACAGGCAGATCGTCGTCAGGTCGCTCCCGTTGATCGTCGCCGGCAGCTTGTCGAGATAGTAGATCTCCCGGGGGAAGACGTCGACGCCCGTCACCTTCGACACCAGCGCCTCGATCGTGCCGATCTTCGCCACGAAGAGGGCGCCACCCGCCGCGCCGATCAGCGTCCCGACGATCCCTATCGTCAGGCCGACCAGAAGAAAGATCCCCATCACGCCGCGCGAGCTCACCCCGATCGATTTCATTATCCCGATATCCTTGGTCTTCTCCATCACCATCATGATCAGGGTGCTGATGATGTTCGTCGCCGCGACGGCGATCGCCAGCACCAGCAGGATGAACATCACGTTCTTTTCCGTCTTCAGCGCCGCAAAGAGGTTCCTGTTCTGGTCGATCCAGCTGTAGGCGTAGAGCGGCGGCCGCAGCTGCGACATCAGCTCCTGCTTCACGATCTCGGCGTTCTCGACCCTGTCGAGCTTGATGCTGACCCCGTGGACGTCGCCGCCGAGGCCGTAGAGCTTCTGGGCGGTCTTGAGGTTCAGGTAGACCAGGTTCGAGTCGTATTCGTACATCCCGTAGTTGAAGAACCCCTTGATCGTGCAGTCGATGATGCGCGACGCCGGGCCGAGCGGCGTCATCACCGTCGACGGGGATATGATCCGTATCCGGTCGCCCGTCATGAGGCCGAACCGCTTCGCCATCTCCTCGCCTATCAGGACGTCGTTGTCGCCCAGGTCGTAGGTGCCGGCCGTGATCTTCCTGCTGAGGTTGGTCACCGTCTTTTCGCGCTCGACGTCGATCCCTCGCGCGACCACGCCGATCACCCGGTTGCGTATCTTGAGGATCACCTGGCCGAAGACGTACGGCGCCGCGGCGGTAACGTGCTTCTGCGCCATCGCCAGGTCGACGAGCTTGTACGGCCCGGACACCGGCGCGTCGGCGCTGATCGTCACCTGCGCGCTCGCCCCGAGGATCTTCTCCTTCATATCCTTCTCGAAGCCGGTCATCACCGCGATGACGATGATGAGCGTCATCACCGACAGCGCCACGCCGCCGACGGAAAGGAAGGTGATGATCGAGATAAACTTCTCTTTCCGCTTGGCGAGCAGATAGCGAAAACTGATAAAGAGTTCGAATGGGAGCATAAATCAATGAGTGATGACCAATGTCCAATTACCAACCCCCAACAAGGTATTCATACTATTACCTTGTTGGACACTGGAAAATCGGTCATTGGCCATTCCTGTCAGCATTCTTTCTTTTCCGGCTTCAGCTGCGGGAACAGGATGACATCCCTGATCGAGTCCTGCTTGGTCAGGAGCATGACGAGCCGGTCGATGCCGATGCCGAGCCCGCCTGCAGGCGGCATGCCGTGCTCGAGCGCGCGGACGTAATCCGCGTCGATCTCCTTGCCGGTTCCCTCGACCTGCCTGAGGAAATTCTCAAGCTGGATAGCCGGGTCGTTCAGCTCCGAATAGGCGTTGGCGATCTCCTGGCCGTTGACGTAGAGCTCGAACCGCTCAGCGACCGACGGGTCTTCCTTTTTCGCCTTCGCCAGCGGGCAGAGCACGATAGGGTAATCGGTTATGAATGTCGGGTTGACCAGCTTCTTCTCGACGCAGGTCTCGAATATCTCGTTGACCACGTCGTGGTCCTTAGCCGTCTTGTCGAACTCGACGCCGAGCTTTACGGCGGCCTCTTTCACGTTACCGCACGTCTTGAAATCGATCCCCGTATGCTCCTTCAGGGCATCGTAGATGGAGACCCGGCGCCACGGCGTCGTCAGGTCGATGCCGGGGATCCCCGTCTTGAGGTCGATCCCCAGGACGCCGCAGACCGACACGACGAGGTCTTCGGTCAGCTGCATCATCGTCCCATAATCCTCGTACGCCGCATAGATCTCGAGCATGGTGAACTCGGGGTTGTGGCGGCGCGATATCCCCTCGTTGCGGAAGTTCCGGTTCAGCTCGTAGACCTTCTCGAGGCCGCCCACGATCAGCCGCTTCAGGAACAGCTCGGGGGCGATCCGCAAATAGAGGTCGGTCGACAGCGCCTCGTGGTGCGTCTTGAACGGCTTGGCAACCGCGCCGCCGGCAAGCGCCTGCATCATCGGCGTTTCCACCTCGATGTACCCCTGATCGTCCAGGAATTTCCTGATCAGCGAAACGATCCTGGTCCTCGTCATGAAGACCGCGCGGACATCCTCGTTGGTGATGAGGTCGAGGTAGCGCTGGCGATAGCGGGTCTCGATATCCTTGAGGCCGTGCCATTTTTCGGGCAGCGGCATCATCGCCTTGCTCAGGAAGGTGAAGGTCTCGACATGCACGGTCACCTCGCCGGTCCTGGTCTTGACCAGCTTGCCGGATACCCCGACGACATCGCCGATGTCGATGCACCCGAACAGCTCGAAAACGGCGTCGCCGAGCTCGTCTTTGCGGGCATAGATCTGTATCTTACCCGTCCGGTCGCGGAGGTCGGCAAAAACCGTCTTTCCGTGCCCGCGCCACGCCATGACGCGCCCGGCAACGGTGACCTGCTTCCCCTCTTCGAACCCGTCGGTGTACTCTTTCATCGTCCCGGTGCGGACGAACTTCCGCCCGTACGGCTCGATCCCCATCTCGATCAGCTTCTTCAGCCGCTCTTTGCGCTCGAGGATGAAATCCTTTTCGTCTTTCGCGGGTGCCTGTTGATCAACCTTGTCCGACATACGATCCTCCGCAGATAAAAGACAGGCCCTATCGGCCTGCCACGATGATATTTAAGTCATTATCAACCTGATTCTTATTGGGGAAAATATAGCGGGATAAGAGAGGAAAGTCAATCTTTATCACTAAGGCCGCAGGTGCCGGGGATGCCTGCCCCCTGCCATGTTATTTTCTTCTCATCTTACGCAGACCGAAGATGAGGAGCGGGAGCAAGAGCAGCAGCGTCGACGGCTCGGGCACCTCGCCTTCTCCATTAAACGAGTGCCCGCTCATGTGAACCGTAGTTCCAAGAGCGGTAATATCCCCTCCATTTGCGCCGACTATGGAGAGGCCGTAAGCGACATTTGCATCAACCTGCGTGTAGGCCGTCCATCCGGTATCGCTCCAATAGATACGCATTGCGCTTGGGCCGCCAAGGAGAATCTCGTACAGTCCATCAGAGTTCAGGTCTGCAGTGGCCGCACCATACGCATCGAATCCTAACAAAGCCTCGGCATCAAAGCTCTCATCGCCGTTACTCAAGAAATACCGCGACGCACCGGTGAAAACGATATCGTCAAACCCGTCATCGTCGAGGTCCGACACGGAGCAATCGTACGCAGCGCCACCGGTGTAGAGCTCCGTCTGTCTTGTCCACCCCGAATCTCCCCAATACACGAACGAATTGCCGCCCGATCCAGAACTTGAAACAACGATATCCAATACGGCATCTCCGTCAATATGCCCGACGGATACGCCATGGGGACCAAGCGCGCTAAGTGACAACGACGGTGTCGCCGGGAAGGGTGTCCCGCCGCCCGCATTATAGTATATCTTCACCGCGTTCGTACTATAGGAGCTGAGCAGGAGATCCAGGTCACCGTCTCCGTTGAGATCGGCAATCGTCGTACCCGCTGCGCCCGACGAGTCAATCGTGAAGCTGCTGCCATACGTATACGAACTGTCTCCCCAAAAAATCTTGGAGCTGCCTCCGCCCGTGTAAGACGAGACAAGCATATCCACATACTGATCGTCGTTGAGCCGGCCTATTGATATGCTATACGAATTATTAACGGGCAGCGTTATCTTGTCCGCGATATCGTAGTCGGGACCGGGGAGGATGTATACACCGGCCGAATCATAATTCGCAAAAACGATGTCATACACGCCATCACCCGTAAGATCCGACACGACGGTGCCGACTGGCCGCGTGTTGGTATTGATCAGCTGCGTATTCGCGTTGGTATAGTAAGGCGCCGTTTCGCCGCCCCAATAGATATAATTATTCTGATAGTCCGCATGCGACGGAACCACAATATCGATGCGCCCGTCGCCGTTCAGGTCGTTAGCCCCATACGAGGTGGCAGACAACACCATGCCCCATAAGACACATGCGGCGATGCCCGGCACAAAGTGCTTCACGACCGTTTCTCCTTTCTCTTGGAAAGTAATAGACATCCAATGGTTCCCAGCAACAGCAGCGTCGACGGCTCCGGCACCTCGCCGCCGCCACCCCCGCCCATCAGGACGGGATCGGTCGTGAGGCCGCTGCCGAACTGGTAGTAATACTTGCCGTCCGCGTACCATGCTGAGGGCGTATCGTGTCCCGGCACGTCATCGCTGAAATAACCCCATTCGACGCCATCGATCATAATACCGGCGGGGTCGAGCCCCGCCTTGCCATCGAGATACAGCTGCGCGAGCAGCCCCAGCTCAAGCTCGGAGAGATCAAGATCCTGCCCACCTTCTTCGGTGAAATCGTCCCACTGGCTGAGAAGCTGATATTCCGCAGACAACATGGCCTGCGAA
Organism: Candidatus Auribacterota bacterium; assembly: GCA_022711655.1. Taxonomy (GTDB): domain Bacteria; phylum Auribacterota; class Ancaeobacteria; order Ancaeobacterales; family Ancaeobacteraceae; genus JAKLEM01. The sequence goes on from JAKLEM010000008.1 coordinate 33,793, forward strand.
GATATGTCGTTTTCCGTCATGGCCAGCGGCACCAGATTTCCCCAAGAACTGTTTCCCGTCAGTATATTACTGCCGGCGATCGTCACGCCCCATCCGCGGAACGTATCTGCCGGCATGACATGCTGGCTAAAGGTTCTGTTGCCGTTATTCAGATATACGTATGCCGGATCGTTAAAGTTCGTAAAAACGATATCGGCAAGCCCGTCATTATCTAGATCGCCGATCGCATTCTCGTATGATGCCGCCGTCGCCATCGGGGTCATGACGCTGAACGGGTTGGTTTCAGCTCCCCACCATATCTTCGAATTGCCGCTCGTATTCGACACCACGATATCCAACCATCCGTCGTTATCGAGATCTGCGGCCGTAGTACTCTGTCCCGAACTGTTTGTCAGATGCTCGGGTGTCGACGAGAACTGCTGATTTCCGAGATTTCTGTACACAAGAACGTCACCCGAATGCTGGGTGATCACTACATCGATATTGCCGTCCTTGTCGAAATCCGCAGCAGAGACATCGGCCGATCCGGATGCGCTCAGATACGTCGGCGCGCTGAACTGCTTGCTCCCCTGGTTCCAGAAGACAGCGGCGTTGCCGCCGTAGTTGGACACGACCACGTCGAGCAGCCCTGCCGCGTCGTTGTCAAGGTCTGCGACAAATATCCCAAAGGGCTGCGACGCCGATAGCGTGGTCTGGGTAAGACTGCCATACGACGTCCTTGTCGCATTATCTTCGGCCCATTGCATATATACATTCCCGCCATAATTGGATACGGCTATATCCAGGGAACCGTTCTTGTCCATATCGGCCACCGCCGTGCCCGCAAGATATCCCGTATAGAAACTGCTGGCTCCGGAAAAACCGCCGTCACCGTCACCCCATTTCACCTGAGACGCTGCATGGTAGTTCACACCGGCAACAAGATCGGTGTTGCCATCAAGGTCGATGTCCGTCGTAATCGGGGACATCAGGGATATAGGCGTCGTGATAAACGACGAAGGAGCAGTGCCGCAGTAGTCCAGATAGATGGAAGAGTTGTAATCAGCGCTCCTGCCGATGACAATATCAGCCCACCCGTTCTCGTTGAGGTCGGTGGCGGCCATAGCCGGAATACAACTCGCCAAGAATACCACCATAAATCCCGTTATGATCTTTTTCATAGTAATATCCTTATCATCTAATAACAAAAAACCCCGGCCATCGAAAGGATGGTCGGGGTCACATACAAAACCTTCTCTTCTCCTCGAAGGAGAAAAAAAGTATTGTTTAACGTGGTTTGTTCCACGGCAACTGGCTGCCATCCCGTAACTCTCCCGGGGAAGGCCCTCATCCCGGCTCAGCAATGATCAATGAGATCCTTCGCTTCGCTCAGGATGCCCGCCTGAAGCGGGCAGCTTTGCAGTCCCATCCTTTCAGATGGTTTGCCTTTCTCTTATATCTTCTGCTCTCCTCCTATTTTTACCCGCTACGCATAGTAACCCTTTTCTTTTTCTGGTTAGCTGAATTATAACACCCATCTAGATTTTTGTCAAGGCAAAACAGGCAAATGTCACGGCGGCCGGCACAAGTCCGGGCCAGCACATTGACAATGCGAGCGGGCTACGTGAGATGGGTTTTAATAGAGTATCTTACCCTTGTGGGCGCGGTATTTGACGCGGCGGGTCTTGGCCAGGATATTCCTGGCGGCGGCCTCGTCCTTCCTAATCTGACGGACGAGGTCGTCTTTATGCGGAAAGCGGCGCTCTTCGCGCAGTTTTCGTATGAAGAACATCTCGAGATGCTCGCCGTAGATGTCGTGCGAGAAATCGAGAAGGTGCGCCTCGACGCTCATCCTGACGTCGTCGGACAGCCTGAAGGTCGGCCTGACCCCGATGTTGACGACGGCGTCGTAGAACTCGCCACCGCATACCGCCTTGACGGCATAAACGCCGGTCGGGGGGATCACTTCGTTGTGCGGATCGATGTTCGCCGTAGGGTAGCCGAGATGACGGCCGATCCGGTCCCCTTTCACCACCGTCCCGTAGAGAGAGTATTCGCGTCCCAGCAGCGCCGAGGCCAGCGCAAGGTCGCCGGTACCGATCAGCTTCCTTATGACGGTACTGCTGACGGTGATGCCGCTGCGCGTCACCGGCTTCTCCGTCACGACACGGTAACCGGATTCGCGGCCGAGCGTCCTGAGAAGCTCGACGCCGCCCGTCCGGTTGTGTCCGAAAAGGAAGTTGAAGCCGACGAAAACGAACGCGGCCCCCAGCTTATCGACGAGAACCTTCCTGACGAAAATCTGCGGCGAAAGCAGGGAGAATTCGCGGTTGAAATCGAAAAGGAGGCAGACGTCAACGCCGAGGTTCTCTATGAGGCTGACCTTATGCTCGGGAGAGGTGATAAGCGGCGTCTCGCCCCCCCTGCCGGTCACCTTTTGGGGGTGCGAGCGGAACGTGACGACGACGCTCTTGCCGCCCGTCTTCTTCGCACGCGCGATAACGTCGCGGATCACTTTCTGATGCCCGACGTGGACGCCGTCAAACATCCCGATCGTGACGACCGACCTTTCGAGCGGGACCTTTATTGAACCGAGGTCGCGTATGATCTTCATAGGGGTCGCTGCTCCATCGGCAGTCTGCCCAGCATCTTATCCGGGGGGATCAACACGGCGCCGATGTTTTCAATTTCATCACATTTCACCGATTCCGCAAGCGAAAAAGGGCCGACCGCGGACCGCACCAGCCCGGAGAGCACCGCCCCGCAGCCGAGCCGCTCGCCGACATCGTCGCAGAGCGTCCTGATATAGGTCCCTTTCGAGCAGCGGACCGTCATATACACGACCGGCAGCTCGCAGCGCACGCCGCCGATGCTATGTATCGTGACGGTGCGCCCTTCGCGCGGGATCTCGATCCCCCTGCGCGCGTATTCGTAAAGCGGCTTCCCCTTGTGCTTCAGCGCCGACACCATCGGCGGGACTTGGACGATCTCGCCGACGAACCGCGCGAGCATCTCGCGCACCTGCTCTTCGGAGATATGCTCCCACGGTGAACGCGACACTATAGTGCCGGTGGAGTCCTGCGTATCGCTCCGCATCCCGAGCGTCATCTGCGCGACATACTCTTTGTCGAGCTTCTCGAGCCTGCCGATAAGCTTGGTCGCCTTGCCGAGCGCGAGGATGAGAACGCCGGTCGCCTGCGGGTCGAGCGTCCCCGCGTGCCCCACCTTCTTGACGCCGGACAAGGTGCGTATTCGCCGCACGACGTCGAACGACGTCATGAACGGCTGCTTGTTGATTATGAGAAATCCGTCCATAACTTGCCCCTATTCCAAACATTTGCAGCGGGTGACAGGGTGTCATCCTTTCAGCGCGTTGAGAATTTCTGCGGCTTGGCCGCCGACAGAATGTCGGCGCGCAGAAATTCTCGTCGAGCGAGGGTCCCCGCAGGAGGGACCAGAGCGGTGCTGAAAGAGTGACACCCTGTCACCAGCTGCATTACGGTGCGTTCTTTCCTTCGAAATTCCTCACGTAATGGTACAGGTACTGCTGCGCGTAGCCGCGGTAAGGGCCGAAATGGCCGCGGGCGAACGCCATCATGTCGCGCGGCGAGACCTTCTTCCCCTGGTAATACTCCCGCGTCATGATCCGGTGGATCCAGACGTCGACCGGAAAGGTGTCGTAGCGGCCGTACCCGAACAGCATGATGATGCTCGCGACTTTCGGCCCGATGCCGTGAAACTCCTGGAGTTTTTCGACGGCATCCTCGGTCGACATCCGCCCGAGCGCGTCCAGGTCGAGCCTCCCGTCCTCCACCGCTCGGCTGACGGCCCGCACGAACGGCGCGCGAAACCCCATTCCGCACCGCCTCAGCTCCGCTTCGGAGAGCGTCGCGAGAGTAATGCTGGCCGGGAACGTGTGCCGGACGATCCGTTCGCCGTCCAGATCGAGCGCGACAGGCCGCCCGTACCGCTGAGACATCGTCTCGATGATCTGCGATATGTGGTCGATGCGCTTGTTGATCGACAGGATGAACGATATCACCGTCTCCCACGGATCCTGCCGCATCATCCGCATCCCGCGGAACCGCCGCACCGATCTCACGAGCAGCGCGTCGCGAGGGAAAGTCGCATAGACATCGTCAAGGTCCCGGCTCAGGTCGAAATAGCCGAATAGCGCGTCACGCCCGCCGTCCGGCGAAGAGGCCGTGACCGTGAGCGTTTTCCCGGATTGGGAGAGACGATATGCCGTTTCGCCGACGATCCCGTCAAAACAATCGCCCTGTCTGCGCCACCGGAAACACTGCCCGCAGGAAAGGGTATGCGCGAGGTCGAATTCCTGCGAAAGACGGATCCGATAGCGGTTGGATTTCTTCGGTGTTGTCCCCATGGCGTGGCTGACGGGATGAGCAGGTGAACAGGACCCTACGCGCGGTCGTGCCTGAGCTCGCGCTTGATCGCGCCGATCACCCGCTTGCTGACGTCTTCGCGGCGCCCCGTGACGGTGCAGCCCGACGCCGCCTTGTGCCCCCCGCCTCCGAAAACGGCGGCGACCCTGTTGACGTCGACCTTCTTAGACTTCGACCGGAAGCTGACGCGGCAGGTGTTCTTCTGCTGAGTTTCCTTGAACACGACGGCGACGACGCACCCGTCAACGCTCCTCGCGAAATTGATGATGTCCTCGGAGAGCTCCATGGTCGCGCCGGTGCGCCGGAACATGTCCTGCGTTATCCACATCGATACCAGCTTGCCGCCGCAGTCGACCTTGATCGTCTTGAGGCTCTCGTTGAGGAGCTTCAGCTTCGCCAGCGGGACGTTCTCATACACGTTCTGGTAGATCCTGAACTGGTCGATCCCCGAATCGATAAGCTCGCCGACCACCGCATGCGTCTTGCGCGTGGTGTTCGCGTACTGGAACATCCCCGTATCGGTCAGGATCGCGACATACAGGCAGGTGCCGATGTTCTCGTCGACCGCAACGCCAAGCCGTTTGATCAGGAAGAATACCATCTCGCCGACGCTCGAGGCTGAGACATCGACCCAGTTGTAGGTACCGAAACGCACGTTGCTCACGTGGTGGTCGATGTTGATGATCGACTTAAAGATGGGATCCATGCCTCCCCCGTCGCCGAGCCGCTCCAAGGTCGGTGTGTCGACAAAGACAGCGACGCGTCCCTCCATGGAGACGTCGAGCCCATGGGTCGTATCGCCGGAGCCGGGAAGGAACTGGTATTTCCGCGGCACCCGGTCGCTTACCAGCACCACGTCCTTGCCGATCCTTTTCAGGGCGGCGCAAAGCGCGAGCTGGCTGCCAATCGCGTCTCCGTCCGGGGACTCGTGCGAAAGGATCACGAATTTCTTCTCGCGCTTGATCGTCTTAACGATCTGCGCAATGGCGGCGGCGCTCATGACTCCCCTCCGGCGTCAGCGGCATCTTCACCGCGCTCCGCGCGCTCTGCGTGTATCTTATTGAGGACATCCTGGATGTGCATGCTGTGGTCGAGCGAGGTATCAAGCTTGAAATGGAGCTCCGGCATGAACTTCAGCTTGATCCGCGAGCCGAGCTCCACCTGAATATACCCTTTGGCGCTGTTCAGCCCGTTGATCGACTCCCGGCGCTGAGCATCGGTCCCCATCACGGAACAATGGACCTTCGCGTGCCGAAGGTCGCTGGACACCTCGACGCCGGTCACCGTCACGAAACCGACGCGCGGGTCCTTCACTTCCTGCTGTATGATCAGGCTCAGCTCCCGCTTCATCAGGCTATTGATCTTCAACATCCGCATGCTCATGGCAATCTCTCTCAGGATCTCCGGCGGGGTAAGACAGGCGCTGCGGCAATTCCGGCGATCACAGGGAAGGCCCCGCATATCGGCCGGAAAAGGTTTAAGCCGCTATGACAGCTTGCGGGCGGTCACTTCGAGCATGTACGCTTCGACGATGTCGTTCTCCTGCCATCCGTCGAACTGCCCGACCCGGATACCGCACTCGAAATCGCATTTCACTTCTTTGACTTCGTCCTTGAACCGTTTCAGGGAAACCAGCTCGCCTTCGTGGACAGGCTTGCCGTCCCGCAGGATACGAACCTTCGCGCTTCTCAGGATCCGCCCGTCCTTGACGAAGCAGCCTGCAATTTTCCCCACCTTCGTAATATTGAAGACCTGCTTGACGATGGCATGCCCCATCACGACCTCTTCGGTCTTCGGCTCAAGCATCCCTTCCATGGCCTTCTTCACGTCCTCGACGACGTCGTAAATGATGCTGTACGTCCGGATCTCAACCCCTTCCTTGCCTGCGACCTCTTTGATCTTGCCGTCCGCCTTGACGTGGAACCCGACGATGACCGCGTTCGACGCGGCGGCAAGCATGACGTCCGTTTCGCTCACGTCGCCCGTCCCCGAGCTGATCACCTTAACAGCGACCTCTTTGGTGCTCAATTCCTCCAGCGACTTGTTCAGCGCTTCGAGAGACCCCTGCACGTCGCCCTTGACGATGAGGCGCAGGTCTTTTGTCTTCCCCTCAACGATCTCGCGGTAGAGGTCTTCGAGCGTCGTGTGCTTGTAGGCGCCCCAAGACTCTTCGCGGCTCTTGTGCTGGCGCATCTCGCTGAGCTCTTTCGCCTCGCGCTCCGTCTTCGTCACAAGGAACTCCGCCCCCGCCTCAGGGACGCCGTCGAGGCCCATAACCTCGACCGGCACGGCCGGGCCTGCCTTCCTGACATGCTGGCCTCGGTCGTTGAAAAGAGCGCGGACGCGCCCGCTGTATTTGTCGCAAAATATCGGGTCGCCGATCGTCAGCGTCCCGTTCTTCACCAGGACGGTCGTCACGATGCCGCGACCCTTCGATGTCTTGGCTTCGATCACGATCCCGTGCGCGCGCCGGTTCGGGTTCGCCTTGAGCTCCATGATCTCCGCCTGCAGGAGAATCATCTCCAGCAGGTTGTCGACCCCCTGCCCCGTCTTCGCGGACACTTCGCAAAAGATCGTCTGCCCGCCCCAATCTTCTGCGCTGAGCCCTTTTTCGGCGAGCTTCCGCTTGATCTTGTCGGGCGCCGCCGTCGGGAGGTCTATCTTGTTCACCGCGACGATAAGCGGCACATTCGCGGCCTGCGAATGGTCTATCGCCTCGATCGTCTGCGGCATGACGCCGTCATCGGCCGCGACGACCAGCACCGTGATGTCGGTCACGTTCGCGCCGCGCGCGCGCATCGCCGTGAACGCCTTGTGCCCCGGCGTGTCGAGGAAGGTGATATGCCCGCGGGGCGTCACCACTTCGTACGCGCCAATATGCTGCGTGATGCCTCCGGACTCGCCGGCGGTCACCTTGGTCTTCCTGATATAGTCGAGGAGCGACGTCTTGCCGTGGTCGACGTGCCCCATGAAGGTCACGATCGGCCAGCGCGGCACGAGGTCCTTCGCGTCGTCTTTTTCGATCGGGACGAAAAGCTCTTCGTGAATCTTGTCTTCGAGGACCTTTTCCGCCTCCTTCTGCGTCAGCTCAACGCCGTAGCCGACAGCGACGGCATTGGCCGTCTTGAGGTCGAGCGCCTGGTTGATCGAGGCGAAAACCCCTTTTGACATCAGCTTCATGATCAGTTCGTTGGACTTGCAGTGGAGTTTCTCGGCGAGATCTTTGACAGAGATAGGAAATGCGACGTCGACTACCGTCAGCTGCGGCGGCGCCGCGGGCGCGGCAGGTTCCGCGGCGGGCGGCTCCGCAACAGGCGGTTGCGCCGCCGCTGCGGGGATTTCTTTCGGATGCGCGGCGGCATGCTCTTTCGCGTGCGGCTCTTTGTGGTGCTTTTTCGGAGCCTCGTGGGCCGGCTCGGCGGCCTTCGAGGCCGCCGGTTCCGCCGCCTTCTCCTTCTTAACCGCCTTCGGCTTTGCGGGCGCATGCGGGTGCGCGGCAGGGCCTTCTTTTTTCGCTTCGGCGGCCGGCGCCGCAGGCGGATGCGCCGCTGCGGACTGCCTCGCCAGCGCGATAATCTTCTCGTCGAGGCTGCTCATGTGCCCCTTGACGTCGTGCCCGAGAGACTTGAGCTTCTCGATCAGGTCCTTGCTCGGTATGCCGAGCTCTTTCGCCAGTTCATGTACTCTCATGAATACCTTTGTCTATTCTTCCGGTTTGTACTGCTTCGCGTTCTCGATGATCTTCTCTGCGGTCTTCTCTCCGATGCCGGGGATGTCGCTCAGGTCCTTCGGGTCGGCCTCGACAAGCCCCTCGATGCTCGTGAACCCGGCCTCGACCAGGCTCAGCGCCACCTTGCGGCCGACGCCCGGGATCTTGTGCAGCTTCTCGACCGCCTGCTCGATCGCGCCGGCAAGCTTGGTCTGCTTGGCGGTCGGAGCGGCCTCTCCGACCTGTTCCGCTGACGCGGGCAGGGCGATCCCGCCCTCGATCTCGTCGGTCTTTTTGATGTCGATCCGCATATTGACCAGCTTCGCGGTGAGCCTGATGTTCTGCCCCTTCTTGCCGATCGACAGCGACAGCTGGTCGGGATCGACGATCACCGTCACCGTCTTCTCCTGATCGTTGACCACGATATGCTTGATCTTCGCCGGGCTGAGCGCGTTCTCGACATATTTCGCCGTCCGCTCGCTCCAGGGAACGATATCGATCTTTTCGCCGTTGAGCTCGCCCACGATATTCTTGACCCGCGCGCCGCGCATGCCGACGCAGGCGCCCACCGGGTCGACCTTTTCGTCGGTGGAATAGACCGCGATCTTGGTCCGGTATCCCGGCTCGCGCGCGATCCCCTTGATCTCGACCGTGCCGTCGTAGATCTCCGGGACCTCGAGCTCGAAAAGGCGCTTTACGAAATGCGGGTGCGAACGCGACAGTATGATCTCGGGCCCCTTGGTCACGCTCTTCACGGAAACGACGTAGGCTCGGACCCTGCTCCCGATCGGGTACTCCTCGAGCGGGCACTTCTCGTTATACGGCATCACCGCTTCGCAGCGGCCCAGGTCGACGATCACGTTGCCGTGCTCGTAGCGCCGGACCATGCCGTTGACGATATCGCCGACGCGGTCCTTGTATTCGTTGAAAATGATGTCGCGCTCCGCCTCGCGGATCTTCTGGATGATGACCTGCTTGGCCGTCTGCGCCGCGATACGGCCGAAGTTCTTCGGGGTCACTTCGATCCTGATCACCTCGCCCGGCTGGGCGTCCGGCTTAATATCGCGCGCCTTCTTGATCGTGATCTCGGCGAGCGAGTTCTCCACCTTCTCGACCACGGTAAAATCGGCCATCGCCCTGATCTTCAAGGTCTTGCGGTCGACCTCGATCGTCACTTCCTTCGCCTGCGTGACGCTCTTGCGCGCCGCCGAAAGAAGGGACTGCTCGATCGCCACGATGAGGGTCTCGCGCTCGATCCCCTTTTCGCGTTCAAGGTAATCAACTACTGCAATCAAGTCGCCGTTCATAAGTTCGCCCTCTTTATGTATATGCCTCGTTTTTCGCGTTATACGCGTAGAAAACAAAAGAGTGGGTTTCCCCACTCCCGGTTACTGCTACCCGCATGTTCGATACATTAGACCAGAACGAAAAGAGATTGTCAATAAAATATCTTTTCATTGATTTTCGGAGAAACATTTCATATAGTGTTGTCCTCTTTTCCCTGAGGAGACAATGATACCTGCGGTGCTGCCGAAAACGGCGAAGAAAACTAAAGACAAGAACGGCCACAAGGCGTGGATGAGCGAGCTCGTCAAGAAACACGGGACGCCGCTCTTCGTTATCGACAAGTCGAAACTGCAGGGGCAGGTCGAGCGGTTCCGCAAGGCCCTCCCCCGCGTCACGCCGTTCTTCGCGGTCAAGGCGAACCCCTGCACGGATATCGTCAGGACCTTCGCCGACATGGGGATCGGCTTCGACGTCGCGTCGCGCAACGAGATCGAGTCGGTCTTTTCCTGCGGCGTCACGCCCGACCGGATGGTCTTCGCCAACACCACGAAGCGCCCCGCCGACCTGAAATACGCCGTCGGCAAAGACGTCACGCTGATGACGTTCGACTCCGAGTATGAGCTGCACAAGCTGGCGAAGCACGCGCCGGGAGCGCGCGTCCTGGTCAGGATCAAGGTCCCGAACGTCGGCTCGACGGTCGAGCTGTCGATCAAGTTCGGCGTCGACCCGGGAGACGCCATACCTCTGCTGATAAAAGCCTATAAGCTCGGCCTGAAGCCGGTCGGCCTCAGCTTTCACGTCGGGTCGCAGTGCACCAAGGTGGAGAACTACGTCGAGGCGTTCGAAATGGCGTCGATCATCATGAAAGACGCGCGCCTCAAACAGCTCCCGTTCGAGATACTGGACATCGGCGGCGGCTTCCCGATCACACATTTCGACCACGAAGACGACCTCTTCGACACAATGGCGCCGGTGATCGGCAAAGAGCTCGACCGTCTCTTCGACGACTCGATCAGGATCATCGCCGAGCCGGGGCGCTTCCTGGCCGGCCCCGCCGGCATGCTGATCATGCGCGTCGTCGGCAAGTCGATCCGGATGAACAAGCACTGGTACTACCTCGACGACGGCGTCTACGGCTGCCTGTCGGGGATCATCTACGACCACTGCAAATATCAATATAAGGTTTTGAAAAAGGGCCAGACGCAGATATCGACGATCGCCGGCCCGACCTGCGATTCGCTGGACGTCATCTCCTACACCGAGGACATGCCGGAGATGGATGTCGGCGACATCGTCTACGTCGAGAACATCGGCGCCTACTCGTACGCCACGGCGACCAACTTCAACAGCATCCCGCCGGCAAAGGTCATTTTTGAAAAGTAGCGTAAAATAACAACTCATCATTCCGACCTCGGAACTAACACACAAAGGAGCCGCGATGAAAAGAAATCACCGGACGAGAGAGAACCTGAACGAGCTTCCCGATTGGTTGAAAAAGAAGAAATGCCCGAAGAAAGACGCGATCATGTCGGGCAAACGGATCCTGCCGAAGAACATCACCGGCAAGGAGACGGTCGAGGCGCTGATCGACAACACCTTCCTCGCCTACAACGGGGCGCGCCTCAAGGAAGGGTGCCTCCTCTACACGGAGCGGATGCTCGAGAACGACGTCACCGTAGGGATGAGCATCGCGGGCGCCATGACGCCTGCCGGCGTCGGCTGCTCGGCGATCATCCCCCTCATCAAGGCGGGGTTCGTCGACTGGATCGTCGCCACGGGCGCCAACCTGTACCACGACCTCCATTTCGCGTTCAACATGCCGCTGCACGTCGGGACGCACCTCGTTGACGACCGCGACCTGCGCGAGAACGACGTCGTCCGGATCTACGACGTCTTCCTCGGCTACACCGACTGTTTGATGGCAACCGACGAGATCCTCCGCTCGATCCTCGTCCAGCCGGAGTTCCAGAAAGAGATGGGGACGGCCGAGCTGCACCACCTGATCGGCAAATACGCGGCGGAGTGGGAGCGGAAGAGCGGCAACAAGGACGTCTCCGTGATGGCCGCCGCCTACCGCGCCGGCGTCCCGCTCTACACCAGCTCCCCTGGCGACTCGACGATCGGCATGAACTTCGCCGGCCTCGAGCTCGAAGGCAACAAGCTCCGGATCAACCCGTCGATCGACGTCAACGAGACGACGTCGTTCGTCCTCGAGGCGAAACGCTCCGGCGGCAAGTCGGCCGTCTTCCTCGTCGGCGGCGGCTCACCCAAGAACTTCACGCTCCAGACCGAGCCGCAGATCCAGGAAGTCCTCCGGATCAAGGAGGTCGGCCAGGATTACTTCTTCCAGATCACAGACGCGCGTCCGGACACGGGCGGCCTGTCAGGCGCGACGCCGCATGAAGCTGTTTCCTGGGGCAAGGTCGACCCGAACCGGCTCCCCGACGCGATCGTCTGCTACCTCGACTCGACCGTGGCGCTGCCGCTGATCACGCACTACGCGCTTGCGAAGCGCAAGCCGCGCACCCTGAAGAAGCTCTACTTCAAGCGCGAAGAATACATGCAGAAGCTGATCCGCGAATATTTCGCGCACAACCCCCAGCGGCGGCGCGATATGGCGAAGGAAATATTGGTCACTGGCGTGAAGAAGTGACGTGAGTCCGCAATGTAGCGAACGATAGTGAAGCTAAATTGCTGCACGAACGTCATCCTGAGGAGCCGTAAGGCGACGAAGGATCTCTTAGGAATGAGCAATAAGTTGTGAGATCCTTCGCTACGCTCAGGATGACAGGTCCATAGAGGCAACAGACATGCGCGTCCTCTCCGGCATACAACCTTCAGGCAGACTGCACCTCGGGAACTATTTCGGGGCGATCAAGCAGCATATCGAGCTGCAGGCGAAGAACGAGTGTTTCTACTTCATCGCCGATTACCACGCCCTGACGACGGTGCGCAAGGCCGACGATCTCAGGAAGTTCAGCCAGGAGGTCGCGATCGACTACCTCGCCCTCGGCATAGACCCGCAAAAGACCGTCTTCTTCAGGCAGTCCGACGTCCCCGAGGTCCCCGAGCTGACCTGGATCCTGACCAACCTGATGCCGCTGGGCCTGCTCGAGCGGTGCCATTCGTACAAAGACAAGATAGCGCACGGCGTCACGCCGCACCTCGGCGTCTTCGCCTACCCGGTCCTGATGGCGGCCGACATCCTGATCTACAAGCCGGACCTCGTCCCCGTCGGCAAAGACCAGAAACAGCACATCGAAGTCACGCGCGACCTCGCGATCAAGTTCAATACGGCGTACGGCGAGCTCTTCAAGATACCGGAGCCGCACATCCTCCCCCAGTACGCCGTGATACCGGGCGTCGACGGGCAGAAGATGAGCAAGAGCTATAAGAACACGATCGATATATTCTGCTCCGAGGCCGAGCTCAGGAAGCGGGTCATGAGCATCAAGACTGACTCGACGCCGGTCGAGCAGCCGAAAGACCACACGAAATGCAGCCTCTTCGCGCTCTACGAGCTCTTCGCGACGCCCGACGAGAAAAAGCGGATGGAAGATATTTACCGTAAAGGCGGAACCGGCTACGGGGCAGTCAAAGAGGAGCTGTTCGGAAAGATACGCGATTACTTCAAGCCCTATCACGAGAGAAGGAACTCGATACTCGCCGACCCGGCTTACGTCGCGACCACCCTCCGCGAAGGCGCCGGGCGCGCACGCGACGCCGCCGGCAAGACACTCAGGGAAGTAAAGAAAGCTGTCGGCATTATATAAAAGGCGACATAAAAAAGGCAGGCAGGGCGCGAGATGAACGGACCCTGCCTGCCTTTTTCTTCCCTCAAATCACTATACCGACCAGACTTCCTTGATCTCGGGGACTTCACGCTTGATCGCGGCCTCGACGCCCATCTTCAGCGTCATCTGCGCCATCGGGCATCCCGAGCAGGCGCCCATAAGACGCACCTTGACGATCTTCGTCTCTTCGTCGACATCGATCAGCTCGATGTTCCCGCCGTCCGCTTCCAGCGCCGGCCTGACAGTCGCAAGCGCTTTTTCCACCTTTTCCTTCATCATGGCATCTCTCCTTGTTTAGGATCCCTGTTCGCCTTCCACTTCTCGATCTCCCGGCGCTCCTTGCGCAGGATATCTTCCCCGTTACGCGCGATGTCGGCCACCGCGCCGTCTACCGTCATCTGGTTATAGATCACCTTCTCGACGTCCAGCTGGATCACCTTGTCGACGTACTCGAACCAGTACTCCATGCGCGGGTTCTCCATCGCCGAATCCCGGATCGCATCGACGAAAACCGCTACATGCTTCGGCGGCTCGTGCATGAAGACGTCCGATCTCGCGACCGATATCATAGCCGGAACGCAGTTCCTCGAGGCGCCCGCGGTCCGCAGCGCCTCCTCGCTTGAGAAAAATTTCACCAGCTCCCACGCCTCTTTCGGATGTTTGGTTCCCGCATAGATGCAGTTGCCGCCGACCGCGAGGCGAGAAGAGCGCCGCGCCCCTTTCGGGACCAGCGTGACGTCCCAGTCGAACGTCTTGATAGACCCGAATTCGACCAGCATGTACGTCCTGCCGAGCAGCATCGCCACCTTGCCCGTGGAAAAAAGCGACACGCCGTCCATGACCTCGACGTCCCTTATCTGCGCCTGCGACGGGACGATCTCCCGGTCGCTCAGCGTCTTGAGGTACGCGATCGACTCGCGTGCGCCGTCGCCGCCAAAGAGCGGCCGCGTCAGCCCCTCGTCGAAAAATTCCGCGCCGAACGACTTCATCACCAAGACAGGCCGCGGCTGGAGCGTGCCGTATTGCGTCGTGATGATATCCTCCTTCACCGTCAGTCGCTGGGCCGCCGAAAGGAAATCGGCCCACGTCCAGTTCTCGTCAGGGTACGGCACCCCGTACTTGTCGAAAATGTCCTTGTTGTAGAAAAGGACGTCGGTGCTGAAGTGGACGGGCATCAGGTAGATGCCGCCGTCAAGCCGGCAAGCGTCGACAGTCTCGGGAAAGAACTTCGCGAGATCGACCGACGGGTCGCCGTCGATCAGCGGTTTCAGGTCGGCGATCCCCTTCTTGCGGACAAACCCGAACAGGCGGTCTGAAACGTAGTAGAAGACGTCGGGGACATTCCCCGCGGCATACTGCGCGTGCAGCTTCTGAAAGCCGTTGGGCGACGTGATGACCTTGACCCGTATCCCCGGGTTCTGCTGCTCGAACTTCCGTATCAGCTGGCTGAGCAGCGCGCGCTGCTGCGGCAGCGTCTCGATCGTCTGGTAGGTGATCGTCGCCCTGCTGTCGCCGTCGGTCCGCGAGCAGCCGGACGCCGCGATCATCAGAATAAGGATACTGTACAGAAAACGTTTCATCGGAACCTACAATTTGACCGGCATGACGCCTTTCGCCTCGATCTCGCCGAACAGCACTTCGACGAGCGCCTTCAGCGAACAGTTGCGGTAGCCGTATGTCGCAACCGTCGTCTGCGCATCCGCCAGCTTCGAGAGGTCGTACGGGTTCCTTACCGCGACGATCACCGCGTCCGGCCTCGCCGCGATCAGCTTCTTCGCGAAAAGGAGCTGTTTGACCGTGAGATGGGCGTTATACGTCAGCAGGATGACCCGGTGGAATTCCTTCACGGTCGAAAGGACCTCAAAGTCCTTCTCGCCCGGTTCCGTATCGATACGCGCGAGCGACGTTTTCTCGTGCCTGATGCGCAACAGGTCGAGGATCATCTCCTCCTCGCCTTCCTTCTCCTCTACCTGGGTGAGGACCTCGTACTTCGGCGCGATCATCAGCAGACGCTGATCGTGCCGGAGGTAGAGCGGGAGGATCCCCTGTTCGTTGCGCACGATGGTGATCGAGTCGCGCGCGATCCGATCGGCGATCAGGTGATGGTACGGCACGCTTTCCAGCGCCGCCGCAATATCCTCGCGCCGCGTCGAGATCTTTTGTTTGAGCCGCGAGATGCGCCCGACGCTCTCGTCGATGCGCTGGGGCGGGATCCTGCCGCTCTCGACTGCCCGCCGCAGCGCGTCTATTGCCTTTTTCTGCTTCGCGGGCGTGTGGCAGAACATGACGAGGTCGGCGCCGGCGAGCACGGCGCGCTCGACCGTTTCCTCGACGGTAAAATATTTCTCGATCGCGCCCATCTCAAGGTCGTCGGTGATCGCAACCCCTTTGAACTTGAGCTCCCCGCGCAGCAAATCGGTCATCACGTTCTTCGACAGCGTCGCCGGGAGTATCTTGTTCTCCGCGACCTCCGGATACATCACATGCGCCGTCATGATCATCCCGGCGCCCGCCTCGACCGCGGCGCGGAACGGCACCAGCTCGCGCTTCGCCAGCGCACCGCGCGAGGAAGCGTTCAGCGGCAGGTCGAGGTGCGAATCGACCGATACGTCCCCTTTACCGGGAAAATGTTTCGCGCAGGCGATCATCCCGTGCTCCTGCAGGCCCTTGATCGTTGCGGCGCCCAGCCTGGCTACCTTATCCGGGTCGCCGCCGAACGACCGGACGCCGGTGGACGGGTTGTCGGGGTTGTTGCTGATGTCGACGACCGGCGCGAAATTGACGTTGATCCCGAGCAGGTGCAGCTCGGTCGCGGTCACCCGCCCCGCCGCGTAGGCGCAGTCCTCGTCGCCGACGCTCCCGACCGCCATGTTCCCCGGCAGGACCGTCGTCCCCTCGATCAGCCGGTGGACCACGCCGCCTTCCTGGTCGATCGCGATAAAGAGAGGCGTCTCGCTCACCGTCTTCCTGAGGGTTTGCATATCAGAGCAGAGGCGCGCCACCTGCGCCATGTTCTCAATGTTCCTGGCGTACAGGATGACGCCGCCGACGTACCGCTTCGCGATCAGCTCGGCGAGCTCTTTGGTCACCGCCGTCCCCTTGAAGCCGACGACGAACATCTCGCCGATCTTACGATCAATATCCATGTGAAGATCCTCTCAGGAAATGATATCCGTGATAAAACCGTTGTGACGCTCGATAAGCCGTTCGGCCGCCGCGCGCGACAGCCCTTTCTTCTTCATCACGACCGCCGTCTTCGCGTTCCATCCGGCCTTTTTCAGGAACGCCGCAGATTCCTTCTCTCCCGCGCCGGTAAGCGACGCCACGATGCCGCACGCGCGCTTGACCAGTTTCCTGTTGGTCGGCGTCACGTCGGCCATAAGTGAGCCGCACACGCGGCCCGTCCGTATCATACTCGCCGTCGTCAGCATGTTCAATACCAGTTTCGTCGCGGTGCCCGCCTTGAGCCGCGTCGACCCGCGGACGAACTCGGGGCCCGTCGGGACGCAGATCAGCGTGTCGCACAGCTTCTCCAGCGGCGAGAAGAGCGAGCAGGTCACGCCGACCGTCCGCGCTTTCACGCGCCGCGCGTAGGCGAGCGCGCCCCGCACGTACGGCGTCGTTCCGCTCGCGGTTATCCCGACGACGACATCCTTCGCCGACAGCTTGATCTTTTTCAGGTCTTTCTCTCCGGCCGACGGATCGTCTTCGGCGCCTTCGACCGGATGCCGGAGCGCCCGCTCGCCGCCGGCGATGATGCCGACGACAAGCCCGTCCCTGACGCCGAACGTCGGCGGACACTCGGAGGCGTCAAGAACGCCGAGCCGCCCGCTCGTCCCCGCGCCGACGTACACCAGACGCCCTCCTCCGGTGAAGGCGGCGACGATATCGTCGGCGGCCGCGGCGATCTGCTCTTTCTGGAGCCCTACTTTCCTGGCGACACCGCAGTCCTCAACATTCATCAGCTCGACGAGCTCGCGGGCAGTGCGTTTCTCGAGCGGGACACCCTCATCTTCCGTACAGCCCGCAGCGCCGGCGGCGGCCGTGCCGTATTTCTTCAGGAGATCGAACTTCGCGTGATAGCGCCGGGCGACGAGCACGGCGCCGTGCATGCCGTCATGCAGCGGAAGGATGACGTCAGCCCGGGGGGCCGCCGCGAGGACTGCGTCCCCGACGCGGTCGAAGAAGGTCCGATACGCGCCGAATATGCCGCCGGCGAGTACGATCTTGAAAACATCTTCGCGCATGGCGAGCTTCTCAACGACGATCCCGATACCGCGCGCCATCGCCGCCACAGCCTCGTCTATGATGTGCCGGGCGATCCTGTCTCCCCCATCCGCCGCCTCGAACACCAGTCCCGCAAGCGAAGCTATCCGATCTTTCGTCACCGACAGCGACCAGTCGACGATATCTTCCAGCGATCCGAGGCCGAGCGCGCCGACGATCCGCTCGCCGAGGACGCAGGGGGCGAACCGCCCGTCACGCGACCGTATCGCCGCCTTGATCGCGGCCAGGCCGATGGCGTATCCGCTCCCCTCGTCGTCGAGGAGATGGCCCCAGCCGCCCACATTGAAACTCTCGCCGTTCTTGTTCACGCCGTAAATGTTCGACCCCGTCCCCGCGATCGCGACGATCCCGAGCGGCTCGCCCGCGCCGCCGGCCAGTCCGGAAACCATGTCGCTGGAAATGACCACGCGGCCGTCGAGCCCGGCCGCCGCGGCCATCTCGGTCATCGCCCGAAGGTCCCCCTTGCGGCTGACACCGGCGAGACAGAGCGCGGCGCGCGTCACCGCGTCCCGGGAGACGCCGCTCTTTTTGATCAGTCCGTCGACGACGGCGTGGATGCTCATCCTGGCCGTGTCGAGGCCGACAGAGTGATAATTGGAAGGTCCGGCGGCGGCGGATGCGACCGCGCGCATCTTCTGATCGACGAGGACCCCGGCCGTCTTGGTCCCGCCCCCTTCCACGCCTATGTAATATTCTTTTTTCATGCGGACTCCATTTTCATGCGATCAGCCGATGGGGGGCAAGCGCAGAGACACCGGCAGCGGCGGCGCTGCATCCCTGACGGCGGGCGATGGTGACAATAACCGGCGGGAGAGATCACGAATGCGGGAAGCTGTAGCCGCACTCCTCGACGACTTGTTCATCTTTCACCCGGGGGTATTTGCGGCAGTTCAGCGGGCGGACCGCATACGCGGCGCAATACGAATTCACCCTGCGCGCCTCGTCCTCGAACCGCAGAAAGGGGCAGGTGTTCGGCAGGCTGCAGCACGCCCCGCACCGTTTGCAGTCGCCCTGACGGGCGCTGTCGACCGGCATGACGCTGGTCACGGTACGCTTGATCTTTTGTCCCCACGTGTTCTTCGCCGCCATACGATCCTCACTTTTCTCGTTTTTGTTTCTCGATCATCCCCCGCCTGAACAGCTCGACGGTGTGCACCACGTCGACCGCTATCCCCCGGTCGTGCAGCTGCCCGCGGAGCTGCATCATGCAGCTCGGGCAGCTTGTCGCGACAACCTGCGCTCCCGACGAGCGCACCGCCGCGGCCTTGCGCTCGAATATCTTCTTTGAAATGGCATGGTTGATTATACCAAAAGCGCCCGCCATGCCGCAGCACTTATCGGCGCACGGCATTTCGACGAACCGCGACGCCTGCGCGATCAGCTCGCGCGGCTCTTTGGTCACGTTCATGCCGAACCGCATATGGCACGGGTCGTGGTAGGTCGCCGTAACGTCGGTACGCGCGGCCGTAAGCCCGAGGACGTTCCTGATAAAACACGACACGTCCATCGCCTTTTTCGCGAACGCGGCGGCGTCTTCGCCGATCAGCTCCGGGTAATCCTTCATGAACGTGTGCGTGCAGGTGCTGCAGGCGCAAACGACATAGTCGACGTTGAACTTCCGGACAAGATGGACGTTATGACGCGCGAGCCGCTTCGCCGTCGCGTGATCGCCTGCGGAGATCGCCGGTATCCCGCAGCACAGCTCGCGCGGCGAGACGATAACGTCGACGCCGCCCCGGTTGAGCACGTCGATGACCGACTGCGCGATGTCGGGATACAGGTAATTGATCACGCACCCGGTATACAGCATCACCGTCATGCGGGACTTCTGCGTCCTGTGGTAGCCGCCGTGCGTCCGCAGCGCCGGCTGAGATGCGAACCGCGGCGTCACCGCCGACCCGCGGTAGAAGAACGGCAGCTCGCGCACCCACCGTGCGCTCCCCTTAGGGAGAAACCGTTGCGCGATCGCGCCGCACCGCACCGCCGCGTCCATCATCCAGCGGTTCTCCAGCAGCGCTCCCACCAGCAGGTTGGCCGCCTGATACCGCCAGACCCGCCGGCCGAGCGCACCTCTCACCGCCCTGATCAACCGGTCGAAATTCACCTGCGACGGACACTCGCGCGTACAGCGCAGACAGCGCATACAGGTCGAAATGCTCCGCAGGAACTCCTTTGTCGGGGCGACCTGGTTCGCCGCGAGGGCCGCGGCGAGGCTGAGACGCCCGCGCGTCCCCATCTTCTCGTCGCCCGTTTCGAGAAAAACGGGACAGAACGAGCGGCACTTGCCGCATTTCGAACAGCGGTGCGCCTCCTCGGCCCAGACGCGGGTATATTCCTGCACGATATCCTTCTTATCTTTCATCGTATTGCGGCACCTTTTCCTTGATCTCTTTCAGCGACGACAATACGCGCTGCTTGGACGGGTCGAATATCTTCCCTGGGTTCAGGATCCCTTTCGGGTCGAACAGCTCCTTGACCTCGCGCATCAGCTCGATCTCTTCCTCTCCGCACTCCAGGTGCAGGAACTTCGCCTTGGTGTTGCCGATGCCGTGCTCGCCTGAGAGCGTCCCCCCGAGCTCAATCGTGGCTTTGAATACCTCTTCGATCGCCTCCTCGCCCCGCTTCAGCTCCTCGGGCTTGTCGAAATCGACCAGGACGTTCATGTGGATATTGCCGTCGCCTGCGTGGCCGAAGCTCACGATCGTCACCTGGTGTCGCGCCGCGATATCGGCGACGCGGCTCAGCATGTCGGGGATCTTGCTGCGCGGCACGCAGACATCCTCGTTGATCTTGCCGCCCGGGCTGATCTGGTAAAGCGCCGGCGACACCGCCTTGCGCAGCGACCAGAGGAGCTCGCGCTCCTTTTCGTCTTTCGCGACCTGGGTCTTGTAGGCGCCGTTCTTCGTGCATATATCGACGATCTTTTTCATCTCCACCTCGACCGACGCCTCGATCCCGTCGACCTCGATCAGGAGGAATGCCGCCGCCTTCCCCTCCGAGATATTGACGTTCTTGTACCGCTCGACGCACTCGATCGTCTTCCTGTCCATGAACTCGAACGTCCGAGGCACCACCCGGTTGCGGATGATGTCGGCGATCGCACGCGCCGCGTCCATCGTGTCGGCGAAAAATGCGTTGCACGTCTTCAGCCGCTCGGGAAGCGGGATAAGCCGCAGGATAATTTTGGTGAAAACGCCCAGCGTCCCCTCCGAGCCGACGAAGAGGCGGACCATGTCGTAGCCGGTGACGCTCTTGAGCGTCCTGACGCCGAGATTGATCACGTCGCCGTTGGATAGCACCACCTCGAGGCCGAGGACATAGTCGCGCGTCACGCCGTATTTTAGGCATCGGAGGCCGCCGGCACACTCCGCGACGTTGCCTCCGATCGTCGAGAATTCGTTGCTGGCCGGGTCGGGAGGGTAGAAGAGCCCCATCTCCTCGACCTTTTTCTGGAATTCGCCCACCACCAGCCCCGGCTCAACGGTGGCTGTCAGGTTGTCAGCGTCGATCTCGATGATCCTGTTCATCCGGACCATATCCAACGCGATCCCCCCGAAAAGCGGCACAGCCCCGCCGGTAAGTCCGCTCCCCGCCCCCCGCGGATAGACCGGGATATTCCGCTCGCTCGCGAGCTTCATCACCGCAGAAACGTCTGCCGTGGATCCCGGCCTGACGACCAGGTCAGGCAGAAAGCTTTGCTTGGTCGCGTCGTACGAGTAGCAAATCCGGTCCGCTTTCGAATCAAAAACGTTCTCCGCGCCCACGATATCCCTAAACTGCTGGATCAATGCGTTATTGAACATAACAGCCTGTCTCCCGGTATCTGTTTATTCGCCGATGACCTTTATCAAAACCTTCTTCTTGCGCATGCCGTCAAACTCGCCGTAAAAGATCTGCTCCCACGGCCCGAAGTCGAGCTTCCCGCCCGTCACGGCGACCACTACCTCGCGCCCCATCACGGTCCGCTTGAGGTGCGCGTCGCCGTTGTCCTCGCCGCCCAGGTTGTGCTGATAGCCGCGAACGCTGTACGGCGCAAGCTTCTCCAGCCAGGCCGTAAAGTCCCGGTGCAGCCCGCCCTCGTCATCGTTGATGAAAACGCTCGCGGTGATGTGCATCGCGTTGACGAGACAAAGCCCTTCGCGGACGCCGCTTTTCACTACTGCGGCCTCGACCTGCGGCGTGATGTTGACGAACTCCTGCCGCTGCGAGGTATTGAACGTAAGATGTTCGGTATGAGACTTCATGGGACGATTACTATAGCAGATTTAAGCCGAGTAATAAACGAGGGATTACCGCGTTTTCGGAAGCGCGTCATGACGAGGAGTCGATGAGACCCCGGCCTGCCTCATACTCGAGTTCGTATCTCATGATCTTGTCCAATATCGAATGGACGGCGTGGTCCGGCTGGAAAGGCAGTATCCCGGCATATAAGAACATCTCTTCGATCTCCCGCAGCGGCTTGTCCGACCACTTTGCATACGACCCCGCGAGCGCACGGCACATCTCGACGCAATCGCGTATCACTTCCCCGTCGACACCCTGCGCTTCGCCGGTCTCCGCGGCACTGATCGACGCGCGCATGACGCCGAGCGCGTCCCGAACCGAGGCGAAGTACCAATCCACTTCGTCGTCGAGCTGCGCGTGCGCCGCCATCTTCTCAATGCTGTCCAGAGAAAGCTCGGCGATCAGGTCTTCAGGATAGGTACCGCTGTAAGACAAAAACTCGCCGGCGCTGGTGATGATATCCTTCACCCTCCCCTTGAGCGGCACCCTCCTCGCAAGGAGATCCTTGGCGATCACTATCGGCCGCTCCAGCGCGACGGTGATCTCCTTTTGCCGCTCAGAGCCGTCTTGAGCCAGCTCGTCGAACCCCATCGAACGGTTATTATAGGCGTCCATCAGGAACCTGGCCGACTCCAGGCGCAGGAACAGCTGGCGCGCCGTATATGGCGTTACCACGCCGCCGTCGGCCCCGAACTTTCTCTCGTACAGGTAACGCCGCATATGCGGGCCGCGGTCAAGCTCGCTTTTGTCCCACACCCGCGCGATCCGGAGACGCATGTCGCGGTCGACCCCCACGATGATCTCGTTATCGCGCGACAGCTTTTCAAGCGCGCTGATAACGTCACGAGAGGTGCATTCAAATCCAAGCTGCGACATGATATCAATGATGCTTCCCCGGAACATCCCGGAATCCCCTTCGAGGAGCCGGTCCTCGATCGCCTGTTTCAGATTCCCGTAGGCCACCGGCAGCGCCTCGATCTTCTCGGCGCGCACCGGCGCGAGGTGATCTTCGAACCGCTCAAAGACGTTTTGCATGACCTTGAGCCGTTCCTGAAGCGATGCCGAATCGTCTGAAAAATAGCTGTTATAATCCTTGTCGTTGATCGCATCATACAGCCCGAAAACGAAGTAGGCGTTCTTTAAAGAGTCGCGGTTCCGCTCCGTCAAGCACCAGGCGATCTCCTGCGCCGTCGCCGACTCAGGATAAACAAAGATATCGTGCGGAACAAAGAAGACGACCGGCTTCCTTTTAACGACGATTATCTGCTGCATGAAATGATTGGTCCTGACCAGGTCTCTATCGCCGAACAACGCCCTGTGAGCGTCATCCCAGCTGATAAGGCCGCAGACCGCGGCAACTGCGTCGTAGAAATCCCTGTACGAAACAAACGATGTCAGCCCCAGCGCATAGCCCCCATTCACTGTTGTCCGATATTCCCTGAGAAACTCGTACAATGTCATCACCCCCGCCGAATTGCGGCGAAGGATGTCGATCTGTGCCTCGGTAAGACCGCTTTTTTCGATCAATTTCGGCAACGAGAGCGGCTGGAGGACTCTGGTTCTCAGCACAGGCTCTCCGACAGTTTGCGGCACATTCACCGCGCCAGGCTTGCCGGCTGTTTGCGCACGCCAAACCTGCAGTGTTCCGATGCCGTCGACCTGCAGGATGACACTCCCCGTTAACGCAAGGGCATTCAGCGCGCGCTCGACTTTCTGGCGGTCCCACCGCTTTCCGATCGCATCGCGCAAAGCATCGATATCCCCGCGGAACAGGCCATCCGGCGAAGCATCTTTATCATCGAGCAGCGCCAGAACGGCATCCTCGGCCCGTTGCTTCAGGCGGCCATCGGCTATCGCCGAAACCATCCCGGCAAACACTGCGAACCGTGGCGTCAGCATCGGGAGCAGCAGCTCGTAGATCTTGTCTGTCGGGATGCCTTCGCGCACCGCCTCGCCCGCGGCAAACTCCGCGTCCCGTGCCATCTGCGCCGCTTCGAACGCATCGCCGCTCAGGCCCGTCGCCTCGTGGCACAGCTCGTGGAACAGGCCGACCTGCAGGAGAAGGTTGCGGACTTTGTCTTCCTTGATCTCATACAGGGCGCGGTTGATGCCGATGAAGCCGTTCTGCGTGTGGTCTTCGAAGAGGTGGGATGATGTGTCGAGGAGGCCGAAAACGAGCGTGGAAGGAATCTTGCTGATGTCGCCGCCGGCGGCTTTGGTCCGGTTCACCGCCTCCGCGATCATCGCCTTCACCATAGCATCCGTCAAGCCTGCGCCTTTCTCGACGATGACGTCGAACTTCCTGCCGAGGACTTCGATCTGCTCGTGCTTGACCGCGCGGCCCGCCACGACCAATCTTTCCCCGTACGCCTTCGCCTCGTGAGCGTTAGCGAACGAGACCGGCTGGCCGTCTTTCATCGACAGCCCGCTGTAATACGGCTCATTGACCTGCATGTAGTCGGCTTTCGCAGGTTTCTTCTTCACGTTCTTGGGCTGCGCCTTTCCCCCGAAATCGAACGCGAGTTGTCTCCC
This sequence comes from Candidatus Auribacterota bacterium, assembly GCA_022711655.1. GTDB lineage: Bacteria > Auribacterota > Ancaeobacteria > Ancaeobacterales > Ancaeobacteraceae > JAKLEM01. Next base: position 58,071 of record JAKLEM010000008.1, read on the forward strand.
AGCCCTGAACTTCGGCGGCTTTTTCGCGAGCACGTCGTACGACAGTTTGCGCACCAGGTAGTACTCAGGCGGCGGCGCCCTGCCGGAGATCCGCATCCAATCGATCAGGTCTTCTCGGATAGTGTCATTTTCATCGACCGGCCAGATCGGCAATTCCCGCAGCTTCTTTTTCCTGACATCGTCCTTGCCGAACAACTTCCCTTCGCGGTCCTCCCGCTTCTGGGTCTTGAACTTGAGGTCGGCCATCCAGAGGATCAGCGGATACAGCTCCTCGCGCGAAACTCTCCCGGCGATGCGACGCGCCGTATCCTCATAGACTCCCGCCTCACGGGAGAAGTCTTCAATTTCGCTCTTGATCTCACGGACCTGCTGTTTATAGAGATACCGGACTAACTCATTCGCGTCGTAGTCGCCGTAGATATCGACGATCCGGGGATACGACAGCGTCAAGTCGTGATCGCGCAGCCATTTGACCAGATTCCCGCCGGCGAGGTCGTTCGAAAGCCCCATCCGCGCGGCCAGCTCTTCGACGGGTGACGGCTGGCGAGACGCCTCGCCGGCGACAGGCATATCGAGCGTCATCTGTACCGGGCTCGCCGCAACTTCTCCTTCCGGTATGCGAGCAAAGAGGATGTTCTCCTGCTTCACCGTAGATCCCTCGATCCCCCTCACCTGGCGGATCACGCCGGTCATGCGAAGATCTACCGCGCGAACACAGCTGAATTTCCGTGCCCTGAACAGTTTCTCGAAAAACGGCTGGTTGACGGCGTTGACGGTCAGCGCATAGCCGGGGAATTTGCTCTTCAGCAGCGTGACGATATTTTCGAGCGGCCGGCGCATCAGCCCCCGGCCGACCAGTTCACGACCCTTTATGCTGCTCTCGGACCGCAACAGCAGCGCCACTTTGGAGGCATCAGGACCGGAGGGCAACTTGCCGAGCGATATGCGGTGCCAGTGTACCGTCCGCTCGTCCTCGTACTTGAAGAAGCAGATCACCAGCTGGAACTGGTGGAGCGCGATATCGCCGTTAACGATGTGCTTCTTGAACTCTCTCCGCAGGTTGGAAATGGTATCGGCGACGACAATATACCGGGTCACGCTGCGGAGAAGCCCCGGCTCGCATTTGTCGAGTTCCCGCTCATTGACCTCGAGCGACAGGCAGGCCATCGAACCGCCGGAGAGCCCTTTTGTCTTTTCCGCGAATTGCGCCGAGACCGACGCCGGATCCCCTTTCAGGTCGACTAGCGCGGGAAAGACCCCTCCGTTCATCTTCTTGAGCTCCGACCAGAGGCGGGTCCCTTTCAGGATGCTCTCTTTGCTGAACAACGGCCCCTCCCACAGGGGTTTTGCAGCAACGGTCTTCTTTTGCGAAGCGGACGGTCTGCCCGGAAACGCGGTCTCGGGGGCAAGGGCGTGCAGGGAGCTGTTCGCGTATGCGACAGCCGCATCGTGCCCGGCAAGCGTTACGCCCGCCAGGACACTGATCGCAAACCTCAAGAACTGTTCGCAAAGAGATACTTTGCCCATACACCCCTCCAAAATCTATACCGGCTTTGATTATACCCTCATTTTCGGGGTTTGTCAAGAGGAGGGGCCGACGTAAGCATTGCTTTCTCAGGGACTTAATGCGCGGCCGAACGATCGTTTTTTCAGTCCGCCTGCCGGTCGGACTTGGTCAGCCTGAAGACCGACCCTTCTTCGAAATAATGCATCCTGGCCCGGTCGAGCAGGACGATGATCGCGGGAACAAGCATCGGCCTGACGATAAAGGTGTCCAGGAGGATCCCGAACACCAGCGTGAAGCCGAGCTCCATCATCGCGGACAGCGGGCTGGTCATCAGCGAAAGAAATGTCCCCGCCATAATAAGGCCGCAATAAGAGATGATCTCGCCGGTCCGGGTTACCGCGACCCGCACCGCCTCCCTGGTCTCGAGACGGCGGCGCTCTTCCTTGATACGCGACATCAGGAGGATGTTGTAATCGACGCCGAGCGCGATCAGGATCACGAACATGAAGAACTGCACCTTCCAGTCGATCCCCGCCTTGCAGAGATAGAACTGGAAGACAAGCGTCGTCACGCCGAGCGTCACGATGTAGCTCACCAGCATCGTGACTATCAGGTAGATCGACTCGGCAAGGTCTCCCAGCAGGATCAGCAGGATGACGAAAACGCCGGAGAGCACGAAAAAGACGATACGGAAGAAATCGTCGCGCGTCACGATCCGCTCGTCGTAGATCGTCGCGCTCGCGCCCGCCATGTGGAGCCGGGGCATCCGGAACTTCAGCCGCGCCATCTCGCCGTTGAGGGTCTTGCGGACCTCGTCGATCGCCTCTTTCTCCTCGTCTGAAAAGGTCTTCGTCTTGAGGATAAGCGTCAGGCGCATCGCCTTGCCGTCCTCGGACAGGTAATACGACATGACGTTCTTGAGCTCCGGCCGCTCCAGGAATATCGTGTCGGGCAAAACGACGTGGTCGAACAGATACGAGAATTCCCCGTGCGGCGCGAACAGGGCCTGCATGCTCTCCGTAACATGGCCGAGCCCCTCGTGAACCTTGCCGACCCCGTCCGACATCCTGTTCAGCGCTGACTGCAGCTCGTCGATCCGCTTGAACGCCTCCAGGTAGCGCTTGTCGGGCGCCGTCTTGATAAAGAGCATCTGTGAAGGCTGCGTGTGTTTCTGGATGTTGTTTTTGAAAAGCTTGACCCCGTCGATCGACTTCTGCAGCCCCGCCTGGATCTGCTGCAGCCCGTCTCTCCCCTTCCGGATCCCTTCGGCGTACTGCGAGAAGCGGTACGGCAGCAGCCCCTTTTCGAGCCACGAGATATTCCCCGTCGGCTGGACCGCGCTCAGCGCCTGGGCAACGCACGGCATCCCCTCCATCACCTTCGACAGCTGGTATATCTTGTCGATCGAGGAGGGCTTCCAGAGGTCGTCGTCAGTTTCGACGACGACGGTGAGAGGCGCGAGCTCGCCGGGCAGGAAATGCGACTTGATGATCTCCAGGCCGCGCACCGCCGGCGCATCGTCGTTCAGCTCGGTGAACAGGTCAAACGACCGGTTCATACTGAAACCGTACCATATGAACGGGGCGAAGCAGAACGACAGCGCGAGGATCGCCATGAGCGGGTAGTTGACCACCGCACCGGCCAGCCGCCGCCACGCCGCATGCACAGACGTCCCCTGCGCGATCCGGAACGGCCAGAAAAGCGAGCGGCTGAGCAGGAGCATCAAGGCCGGCGCCAGCGTCAGCGACGCGAGCAGCGAGATGCCGACACCCATCGCCACGCAGGGGCCGGTCTTCGCGAACGGGCCGAACTTGGCGAAACACATGAACCCCAGGCCGACGATCACGGTGAAGGCGCTCGACGAGATCGACTCCCCGACTTTCTCGATCGCCTTCTCCATCGCCTCGGTGTCGGAAAGGCCGTTCTCTAGCTCCTCGCGGTAGCGGGAAATGAGGAATATGCAGTAATCGGTGCCGACCCCGAACAGGACGACGATGAGGAATATCTCCGTCAGGGGAGATATCGCGACGCCGCTCTTCGCGATCAGCGCGACGATCGCTCGTGTGATCGCGAACGAGGCGCCGATCGTCGCCAGCGGGATCACCGGCGTCACCGGCGATCTGAAGATGACGAGCAGGATGACGATCAAGAGCGACAGGGTCACCTTCGTGGTGCTGTCGAGGCTCTCCCGTATCGCCTGCTGATAATCCCTGCCGAGGCCGGCGTCTCCCGTCACCGCCGCAACGATCCCCGGCGGATGGCGCTTGAGCCTGTCCGAGATCGCCTCGACCGCCTCCTGCGATTCCTTCGCGATGAACACGGTCTGCAGGTTGACGATGATAAGGGCCGCCTTGCCGTCTTTGCTCACCAGCCGCTCTCGCAGGTACGGCATGTTGGCGGCGGAGAACACCTGCTTGATCGCGGAGATCCCCGACCCCTTTTCGAGCCACCCGGTGACATCGGCGACGTACCGGAGATCCTGCTCGGAGAGCGGCGTCTCTTTCTCGATGGCGATCACCGCGCGGCTGGCAAAGCTGTCTTTGGGGAAATAGCGGTCGAGGAGCTCTTTCGCTTTGACGCTGTCTGATTCCGGCGGGAGGAAATTAGACTCGGTGCTCGATGCGACATCGGCGAGACGCGGCGCCTCCGAAACGAGCCACGCCGCCGCGACAACCCACAGCGCGATCACGGCGAGCCAGCCGCCCGTGACGCCCCTGCCGAGCATTCTGAACAGCCACGTCTTCATGAATGAGGCCGATTTCGCTTGACGAAATTGGGTCGATAGTTTATACTGACTTTAACAACAGAGATAAGATATATCCCTGCTGTGTTCGAAGAGGTTGGAACTTCGTGAGCCAACAGTAACAGAAAGGGGATCAGATTTCAGGCGCGGATCGCGGGCCAATAGGCTCAATGCTTGAACCGCTTGATAGATCCCCACGTAAAACCGGCTAGACTCACTGGAATCCAACCGCAAACGGCACAAGCGGGGATATTTTTTTGTCTTCTTGGGACGGCGGATAAATGCCCGTCTGCTGCGTTGCCCGCATCCGCTTCCTTGTGCGGCGTACTGATAAGTACGCCTCCGCGGGCGCGTGCGGGCGCCTTGCATACGGACATTTCTGCGCCGTCCTGCATATTGATCTCCCCCTATCTTCTTCCTAAGCTGAGGATGTACTGGTACTGGCCCCGCATCTGGTCGCTCATCTCGTGAACGAACCGCTCAAGGGATATCTGCGGCGAGAGGTAGACGAACAGCAGGCCGAGGATGATGACGTTGGCGATGTAGACGAAGAATATCGAGAAGATCGCCCCGTTCTCCTTGACGTCATCCTGGTCCTTCAGCATGACGTACACCGTCAGCACGAAGTGGAACGCCCAGGTGAACCCGAGGACGAACAGGAAGGCGTTATAATAGGTCCTGTCCAGACGACAGAACGAAATCACGGCAAGATAGACGATCACGGCCAGGAAGGTGTAGAACGGAAAGAAATAGGGCGCCAGCGATATCAGGAAGTTCGACTTCGACACCGTGACGCTGCCGCCTTCGCTTGACACGCTGAAGTTCTGCACCTTCCCCTTGAAAAGCCATGTCCAGATCGCGTGGCTCAGCTCGTGCCCGTACACGTATGTCTTTATCGGGTTCTGAAGGATGCTGTAGATGATCACGTACGCGACGAACCCGACGACGAACCAGTACTGGTTCCTGATCAGAGCGCCTTTGACGAAAAAAAGCCTGTAGAAGGCGATCGAGGCGCCGATGCAGGCGGGGATGAGCAGGATGCCCGTCACGAACTTGACGAACGCGAAGACGTCACGGGGCCCCTGGATCTTTCCGGCGTTCCCGCCGCCCTCTTTCTTTGTGTCGGCTCGTCTTTTCACAGCGCTCCCGTAATGACCCTACGTTGTC
>JAKLEM010000009.1 GCA_022711655.1 Candidatus Auribacterota bacterium
ATCCTTCCGCAGATCCCCCTCGGCGTGAAGATCGACGTGATATCCCTGCAGTCCGACACGGCCAAAGAAGCGGTAAAGGGATTCCTCGTCAACCTGATCGAGGCGGTGGTCATCGTCGTCCTCGTCCTCCTCTTGACGATGGGATTGCGGAGCGGCCTTATCATCGGCGCCGTCCTCTTTATGACGATCTGCGGGACGTTCATATTCATGGACATGTGGGGGGTGACGCTCGAACGGATATCGCTCGGCGCCCTGATCATCTCGCTCGGGATGCTGGTCGACAACGCCATCGTCGTGACCGACGGGATGAAGGTCCGGATGCTGCAGGGGAAGGATGCGCTCGACGCCGCAAAAGAGGTGGTCGGCCAGACCGCCGCGCCGCTCCTCGGGGCGACGACCGTTGCCGTGATCGCGTTCGCCGCCATCGGTACCTCGCAGGATTCGACGGGCGAGTATTGCCGGACGCTGTTCCAGGTGATCCTGATCTCGCTGATGTTCAGCTGGGTGACTGCCGTGACGTCGACGCCGCTTTTCTGCAAACTCTTCCTCCTGGGGAAGAAAGACCGCGAACGCGCGGCGGGCGGGGTTCGGTCCGACCCGTACGCGGGCGGCTTCTACGGCGTGTACCGGAGATTTCTCTGTGCGGCGATCAAATACCGCCGGCTGACGGTGAGCGTCATGCTCGTACTCTTTGCCGTCTCGGTATACGGTTTCGGTTCTGTGGACAAGAGCTTCTTCCCGCCGTCGAGCAGGCCGCAGTATTTCGTGAACTTCTGGATGCCGAAAGGGACGAGTATCGCCGCGACGGAGGAAGCGGTCATAAAGGCGGAGAAGTATCTCATGTCACGTCCCGAGACGACCCATATCGCGACGCTGGTCGGCGGCGGAGAGGTGCGATTCCTGCTGACCTACCCGACGGAACAGCCCGACCGCAGTTACGGCCAGATAATCGTGAGCGTGAAGGATTTCCGGGAGATCGACAAGGCGGCGCCGCAGGTCCAGAAGGAGCTGGACGAGCTCCTTCCCGGCGCGCTGATAGAGGTGAAGAAGTTCATGCTCGGGCCGGGCGATGGCGGCAAGATCCAGTTTCGCGTGAGCGGCCCCGACCAGGACACGGTGCGGCTGTTGGCGGCGAAGGCCAAAGAGGTCCTTGCGACTGACGGCGACGCGAAAAACATCAGGGAGAACTGGGGCAACAAGGCGAAGGTGATCAGGCCGCAGCTGGAGGAGGCGCAGGCGCGGCGTCTCGGGATCGCACGCCCGGACGTTGCCGAGGCGCTTCTCGAGTCGTATGACGGCAAGAAGATCGGCGTATACCGCGAGCATAACAGGCTGATCGACATCCTCGCCCGGGCGCCTCAGCACGAACGTGAGTCGGTCGACGCGTTGAACGCACTCACCATCTGGTCGCCTGCCGAACGGACGGCCGTCCCGCTCCGCCAGGTCGTTTCAGGGTTCAAGACGGAGTTCGAGGACGAGATCATATGGCGGCGCGACAGGCGGCCGACGCTGACCCTCCATGCCGATCCGGTCTCCGGCCAACCGAGCGCGCTCTTCGCGCGGGTCAAACCGAAGATCGAGCGGGCGGTCGGCGCGGACTTCAGGGCGATCACCGGCCGCGATCTGGCGGACGGCGAGATCACCGCCGCGACGGTGCCGCTGTCGTACAAGAACATGTTTCCCATCAAGGGTATGCCGGGGTATACGTTCGGCTGGGATGGCGAGGCGGAGGATTCCGCCAAGGCCAACGCGAACCTGGCGAAGAGCATCCCGGTCTTTTTCGTGATCATGGTCGCGATCGTTATCTGCCTCTTCAACGCGGTGCGGGTGCCGCTGATTATCTGGCTGACGGTGCCGTTCTCGATCATCGGCGTCACTCTCGGATTGCTGGCGTTCCGCCAGCCCTTCAGCTTTATGGCGATCCTCGGGTTTCTAAGCTTGTCGGGGATGCTGATCAAGACGGCGATCGTCCTCGCTGACGAGATCAACGTTCAGCTCGCTGCGGGGAAAGATCCGCTCGCCGCGGTGATCGATTCGGGGGTGAGCCGCCTCAACCCCGTCTTCAACGCGGCGGCGACGACGATGCTGGGTATGATCCCGCTGTTCCAGGATATCTTCTTCGTCCCGATGGCGGTGACGATCGTTTTCGGCCTCGGCTTTGCGACGGTCCTCATCCTCGTCGCCGTCCCGGTTTTTTATACGATGTTCTTCAGGATCCCGTCCAAGGAGGTGTAGATGAGGTTATCGATATGCGTGTCTTTCTCGGTGGTTGTTTTGGTTGCCGCGTCAACGGCGCTGCTGTCGCTGGCCGCGGATGGTCCGGACGATAATAGAAGGAGCGTGAGGCTGGAGGACCTGAACAAAGGGCATTCCGACGTCTTCACGTCCTCTTCGCGGCTCAAGATCGACGATGACAAACGGTTGTTCAATAATACAGCGGGCGATACGAGAGGAAAAAAATCCGAAGATTTCAATAAAGAGAGCGCCGACAACCTCGAGATGAAGTTCAATTCACGCCTCAGATCGACGCCCCCTCCGAAACATCATCGTTGACGGAGAGGGATCGCTTGGCGAATACGCCGTCCATGCGGGGATGTCGGGCCGCACAGCTGGGCCGACATCGGCGGCCACCGGACGGTCGCGGTGGGATATGATACCAGGGACAACGACTATCGGGACGGCTATTCGTTCGTGAACGCCGACCGTTTCTACTGGCTCTGGGACGAGGCCTTCTATTTCGACACGCTGACGTGGCGGACGTTGATAACGGCGGTCCTGAAACGTCAGCATTCCGGCGGTGCCGCGCAATTCCGGAAGAAGTAAAGATAGGATGCAAAACAAAGATCTTCTCCGTATCCCATCCGTTGAAAAGCGGTATAATCAGGCTGCACGTCAATGAAGGAGGTTGTATGAGGAATCCTGCGATCGGGTTGATCTCTATCGCTCTTGTCTGCGGGTGCTCTTCCCTCGGCCCCAGGACCGTGGTCAACGACCGGATCGATTATATCCAGGAGATATCCGAGTCGTGGAAGAAACAGATGCTCTTCAACATCGTCAAGATGCGCTATCTTGACCCGCCGACGTTCCTGGACGTGACATCGCTCATTAGCCAGTACGGGATCGAGCAGCAGGTCGACGCCGCCGCCAATACCGGTTTTACGTGGCCGCAGTCAGCGACCTCTCCGTACGGGTTGGGAGGGATGCTCGGCGGTCATCAGCGGTATGTCGACAAGCCGACGATCAGCTACGCGCCGCTTACCGGCCAGAAGTTCACCAAGAACCTGTTGACGCCGATCCCGCCTGCCGCCGTCATCAACATGATCCAGAGTGGCTGGCCGGTCGATGTGATATTCTCGTTCACTGTCAAGTCGGTGAACGGTGTGCGCAATACGTCGAGGATTCGGAATACGCTCTACGAAGGAAAAGAATTCGACTCCTTGCTGAAGGCGATGCGCGCCATCCAGGCCGCCGGCGTGACCGATATCCGCGTCGAGAAGGACGGCGCGGCCGATGCGGTTGTTTTCGTGATCGCCGATGAGTCCCGCAGGGATGAATTCCGGGAGCAGGCGGACACCGTCCGTAAGATCCTCCGGCTGAAACAGGGCGTCCAGAAATATACGGTTGTTGCGGGCAAGCTCCCGGCCAGTGACGGGGAGATCGCGCTGGCGACGCGCTCGATGCTTGAGATCATGCTCGAGATGGCCGCGGTGATCGACGTCCCGCAGCAGCACGTCACGGAAGGCAGGACGGCGCCGACGCCTGATGCATCTCCGTACGACAAGCTCTTCTCGGTGAAGATTCGTTCCGCCAGGGAGAAGCCTGCGGACGCGTATGCGGCGATCAAATACCGCGATCACTGGTTCTGGATAGACGATAAGGACATCGTCTCCAAGCGTAACTTCACCCTGATGATGATATTCCTTTCGCTCACGGAGACAGACCAGAAACTTGCCAGCCCGCTGTTCACCATAAGCGGCTGAACCGATCGAGAAAGGAGATGCGTATGAGAACCGCCATCCGCGTGAAAAGAAAAGCAGAGCTCCTGCCGTTGTCGCTGCCGTCCCAGAGCCACTGCCGCCCGGTCGAGGAGCGCAGGGCGGCGGGCAAGGCGCTGCGCGAACGCTGCGCGCGCGAACTCCACGCGAAATGGAAGGCGCCGAAGAGCCGCCGCGATCCGATCAAGATACTTATCGAGTCAAGCGCCGGCCGGGTGAAAGAGCTCCTGCCGATCCGCTACGGCAGGATGATGGCGTCGCCGTTCGCGTTCTACCGGGGCGCTGCCTCGATCATGGCGAGCGACCTTGCCCCGACGCCGGCAAACGGCATCAACGTCCAGGCCTGCGGCGACTGCCACCTGGTCAATTTCGGCGGCTTCGCGACGCCCGAACGCAAGATCGTTTTCGACATCAATGATTTCGACGAGACGTCGGTTGCGCCCTGGGAATGGGACGTGAAGCGGCTTGCGGCGAGCTTTGTCGTTGCCGGCCGCGCCAACGGGTTCAAGGAGAGCGACTGCAGGAAGGCGGCGTGGACCGCCGCGCGCACCTACCGCGAGAAGATGGCGGCATACGCGGGGATGCCGCTCCTCCAGACGTGGTACGAGCAGATCGACCTCGAAAAGCTGATCCTGTCTTCGGATGACGAGCAAATGAAGCGGTTCAACCTGGGGCTTGTCAGGAAAGCGGCCGAGGGGAGTTCGCACGAGAAGGAGTTTGCCAAGCTCGCCTTCCAAAAGGGCGAGCAGCCGCGGATCAAGGACGAGCCGCCGCTCATCTATCATGTCCCGGAAACGAAGAGCAAGGAATTTTACAAGATAGCCGTTGCCACGTTCAGGCGGTATATCCAGACGCTGCCGCCGGAACGGCGGGTCCTGCTCGACCGTTTCCAGATTGCGGATATCGCCTACAAGGTGGTCGGTGTCGGGAGCGTCGGGACGTTGTGCGGGATCGTTCTCCTGATGGCCGGCAACGGCGACCCGCTTTTCCTGCAGTTCAAGGAGGCGCGTCAGTCGGTGTTGGAGCCGCATGCGGGCGGCTCGCCGTACAAGCACCGTGGCGAGCGGGTGGTCCGCGGCCAGCGGCTTATGCAGGCATCCAGCGACATCTTCCTCGGTTGGGCGACAGGCGCGGGAGCACAGGCCCGGCATTTCTATTTCCGCCAGCTGCGCGATGCCAAGATAAAGCCGGTGGTCGAGGTGATGAAACCGAAGAACCTCAGGAATTACGCCGTGTGCTGCGGCTGGGCGCTTGCTCGCGCGCACGCGCGCTCGACCGACGCGGTGACGCTCGCAGCCTATCTCGGCAAGAGCGACGCCTTCGAAGACGCGCTCGCCGCGTTCGCATCCGCCTACGCAGACCAGAACGAGCGCGACCACGCCGCCCTGCGCGCGGCGGTCCGCGCCGGGCGGGTCGAGGCGGTGACTGAGCAGGCGTGATCGCGTGCCCGTGCACCTTGACTCATGAAAGAATTATCCGCAGATACCCTTCCTTCATGCGAGAATAGTTCGTGAACCGCATGCGCGAAGTGAGCGGTTGAGCGTTCCTAGGTTTTGCTTGACTTCCGCGTATGGACTCCCTATAATGAAAGCGGAAGCTGAAAAGAAAAGAGGAGATAGCGTTATAATGATCGGGAAAGGAGGACGCATATGAATCCGGGGCCGTTGGATCTCATTCCGTTGTGGGCGATCTTCGCAGGGACGGTGGCGATCATACTGGCCTCCGTCACGACGGGGCTCTATCTTGGCCGCTGGAAACGGAAACGCTCTGACGATGCGGCCGAGGCGCCGGTCGGCGCGGCCGTCGGTGCGACATGCGGCCTCCTCGCGTTCATCCTGGCGTTCACCTTCAGCATGTCGGCGTCGCGTTTCGATGCGCGGCGCGAGCTGCTGCTCAACGATATCAATGCCATCGGCACGACCTACCTGCGCGCCGGGCTTCTTCCCGAACCTCATAAGGGGGAGGTCCGGGATCTCCTCAGGAAATATGTAGATCTCCGCGTTGATCTGACCCGGCACCCTGAAAAGCTGCAACAGGTGATCAGGGAATCGGATGACATGCAGGACCGGATATGGCGCCACGCCGAGGCGATCGCTCAGGAGGATCTCAAGAACCCCGATATCGTTTCCCAGTTCATCGATGCGCTCAACCAGATGATCGACATCCATACCTCGCGCGTGACGGCCTTGAGTTATCGCATACCTCCCGTCGTGTGGGCCGCCCTCTATATCCTGACGATATTCTCGATGATCGGCGTCGGCTACCAGTTCGGCCTGCACGGCAAAGGGAATATTGTGGTTGTTGTCGTGATGTCGGTCTCGTTCGCGAGCGTGATACTGATGAACGTTGATCTCGACAATCCGGCGGCGGGATGGCTCAAGATAAACCAGCGCCCGATGTTGGAACTTCAGTCGAAACTAACCGATACGGCAAAATGACGATCTCCGATGATGCGCATGGTGAACCGCATCGCATCGGTTGAGGCGCGGAAAGGGGGGACCTATGGCAGACCTGTCTGTAGAGCATAAACGCCTTGCCGAAGCGCGCGAGAAGAAAACACCCTGGCGCCTGTGGGGCCCCTATCTCTCCGAACGGCAATGGGGGACGGTCCGCGAGGATTACAGCCGCGACGGCAACGCCTGGAACTATTTCCCGCACGACCATGCCCGGTCCCGCGCCTACAAATGGGGCGAGGACGGGATCGCCGGGATCAGCGACGAGAAACAGCGCCTCTGCTTCGCCCTTGCCTTCTGGAACGAGAAGGACCCGATCCTGAAAGAGCGGCTTTTCGGCCTCACCAACTCGGAGGGGAACCACGGCGAGGACGTGAAGGAGTACTACTTCTACCTCGACAGCACGCCGACCCACTCCTGGATGCAGATGCTCTACAAGTATCCCCAGGAGGCATATCCCTACGACCTGATCGTCAAGACAAACAGGTCGCGCGGCCCGAAGGAGTGGGAATACGAGCTCCTCGACACCAAGGTGTTCGACAAGGACCGCTATTTCGACATCTTCGTCGAGTTCGCCAAGGCGGGGACGGAAGACCTGTATGTCCGGATCCGCGCCGTGAACCGCGGTAACGCCGAGGCGCCGCTCCATATCCTGCCGCACCTCTGGTTTCGCAATACCTGGTGGATGGACGAGAATATCAAAAAGCCGGTCATCGCAGCGGCGGGGAAGTGCGGCGTGACCGCAACGCATCCCGAGCTCGGCCTCTACTCCATGGCCGGCGACGAGCCGAAAGAGATCATCTTCACAGAGAACGAGACGAACACGGAGCGGCTCTTCCATAAGACCAACGCGACGCCGCACGTGAAGGACGCATTCCACCGGTACCTGATTAACGGTGAGACCGGCGCGGTGAATCCCGCGCGTAAGGGAACCAAGGCGGCGTTCCATTATGTGAAGACGGTGCCTGCTGGCAAGGAGTGGTCCGTGACGCTGCGCCTATCCGCGACAGGAACGGCGCGTCGAGCGCCGGCGTTCAGCGGGAGCGCCGCGGAGAGGGTCCTCGACCTCCGCAAGCGCGAGGCGGACGCCTTCTACGACGCGATCATGCCGCGGGCTGTCACCGAAGACGACCGGCGAATACTCCGCCAGGGGTTCTCCGGGATGCTCTGGAGCAAGCAGACCTACATCTACGAGGTCGACCAATGGCTCAAGGACCACGGCCTCGATCCGCAGACGGACGCGCATAAGGGGATGCGCAATTCCGAATGGTTCCACATGGCCAACTGCGATGTGATCTCGATGCCCGATAAGTGGGAATATCCCTGGTTCGCCGCGTGGGACCTCGCGTTCCACACGATCGCGCTCAGCTTCGTCGATCCCGATTTCGCCAACCAGCAGCTCGACCTGATGCTCCGTGAGCGCTACCTCCATCCCAGCGGCCAGATCCCGGCCTACGAGTGGAACTTCGGCGACGTCAACCCGCCGGTGCACGCCTGGGCGACGATCTTCAATTACCGGTTCAACAACCTTCTCCTGATGAAGGAGCAGGCCGTGCCGATGCTGAAGCGCAATTTCCACAAGCTTCTCCTCAATTTCACCTGGTGGGTGAACCGGAAGGACCCTGACGGCAAGAACGTCTTCGAGGGCGGTTTCCTGGGGATGGACAACATCGGCGTCTTCGACCGGTCGAGCCCGCTGCCGACGGGCGGGCGGCTGGAGCAGGCGGACGGCACGGCGTGGATGTCGCTTTTCGCGCAGAACATGCTGGAGATATCGCTGCTCCTCGCCGAGCACGACCCGGTCTACGAGGACTTCGCGATCAAGTTCTACGACCATTTCGTCAGGATCGCTGCGTCGATGGACCGGCCGGGCGAGCGGATCGACGAGATGTGGGACGAGAAGGACGGCTTCTTCTACGACGTCCTGCGGCTGCCCGACGGGCGCGCCCACCGGCTGAAGATCCGCTCGATGGTCGGGCTCCTGCCGCTGTGCGCCGTGACGGTCTTCTCCGAAGAGGACCTCGAGAAGCTGCCGGCCTTCGCCGCGCGGATCGACGAGATATCGCGGCGGTACCCGGAGATGGTCAAGAACATCTATTCGATGCGGCGGCGCGGCGTGAACGGCCACCGGATGCTCTCGGTGCTGGACGAGACGAAACTGCGCCGCGTCCTCTCGCGGATGCTCGACCCCGACGAGTTTTTGAGCGACTACGGCATACGCTCTCTCTCGAAATATCACGAGAAGCATCCGTACACGTTCACCGTCGACGGGCACGAGTACCGCGTCGGCTACCTTCCCGCGGAATCGGACAGCGGGATGTTCGGCGGCAACTCCAACTGGCGCGGGCCGATCTGGATGCCGGTCAATATCCTCATCTTCCGGGCGCTCCTGTCGCTTTACGGGTTTTACGGCGACGCCTTCAAGGTTGAATGTCCCGTCGGCTCGGGGAGGATGATGACGCTCTTCGAGGTCGCGCAGGACCTTGTCCGGCGGCTGGCCAACATCTTCCGGCGCGGCGCCGACGGGCGCCGCCCCGTCTACGGCGAGACGGAGAAGTTCCAGAAGGACCCGCACTGGCGCGACTACCTGCTCTTCTATGAGTATTTCCACGGCGACTGCGGCGCGGGGATCGGGGCCAGCCACCAGACCGGCTGGACCGGCCTGATCGCCGCGCTGATATCGTTCATGACCAGGCTCAAGCCCGAGCTGATCCGTGAACGGCAGGGACGGGCGACGGCAGAGGTGATCGCATCGCTGGTCGGGAAGAGAAGGTAATGGCCTGCTTCAGGGCGGTGGTTAATTCCATGAGATGACGCATGATCGCTCAGTCCCTTGAATCGCTGACCCATATGTCGATCCTGGCGCGCTTCGCGCTCGCCATGGCGATTATCCTGCTGGTCCCGATCGTCTGCCGGAAGATACGGCTTCCTTCGGTCGTCGGGTTCCTTCTGGCCGGGATCGTCTTCGGGCCGAACGGCCTCCGCGTGGCCCAGGAGCACGCCCCGGTCGCCCATTTCCTGTCCGAGGTCGGCAAGCTGCTCCTGATGTTCTTTGCGGGGATGGAGATCGACCTGGACCGGTTCAGGCAGACCGGATCGCGCTCGGTGGTGTTCGGCTCGCTGACCTTCGCGATACCGTTCGTCGCCGGCGGCGCCGTCGCGCTGCTGTCGGGCTACGGCATGCTGTCGTCACTTCTCGTCGGGTCTCTGCTTGCGTCGCATACACTGATCGGCTTTCCGATCGTCATGGCGAAGAAGCTGGTCGACGACGAGGCGATCGCCGTCACGGCCGGCGCGACGATGTTCACCGACATCGCGGGGCTGCTGGTCCTGGCGGTCTGCATACCGATCCATACGGCGGGATTCTCCCTCAACACATTCCTTCTGCAGCTGCTGGGGCTGGCGGTCTATGTGCCGGCGGTTCTCATCGGCCTGACGACGTTCGGCCAGTGGCTGCTCCGGCGGTGGGGCAGCTCGAAGGCAAGCCAGGTTGCGCTTATGTTCGTCATCATCGCGCTCGCCGGGTTCGGGGCGGAGATCATACGCCTCGAGGCGATCGTCGGCGCGTTCCTCGCCGGCCTCGCCGTCAACAAGGCGGTTCGCCACAGCCCGGCCAAGGAAGAGATCGAGTTCATGGGCGACACCCTGTTCGTCCCGATGTTCTTCATCACGATCGGTTTTCTCATCGACGTGCCTGTCTTCTGCAGAACCATCATGTCGCATATCTGGATGGTGGCGGGCATCGTCGGCGGGCTGATCGCGGCGAAGCTGATCGCCGCGCTGGCGACTCGGCGGATCTTCGGTTATTCCCGCGACGAGGGGTTCGCGATGTGGTCGCTGTCCCTCCCGCAGGTTGCCGCGACGCTCGCCGCAGCGATCGTCGCCTTCCAGGCGAAGAACGCCGCCGGCGCCGGACTCATCGACGAGCCGATGGTCAACACGGTGATCGTGATGATGCTGATCACCTCGGTGCTCGGCCCGGTCCTCACCGAGCGCTACTGCGGCCGGATCGCGGGGCAGAACGGCGACCGCGTCTGCAGTTAGTATGGACACCGGGTAAGATCGAGGCTAAAATCAGGTTATACCGGCAATATGCACAGGTTGATATGATGAAGAAAATATTCGGCATTATTACATCGATGCTCCTGCTCAGCGGCATATATGTGCATGCGCTGCCTCCAGAGAAATGCTCGCTTGCTCCAGAATCGATCTTCCGAAATGACGCAAATGAACAAACGGCAAATGAAAGCGGGCTGATCGGAAAAAAAACCCGTTTTGAAGGGATAGAGGGCAGGGAAATAATCGCAAAGGATGCAGATGGGACTGTGCGCCGTCTCCCCTATACCGAGATGGGGGCGATCGATCTTGACTGGGTCCTTCAAAAGTCGCTGACCGATCCGAAATACGGCGGTATAGTGATGACTCTCACGTCAGTGCTTAAGGATATCCCGCTTGAGGAGTCGCCCCGTTTTGTGCAATTTGCCGGTGAGTGCGGCGATATGTTCGGTTTCGCCTCTGTGAAGGACCAGCTTATCGGGATCCATCAGTCGATCGCCGACGATCCTGCGGTGCCCCTGTTTCATGAGGTCGAGGAATATCTCATCGAAAAGGGACTAATAAAACTCGAATTGAACAGCCGGATGGTCTCGGCAGCCTTCAACAAGTTATTCAAAGTTCTCGGCGTGTATCGGTTTATGCCCTCTGCAGGGATTTTTGGCGGCGAGATCGTGATCATGAAGAGCGGTGCGAGAGGCGCGGGCTTTAGGGAGATGAGGCGCGTGCCGATCTCGGGAGACGCTTTTTCGATCGTGCGAAAGGGGCCGACCGATCCGCACTATCTCATACGCGCTTTATCGCGCGAGATATATGGCGCATCGGATGTTGCGCTGACAGGCAAGATCAAACAGTTTCAGGGAAAAACTGTCGAGTCCTCATCAACAGCCGCCAGTGCATCATCGGCAACCGCCGGTGAGGAATTGAGTCCGGAGAAGAGGGCGGAGATTCATAATAACATTGCATACTGGAGAGGAAATAACGTCATTCGCTCGTCGTCGGTAGAGCCGCTGCACACGATCATTGACCGTATGGCGCCGTATGTGAACCTCGATAAGGATGCTCTTGAGATGGTTAGCGAGATGCTCGGCCATCGCGATCGGGGAGTATTTATGCATGCGCTGAAGGCCCTGGAGAAGTGCGAGCGCCAGGAACTGTATGCGTATCTGGCCGCTAACATGGACATCATGGAAGAAGATCGAGCGCTCATCATCATCACGACCCTGAAAAACAGGAAAACTCCCCGGCTTGTTGATATCGTAATGCGCGCAGCGAAGAGCAGGAACCTGAAAGTGCGCAAGGTTGCGGTCATAACGCTTGTAGAATGGAAAGACCCTCGTACGCTTCCTGCGCTGCGCGAGGCGCTTGCCGATACAGATCCTTTTATCCGCGCTTACGCGATACGAGGTATTATCGCGCTGCGCGACACCTCCGCATATCTTACGGTGCTTCAGATGGCCGGCGATCTTGACGCGCATGTGAAAACGCTCGTGAAGCTGGCGATGCCGGAGATTCGGGACGCGCAGTACATATCTCCCCTGATAAAGATGCTGAACGACCCGAGGATAAGGATCGCTGATAGTGCGTGCGAACAGTTGGCGCGTTTTGCCGCGGAAGGCGTTGAGACCGATACGATCATTCCGCAGATAAAGGATCGGACACTCAACAAGTATGATCCCAGGCAGTCGCTGCGGTTCGGGGACAATCGGGTGACGGCCCGGCTTATCATAAATCTGATCTACCGGCAGAACGAGATCGATGCGAAGACACTCGATCCCCTGACCATCATGAAGATCTACGCGAATAAGGCATTCGGTCAGCAGACGGAAACGATGAGTTACGCCAATCAATATTCGATCGCGAGGGGTATCGAACTCGCGTTGAAAAGGTTCTCGCTGCCGGCCGCCAACGAGAACATCGAGACACTGTTGCCGTATCTCTTGCGGGTGTGGAAAGAACATGCGGGAAGGGTCATCCTGGATAAAGACTCGACATTGATCGTCGGCTGTAACGAAGGGGCAGCGGAAGATGCGCCTAATGCGTTGATGTTTGTGACAAAATTCAATCTCAGGCAAGACAACATATTGTTCTATACGGGAAGCAGAGATAAACAGCGCCTTCTCAAGGCGATCGGAGAATTGCATAAGAACGGGACGCTCTGGCTGCTGGGACATGGGGGAAAAACGCACTTCTGGCTTGAAGGCGGTGAAGAGAATAACACAGTGATCCCCGATCTGCATCCCAGGGAAGGTGTCAGCTATGTCGAGCTGGCTGATGCCCTGGTCCGGCGCGCAAAACAGTCGGATGGGAGCCTGTCGGATATCACTATTCTTATTGATTCGTGCCTCTCGGCAGATCTTGCGGCGCGGGTCTATAATCTGCTGCAAAAAGAAGCGGTCGTAAAAGGCCTTCCTGTCATGGTGACGCTGGTCAATCGCGGCGCTATCGGAACGCATAACTACATCGAAGGGGGGCTCATGGTGAGCAGCGCCCGCGCATCCTTGAGCACGAACAGGGCTCTTATCATGGAGGATGTTCACAAGATCGAGGACGCCCATGCCGGCGATCAGGATCTGGCTTTCTTCTATCCCGTTGCTCAGGAGGTATTCAAGCAACTTAAGAGCGATCTGGGAGTGCGCGAAGACGCTTTGCTTTCGAGCGGCGGCTCAGCGAGCTTGGTCTACGGCGACAGTTCACTAGATTCCAGGTTGGCGGTCCTTGACGTGTTCGAGCCGCTTTATAAGACAGGCGGTACGCCGTCTGGCGAGCCGGTGATGTATACCGAAGCTGACGGGGCTCGCAAACAGCTGGTATTCCCCGCAGACGAACCGGCCGCTTCCGTCGCGATGAAGATCGAGCGTGCTCTGAAAGAAAGAGATGGAGATGCGCCGAAACACTTAGAGAAAACGATCGGTGTTTTACAGCGGTATTTCAGGGCAATACGTGCAGATTGGCCCGACACGATAGAGATCCGGGATAATGTTGCTCATTACGCGGCGCTTGACGGCCGGAGGGTTGTGCTTGACAGGTCGTTGCTTTCAATGGATGTTCCCGCTGTTGATCTTCTTCCGTTCTTATCTTTCATAATCAGCCATGAATGCACGCATGCGTATGCAAAGGACGAAGCAGAGGCGCGCAGGCTGGATAGCATACGATTAGCAGCATATAGCAAACGACATCGGACCGGGGTCTATACTATGTTGCTTCGATTGAAGGCAGATTCCGCATATCTTGCCGATCTTGCGTTGCCGATGCCGCCCGCGATGAAGCAAGATGCAGAAAGCGATGTCATGACATCGAAGATGCTTGAATCACGGGCGTAATTCCTTGATTGTTTGGACGGTGTGCACTATAGTGCCGAAAGTGAACAGGGTGCGAAAAAGGGCGGGGAAGGATCCGCCCCTGCCGGCGGGAGACCTCTCATGAGCGGGAACGTACGGAGCGCCACATTATTGCTGTCCTGCACGGACCAGCGGGGGCTGGTCTCGCGTATCGCCCATTTCCTGTTCGAGCGGGGCGGCAACATCCTCGACCTTGACGAGCACGTCGATACTGACGACGGGCTCTTCTTTATCCGGGTCACCTGGGACACGCACCAGCTGACCATCCCGATCGCGTCGCTCGCGGAGGCCTTCACGCCCCTTGCGAAAGAGTTCGGCGCGCAGTGGACGATCCGTCTCAGCGATGCGCGCCACCGCGTCGCCCTTTTCGTCTCCAAATACGACCACTGCCTGCAGGAGATCCTCTGGCGCCACAGCATCGGCGAGTTTGACGCCGACATCGCGCTCGTCGTTTCGAACCATCCGGACCTCCGCTATCTCGCCGAGCGCCACGGGATGCCGTTCCACGTCTTTCCGATCACGGCGCAGAACAAGGCCGAGCAGGAGGGCAAAGAGCTCGCATTGCTGAAAGAGCAGCGCATCGACACGGTGGTCCTGGCGAGATATATGCAGGTGCTTTCGAAAGGATTCATCGACGCTTACCCGAACCGGATCATCAATATCCACCATTCGTTCCTGCCGGCGTTCTCCGGGAGCAACCCGTACAAGCAGGCGTGCGAGCGCGGCGTGAAAATGATCGGCGCGACCAGCCACTACGTGACGGAAGTGCTCGACGACGGGCCTATCATCGAGCAGGATATCGCCAGGATATCCCACCGGGACAGGTTGAACGACGTGATCCGGAAAGGGCGCGACCTCGAACGGCTTGTCCTGGCGCGCGCCGTGCGTTTCCACCTCGAGGACCGCGTGCTGGTCAGAGGGCGGAAAACGATCGTTTTCGATTAGCGGCCGGTGTCCTCTCCGGCAGATGTCAGCGCTTGACCCGCAGTGAGCTTCCTAAAGAGAAGAAAATCATCCCGCTCGCAGATCAGTTCCCATGCCGCGCTTTTCCGCTTTTCACCGACGAAGGCATCGTAATCGTTTTTCGACAGCGGCCATGTGTCTCCGCGCAGATCGAGGAACAGATACTCAGCCCTGCCCAGGTTGTTCGTGAACTGGACCCGCTCCGGGTGGGGAGGCGCATACGCGAGGAGGTTGATCTGCGCCGAGACGGCGGCGCCACAGGGTATCGTCTGCGCGATCTCGACCGCAGTCCGGTAGCGGGGGTTCTCGCGCCAGTACGACGGGCGGCAGAACTTGAACAGCCTGCTGTCGGCGATATGTCCGCACAAGAGAAGCGCTGCGAGCGCGGTCAAGACGATGTCTCGCCGCGACGGCCATTTCGCGGCGATCGATCGCATCCCGAGGATGCTCGCGTAGAAGAGGAACGGCGTGATGAGCAGGCCGTAATACATCGAGAGGTTGAACAGCGAATCGATGTTCGACGAGAAGAGGATAAAGAAGTTCGGCCCGACGAGAAAGGCGAGACCGCGCAGCGTGGCGAAGGGAAGGAATGCAAAGCTCAGGAAGAGGGTCAGCATGCTGAGCGTCTTTTGCGGGGTGAAAAAGATCTCGGCCTGGCGCAGCGGGTTGACGAAGTTCATGGCCATTTCGCCGGGGCTCGAGCCGTAGCCGCCCCAGTAGCCCGCGAACTTATATGCGCCGCCCGCGGACGAGAGGCGGAAGAACGGCATGGCGCAATACAGCACGGCGATCATCCCCGCGGCGGCCAAAGCGGCCGTTGCCAGGCCGTGGAGGCGGTCTCCCCGGTCTTTCGAGAAGAGGAGGAAGAGCCCGAGCCCGCCGATGGCGACGAAGGCGTCTTCCTTCACCGATGCGCACAGAACCAGGACCAGGTAGTAGATGGGCCACTTTTTCCTGACGCCGGCGAGGAACGCGCAGAAAAAGAAGAGCGGATAGAAGATCTCGTGGTGGAAATCGTACAGCAGCCCTTTGGTGACGGTCCGCGAAAAGAGGTAGGCGAGGCAGACCAGGACGGGCGGCCAGCGCCGTCCGGTATATGCTTTCACGAGGAAATAGAGCGGTATCAGCGCCAGCGCGCAGACAACGCCGTGCGCGGCGAGGAGCGCGAGCGGCGTCCGGAAACAGGCGTAGAGCGGGACGAGTAGAAAGAGGACCGGCGAGAAATGCTCGCTCAGGAACGACAGGGAAGTTTCCCGCATCTGCAGCGGCCTGTCATGAAGGGTGTTCCAGAGAACGGTCTCGTAGTCGGCGATCTCGCCTTTCAGGTCCAGCGTGTGGTACTGGTGCGTCTTGATCGCGACGAAAAAGATAAGCGCCGCCGCGACAAGGATCCAGATATCGTATCTGCCCCCATTCGGGGACCGCTCCGCGAATCTTCGATCCGTATGCGGGGACTGGTCCGCGAATCTTCGATCCGCCGGCTTGCCCCATGCGGGGGCTGGTCCGCAAATCTTACGATTTGCCGGCTTGCCGGCAGCCTTTCCTGTCCTCACAGCGCGCCTGCCAGGAAGCGCTCTTTCAGCTCCCGCTTGAGGATCTTGCCGGTGGAGTTGCGCGGGAAATCGGTGACGACCTTGACCTTGTGAGGGATCTTGTAGGGAGCCAGCTTGTCTTTGCAGAAGCGGACCAGCTCCGCTGACGCGGCGGCAGAGCCTTCCTTCAGCGAAACGCACGCGACCGGCGCCTCGCCGCGATGCTGGTCGGCGACGCCGATGACGGCGGCGTCCTTGACCGCCGGATGCGCGTAGAGGACCTGCTCGATCTCGCGGGGGTAGACGTTCATCCCGTGGCACTTGAGCATCTCTTTTTTGCGGTCGAGGATCGACAGGTAGCCGTCCTCGTCGACCCTGCCGATATCGCCGGTGAGCAGCCAGCCGTCCCTGAGGACGTTCGCCGTTTCCTCGGGCTTCTCGAAATACCCTTTCATGACGCTGGGGCCCCCGATGCAGACCTCGCCCGGCTCTCCGCAGGGGACGTCGCCGCCGGACGCGTCGACGATCCTGACCTTCACGCGAGGGAGCGGCGGCCCGACGGTGCCGACCTTCCGCTTTCCGTAGAGCGGGTTCACGGAGACGACGGGGGAGGCCTCGGTCAGGCCGTACCCTTCCATCAGGACCAGGCCGGTGTTCTTCTGAAAGCTCCTGAGGACCTCTTCGGAAAGCGGGGCGGAGCCGGAGATGCAGAAGCGCACCCTGAGGAGGAGGCGGAGCCACAGCGGGAACTTTTTTTCCGACAGCAGATGGAATATCTGCGGTATCGCGACGAAGGCGGTGATGCGCTTGAAGACGAGCGTCTTCATCACGCTGGCGAACGGCTTAACGGATTTCAGGATATACAGGGAGCCGCCTCCCGCAAGCGGGGTCAGCATGCAGACGGTCATGGTGAACGAGTGGAAAAGCGGCAAAAAGACGATGAAGCGGTCGCGCGACGTCACCCGGAGGGTCCAGACGCAGTCGGTCACGTTCGCGACGAGGTTCCGGTGCGAGAGCATCGCGCCTTTGGGGATCCCCGTCGTGCCCGACGTGTAGCCCAGGACGGCGGTGTCGCCGGCGTCGACATCCTGCGCGCAGAAGCGGCTATTCCCGACGAGCGACGGCAGTGGCACCGCGCCGCCGGCCTCGCCGTCGACGGCGATGACATCCGGCTTCACGGATGTCTTTTTCAGCGCCTCTGTCAGGTGCGGCATCAGGTCTCCTCCGGCGATGACTGCCCTGGGGCGGGCGTCGTCGATAATGAATGCGATCTCGGACGGGGAGAGGAAGGTGTTGACGGGTATGACGGCGGCGCCTGACTTCAGGATGCCGAAGAAGCAGGGGAGATACTCGAGCGCGTTCGTCATGAGTATGCAGACGAAATCGCCCCTGCCGATCCCGAATCTGTCCTTGAGGCCGGCGGCAAGCCGTTCGGCCTGCGCCTGGAGCTCGGCGTACGTGAGCCGCGAAGAATTGAATACCGCCGCGGTCTTTTTGGGAAACTGTTGCGCGCTGACGTCGAGCAGCGAGATCAGGGTCTTCCGTTGCATGCATCATTAGTATCACAAAACTTCCGGCAGTGACAATCAAAACATGGGGAGAGCGCCATGCCGGGGGCCGAAGAAACAGTTGGCGATGAGAATAGTTCATGCTATCCTATAAAAACCGATTAAAGGAAGGACAGCGTATGGCGGAAAGGCAGGAAAAATCGTTTTTCGCTCCCGGCGAGCGGAGCACGCCGAAACAGATCGAGAAGCGGGTGAAGACCGTCGCCCGCTATCTCAGCGACAACCGGCTGCTCTCAAGTATTTTCGAGGCGATGAACGAGATCGTCATGATCCTCGACGAGAACCGTCAGGCGGTCTATGTGAACAGGGCGTTGGCGACGTTCCTCTCCTGCGAGAAGATCGACGACCTCTACGGGAAACGTCCCGGCGAGATATTCCAGTGCGTCTACGCGGCAGAATGCGAGCTGGGGTGCGGGACCTCGAGCTTTTGCGTGAACTGCAAGGGCGTCCAAGCGATCCTGGCGGCGATCGGCGGGAAACGGGGTATCGAGGAATGCACCATCCATCGCCGGAAAGGCGGCAGCACGTTGAACCTCTCGGTCGTCGCGGTGCCGATGACCGTGGAAGACGAGAAGTTCATCCTGTTCGTCGTGCGCGACATCAGCGCCCAGAAACGGTTCCGCGAGCTCGAGCGGATCTTTTTCCACGACGTCCTGAACCTCTCGACGGTCATCTGGGGGATGTCGGACATCCTCCGGGAAGGGCATATCGAGAAGAGCAAGGAGTACGGCGAGAAGATATACCGGGCGGTACGGCGGCTGGTCGACGAGATACAGATCCAGAAAGAACTGCTCCAGGCGGAGAGCAACGAGCTGACGGTCAGCCCGGAGGCGGTGGGGTCGATGGACATCATCAGGCAGATCATCCTTTTCTACGAGAACCACGATGTCGCCAGGGGGAAGCAGATCGCCATAGACACCAAGACGCAGAACATCGTTTTCCAGAGCGACGCGACGCTGCTGCAGCGCGTGATCGGCAACATGCTCAAGAACGCGCTCGAAGCGACGCAGCACGGCGGGACGGTCGTCATCGGCGGCTGTAAGACCGACGGCATGGTGGAGTTCTGGGTGCACAACGACACCTTCATGACGGAAGAGGTGCGCCAGCAGGTCTTCAAGCGCTCTTTTTCGACGAAGGAGAAGGGGCGCGGGCTCGGGACGTACAGCATGAAACTATTGACCGAAGGGTATCTGAACGGGGTTATCTCGTTCGAGTCGACGCCGGCAAAGGGCACGACGTTCTACGTGCGCCTGCCGATGTCCATGGACATGGCGTGAACGACGGGCGGCGGTGGCGGGGATAATGAGCAGGATGCAGGGGCAAAGCCCCCACGAGAAGTATATGCGCCGGGCGATCGCGAAAGCGCGCGCGGGGATAGCGGGAGGCCAGACCCCCTTCGGCGCATGCGTTGTCAGGGACGGCGCGGTGATCAGCGCCGCGCATAATACGGTCTGGCGCGATTGCGACATCACGTCGCACGCCGAGGTCGCGGCTATCAGGAAGGCGTGCCGGAAGCTCGGGACCGTCGATCTGAGCGGGTGCACGGTCTATACGACGTGCGAGCCGTGCCCGATGTGCTTCAGCGCCTGCCACTGGGCGCGGGTATCGGCCGTCGTGTACGGGGCCGATATCGCGGACGCGCAGGCGGCGGGATTTAACGAACTGACGATACCGGCGCTCACGATGAAGCTGATCGGCGGCAGCGGCGTCGCCGTGACCGGCGGGGTGCTTCGAAACGAGAACCGGGAGCTGTTTCGCGAGTGGCGCAAGGCAAAGAAAAGCAAGACCTATTAACCCGGGGCGGCGCAAAGGAGGTGCGGGGATGAATCAGTTCGATAAAGTGGTGTTGGTCGGCCTTCCGTGGCTGTTCGGCCTGGTCCTGACGCTCTGCGGCGTTGTGGTGTCGCATGTCCAGCCGGCGCAGCTGCACGGCGTGATCCTGACCATCGGCGGGATAATCTGCTTCGCGATCTTTTGCATATGCAGCCTGCTGGTGAAGATCCTTTTGAAGAAATAGGCAGCGGTCGCATGAGCGGATTGCCATTTCCCGGCATCGGGATCGTTTTTGACATCGACGCCCTGGGCGGCAGCTATTACGGCTACCAGGCGTGGCGCATATTCATGAAGCGGATGCCCCAGGCGCGTATCCGCAACACCGTCCTCAAAGAGGGCGATACGCGCGAGACGCTCGCGGGAGCGGCGAACGAGTTTTGCATCGCGGTCTACGGGCCGCTGCTGAACCCCGAGCATGTGCGACAGGCGTTCGAGTCGCTGGCCGACAAGGGGCTCGCGCCCGTCGAACGCCGTTTTATCATGAAGCCGCCGCTCGACGGCGAACCGCTCCCCGTCAGGGGGCGTATCGACATACACGGCCATTTCGTCACCGACGAATGGATGCGCGTCGACCACGACCTGTGCAAGGAGGCGCATTGGAAATACCGTCCGGCAAAGGTACCGGCCGAGCTCCCGGAACATTTGCAGAGCGAACTGAAGAAAATGATGGAGTAAAGCGAAGAAGATTATACACGGAGAGGTGCGAGAGCGGTTTAATCGGCGTGCCTGGAAAGTACGTGTACCGCAAGGTACCGAGGGTTCGAATCCCTCCCTCTCCGCCATATTTTTTTGGAGATGACGGGTAGAATGGCTGCATGAGAATCGTGTTTGGAGCACAGGTGGAGGGAGGGATTCGAACCCTCGAGGGAACGCGATTAGAATTAGAAGCCGCTTTGTAAACGGAGTCGTTCTGACGGCTTCGTTCACGCCCGGAGGCTCAGCCGGAGGGCAGGATAGATTTCGCGGAGCGAAATCTTTATCCCTCCCTCTCCGCCAGTTTTTTTTGAGCGAGCGGGCGGCATTGTGTAAAGCGAATCGTTGAGGCTGTGCTGAGGAGGAAACAATTATGAAGAAGATCGTTGCGCGTCTTTTTATCAAAGATAGTTCCATCGCCGCATTCAAGAGTCTCATCCCCGAGCTTATCGAGAAGACCCGCGCGGAGAAGGGTTGCCTTTGCTATAGTCTTTTTGAAGATGTAACGTGCCCCGGGGCGTTTTTGTTTTATGAGGAATATCGGGATCAGGCAGCGGTGAACCT
Source organism: Candidatus Auribacterota bacterium (assembly GCA_022711655.1). Taxonomy (GTDB): domain Bacteria; phylum Auribacterota; class Ancaeobacteria; order Ancaeobacterales; family Ancaeobacteraceae; genus JAKLEM01. The sequence continues at coordinate 20,996 of JAKLEM010000009.1, forward strand.
GCATATGAGTTCGGCGTATCTCCAATCGTTCTTAAGAGATTCGGCAGAGATGCAATCAAGAAAACCGATAATCGACATCATCTGAGAAGTCACCGTGGTGTCAACACGGGGAGCTTTCGATGAAGATAGGCATACTATTGATCGCAGGGGCTGCGGTAACCGTCTTTAATATGATCGCCGGGATGGTCACGTGCGGCGGGGTGTTCAATTGGGTATATACGCTGGAACCGACCGCTATCTGGAAACCGATGAGCGGTCATGGGCCCGGCGCCGGATTCATGATCGGCTGCTTTGTGCTGAACGTCATCCTGTCGATCGTGTATGCGTTACTCAAGAACGGTGTCCCCGGAAAGAATAAATATTTTAAAGGGCTGGTTTTCGGGCTCTGTGTGTGGGCGGTGGGGATGCTGCCGGGGATGCACGTAACGTACGCCTTCATGACGGTCTCAACGACGGTGGTCGTCTATTGGACGATCCTTGGATTCGTGCAAACCCCGCTCGAAGGGTTGATCATCGCCGCCATCTATGGCGAATAATGGCGTAGCCGGCCGAACCGGGGAATCCCTCTTATTGCCTGCCTTCCCGCCGGTGTCTCCTGCGATTGGCGTCCGGCGCGGTTGAATGCCGTTGTGGTCAAGGGGGTATGACGTATGGATAGCGATAGCCGGCGATTTGCGGCGGTGAAAGAACATTTTGGTGCGGAGGCAGCCGGTTTCGACGCCATCATCACGGACCGGATCCCGTTGTATGCCGTCCTGATGCAGGCGCTCGTCAATGTGTTGCCGTTCGACCGCGGACAGGTCATCAGGATCGCCGATCTCGGGTGCGGTACGGGGACGGTAGCGCTCTTGATCAAAGAACGGTTCCCGCAGGCGGAGATCGCGTGCGTCGACTTCTCTTCCGAGATGCTGGCGGCCGCGAGGAAGAAACACGGCGGGCGCCCGGGGTTCACGTATCACGAAAGCGATGTGCGGGCGTTCGATCTCACCGGGTATGATGCGGCCGCCGCCTCGCTGTGCCTGCACCATATCGACGGCGAACAGGAGAAGAGGGCGTTCTACAAGAAGGTCTGCGCGGGGCTCAGGCCCGGCGGCGTCTTCTATATATACGATGTCATCCTTGCGTCTGACCCTGCGGTGCAGGAGGTCTATCTCGCGGAATGGAAGCGGTACATGCAGACGCGTCTGGCCCCTGCGGCGATAGAGGACACGATGGAGAAGTACCGGGCCGAAGACCGGCCGTTCCCGCTCATGAAGGAACTCTCGTTCCTGCAGGACGCCGGCTTTGAGGGGGTCGATGTCATATGCAAGTATTACAATGGCGCCGTCTACGGAGGTATTCGGCGAAGATGAAGAACGGTGCAGGCGCGGGACGATAAGAGAATGTCACATGCATAAACGAATACGGTAAAGGACAGACGATATGATGAGACTTGTGTGTGCGTTGGTTGTGGTGTTGGCGGTTGCCCGTCCGTTGTGTGCGCAGGAGACGCCGCGGACGCTCCAGAAGATATCGGCACATGTGTATGCCTATGTCGGGGTCACGAACGCATCGCCCGGCGGGAATAGCTTCGGCGCGAACTGCGGCGTGATCGTCGGGGATGACGCTGTCATGGTCGTCGATACCCTCGTCTCCGCGAAGGAGGCCGCCCGGCTGGACGCGGATATCAGGAAGGTGACCGATAAGCCGGTCAAGTATGTCGTGAACACCCACTATCATCTTGACCATGCGTGGGGCAACTCGTATTTCGCCAACAAAGGGGCGGTGATCATCGCCCACGCCAACGCGCGGACCGCCGCGCCGCGGAGCGAATACGCGTTCGCGCATATCGCCGAGTTCGGCATGACGCAGGCGGACTTGGAAGGGACGGTTTTCACATTACCGCCGGTCACGTTCGATGACCGGCTGCGCGTTGATCTGGGCGGGGATGTCGCGGTAGAGCTCACGAACCCGGGCCCGTCCCATACGGACGGGAGCATCACCGTCTTTGTCCCCGGTGACAAGGTCCTGTTTGCCGGGGATATCCTTTTTACGAGATATCATCCGAACGTGGTGGAAGGAGACATCCCGCATTGGATCGCGGTCCTTGCGGAGTTGGAAAAGACGCCGGCCACGATCATCGTCCCCGGGCATGGTCCGCTATCGACCGTTGCCGACATCAGGGATATGGAGACATACCTGAAGGAGTTCGATGCGCGGGCGCAAGAGCTGTGCCGGGATAAGAAGCAGGAAGACGCGCCGGCCATCGCGCGAACGATCATGTCACGGCTCCCGGATCAGGGCCGGACAGAGCTGCCCTATATGGTAGAGTCGAACCTGCGCCGGCGGTATCTTCCGCCCGCGGAACCTGTCTCCGGCGGGAAGAAATAAGCGCCGATCCGCCGAACGGTGTGACAGTGCCTTCGTAACCCTTCAGTCAGGGGTGGCTGGCAGGAAATGTCCCCGTCAGCATCGCGGGATGTGCCCCGGTAAGTGTCATGTCTGCGACGTAGCTTTGTATTTGCTGGGGCTATTTTGCCCCAGCTTCGAGGCGCGAGGAGTGACGCGTACCCACAGCGGTACGCGAACGACGAGCAACGAAGAAGATGGGGTGAAAGAGCCCCAGCCCTACGGGAAGGCCCATCTATAGCCAGCTTCTGCGTCACTCCTCCTCGGCGTGCCACAGAGGGCACGCTGTCGTCATCGTTCCTTGAATCTGGCACATATCTGGGCCTTCAAATGCAAAGCTACGTCGCAGACATGACACTGGGCACATCCCGCTCAGCGCCACCCCTCGCTCGTCCCTCGCTTTTGCTCGGGACCCCGTGCCCGCTCGCATTGGCAATGTGCTGACAGGGACATTTCCCACCCGCGCAGGGTCTCAGGGGAGGGATATAGATCTCGCGGTGCGAGATCTATATCCCTCCCTGACCCCCCCACTAAATCGGAGCGAAAGTTTTCGGATAGAACGCGAAAAAGAAGTGATGTGCACCTATTCGAACCCTCGAGGGAGCGCGATGAGAATGGAAACCGCTTTGCAGACGGAGTCGTCCTGACGGCTTCGTTCCCCACCGCCGGTTTTGTGCCGGTCTTCTGGAATACCGGGAAGATGCCCGTGACGCGTCAAATCGTTTTCCGTAATGCCACGCTGCCGCCGCCCGTAAGCGATCCGTTTTGTCTCGTCTTTCTCCCGAGTGCTGTGATCGCGACGCTATTCTGATCATTGACGGATCGCGCTTCTTGTTGTAATATGCATAAATGGTCATATAAGAATATATGAAAATAGCCAGACGCCTCAGAGCCAAGAGCCCGGGGCGCATGAGCTGTTGCCCGGACCGTTTTTAAACCCTAATCACATGAGGAGTGCTTTGTGTTTTCGCCGAAACTGGTGACGTGCCTTAAGGATTACTCGAAGGAGAAGTTCGTTAAAGATTGTATCGCGGGATTCATTGTCGGGGTGGTCGCGATCCCACTGGCTATCGCATTTGCGATTGCATCAGGAGTTTCCCCTGACAAAGGCCTTTTTACGGCGATCATCGCCGGTCTCCTTATATCCGTGCTTGGCGGGAGCCGGGTGCAGGTCGGCGGGCCGACAGGCGCTTTCGTGGTCATTGTCTATGGGGTGGTGCAGAAACACGGGGTCGACGGGCTAATTATCGCCACATTGATGGCAGGCATCCTCCTGGTGGTCATGGGGGCCGCTAAGCTCGGCACCGCTATCAAGTTCATTCCGCACTCGGTGATCGTCGGGTTCACCAGCGGGATCGCGGTGATCATCTTTTCATCCCAGGTGAAGGATTTTCTGGGTTTGAGTATCGACAAGGTGCCTGCGGAGTTCGTGGGGAAATGGCACGTTTTCTTTCAGCATCTCGGCACGGTTAATTATGCCGCATTGATCCTGGGCCTTGTCACAGTCTGTATTATTGCCATGACCCCCAGGTTCTCAAAGCGTGTGCCGGGCGCTCTTGTTGCCCTTGTTTCCGTCACAGCGCTTGCGGCATTCTTTCATCTGCCTGTCGAGACGATCGGCAGCCGTTTTGGGGCATTGCCTCACGGCCTGCCTGTGCCGCATTTCCCTGTGTTAAGTTTTTCAAGGATACGGGAACTCTTTCAGCCTGCTGTGACGATCGCGCTCTTAGGCGCCATTGAGTCGCTGCTGTCCGCCGTTGTCGCGGACGGCATGATCGGCGCCCGGCATCGTCCCAATACCGAGCTTATCGGTCAGGGGATAGCGAATATCGGCTCGGCGCTTTTTGGCGGCATGCCCGCAACGGGGGCCATCGCCAGGACTGTCACCAATATCAAGAATGGGGGCAGAACGCCTATCGCCGGCATCGTTCATGCGGTCACGGTCCTCCTTATCATGCTCTTTTTCGGGGCCTGGATCAAATTCGTGCCTTTGGCCTGTCTGGCGGGCATCCTGGTCGTGGTTGCATACTATATGAGCGAATGGCGGTCTTTCCGGGAGCTGCTCAAGGGGTCTTCCGGCGGAAAGATCGTCCTGGTCATGACGTTCCTTCTGACGGTTTTTGTCGACCTGAACGTCGCGATCGAGGTCGGAGTTATTCTTGCGACCTTTATCTTTATGAAACGTATGTCCGATGTGACAGAAGTCAAGGTTTTTGCCAGAGAATACGCAGAAGACGAGAAAATGGAGAAAGGGGAAGATCGCCCGTTAGCGGCATTTGCGCTCCCCCCTAGGGTCGAGGTGTACGAAGTCAACGGCCCCCTGTTTTTCGGGGCCGCCAACAGTTTTGATGAGGCTGAGCGGCAGGCGCATGAGAAGCCAAAAGTGCGGATCCTGCGGTTCCAGGATGTGCCCTTGATCGACTCGACTGGCATGCACGCGCTCAAAAGTTTTTATACGAAGAACAAGCGCGAGGGCATTCACCTTGTCATGACCGGCCTGCATGTCCAGCCGCTCAACGAAATGGTCAAATCGAAACTATACGAACTGGTCGGCGAGGAGAATGTCTTCGGCAGCATGAAAGAGTCGATCGCCCGGGCGGAAACATTATTGAAAGAAATGAAATGATCCCAGCGGGATCTCTGCGCGGAAAGGCCGTATGGAAAAGATAGACGACATGGTGTTCAAGATCAAAGCGGATTTCCTGAAAGCCCTGGCGCATCCTGCCCGTCTTCAGGTGATTGAGTACCTCAAGGACGGAGAAGCCAGCGTGGGAGCGCTTGTGCAGGCGCTCGGGATCGAGCAGTCAAGTCTGTCGCGGCATTTGGCCACCCTGCGGAATCTCGGGGTCCTGTCGGCGCGACAGGAAAAGACGAACGTGTATTACAACTTGCAGGACCATGATATCTTCAAAGTGCTGCGGCCGATCGCGGAGCTGCTCCGGAAAAAATTACGGAGAAGCGAGAAGATCCTTGAGCGCCTCGGCGAAGATTAAGACACGGGGCAGGAGCTGATATGCAGCTGACTTTTCGCGAAATAGAGAAGGCCTTTGAGATCGGAGAGAAAACGCTCTACCAGTGGCTCAATGACCGGGGAATGCCGGCGGTCAAGGCCAACGGACAGTATTATTTTAATTCCGTTGAGGTCCTGGAGTGGGCCCTTAAGTTAAAGATCCCCCTGACGCTCGGGGCCTTGAAGCTCTGCGAAAAGAACCGCTCGGGCCGGGACATCCTGACCCCGGCGCTGATCCGCGGCGGGGTCCATTTCGGGATCAAAGGGAAGCGCCGCGAGGAGATATTCGGGGAAGTCCTGGGCCTGTTGCCGATCCCGGGCCATATCGACCGGTCTTCTCTAAAAGAGATGCTTATTTCCCGCGAGCAGTCCGGCACGACCGGCATCGGAGACGGGATCGCCATCCCGCATGTCAAAAGCCCCGTGATATTCGCCGGCCTCGAACCCGTGGCAGGGCTTTTCTTCCTGGAAGCGCCGGCCGATTTTTCCGCCCCTGACGGGGAACCGGTCCATACGCTGTTCGTGATATTGTCCGGCTCCTTCAAGGGACATTTGTCGCTCCTTTCGCGGCTGGCCTATGGCCTTCAGGACGAAAGCGTCAAATCGGCCCTGGGCCGCCGCGCGAGCGCCGAAGAGATCCTCGCGACTTTCCAGGTCGTGGAAGCGAAGACCGTGCGGGCCGCTGAGTAAATGGAGAGCGGTATAGATGGATAAGATACTCTTTGGATCCTGGCCGGTCCCGTTCGGCGAGTTCTCGCTTAAGCTCGACCCCCTGAGCCTCGTCTTCCTTATCGCGGTCACGATCCTCGCGGTATGCGCCGGGGCCTACGGCTTCGGTTACATGCGCCCCTATCAAGGGAAAAAACCGCTGGGGGTTCATGCCTTCTTCTATCTTCTCCTTGCCCTCGTCCTTGTCCTGATCGTCACCGCCAATAACGTGATCCTTTTCCTGAGCGCATGGGAGCTTATGACCATCTCCACGTTCTTCCTGATCATTTTCAATGATGAACAGCCTCCGGTGCGTAAAGCCGGGTTTATTTACTTGATCGCGTCTCACTGCGCGACATTCTTTCTTTTTCTGATGTTCTTCCTGATGTCTCGCGCCGCCGGTTCGATGGCCTTTGATGTGATGGCCCGCACCACGTTCCCGCCGCTGCTCGCGGGGACGATCTTTCTCCTGTCTCTCGCCGGTTTCGGGGTCAAGGCGGGTTTTTTTCCGGTGCATGTCTGGCTGCCCCACGCCCACCCGGCCTCGCCCTCGCACATCTCGGCTCTCTTGTCGGGGATCGCGATCAAGATGGGGGTCTACGGGATCTGCCGCGTGTTGTGTATCATGAAGGTTTTACCTGTCTGGTGCGGGTACGTCCTTTTGATGATCGGCGTTGTCTCCGGCATTATGGGCGTTCTCTACGCCCTCGGGCAGCACGAGCTGAAAAAGTTATTGGCCTATCACAGCATTGAAAATATCGGCATCATCACCCTCGGGCTTGGCGCGGGGCTCCTGGGGATGAGCTATCAGGCCCCCTTTCTCGCGGTCCTCGGGTTCGGCGGAGGGCTCCTACATGTCCTAAACCACTCGCTGTTCAAAAGCCTCCTTTTCCTGGGAGCGGGTTCTGTCATTCAGGAGACGCATACCGGCGAGATGGATCATATGGGAGGCCTGGCGAAGGCCCTGCCGCTCACCGGCGTTCTTTTTCTGGTCGGGGCGCTCTCGATCTGCGGCCTGCCGCTTTTTAACGGGTTCATCAGCGAATTTATCATCTATTTCGGGCTCTTTCAGGGGCTTCTCGGGCTCCCGGTGCACGGGGTGATCATCTGTGCGCTTGGGATCCTGTCGCTGGGATTGATGGGCGCCCTTGCATCGGCCTGTTTCTGCAAAGTCTACGGGACAGTTTTTTTGGGCAAGCCTCGCGCCGGATCCTCGCACTCGCCTGAGGGGATGCCCGAAAGGCCGACCGCGCAGGAAGGGGTGTGCCGCGAGGGGACATCAAAATGGATGCTCGTTCCCATGGCGGCCCTGGCGGCGGCCTGCGTCTTGATCGGGCTTGTCCCCCGCACCGTGACCGGCCTGACTTTTCTTGGCGCGGCCTGCATGGCGCACGTTGACCTCGCAACGATACAGACCGAGCAGGTCCTCGTGCCCTTGACGATGGTGATCAGGGTGGCATTTCTGTTCCTCGCGCTCATCTGCGTATTGATCACGGTCCGCCGGCTTCTTTTGGGAAGAGCGTCTGTGCCGATCCGGGAAACATGGGGCTGCGGTTTTGCGGGGGTTTCTTCGAGGTTCCAATACACATCCTCCTCTTTTGCCCGGCTGATCGTCGAATTGATGAAAACGGTGCTGTTGTTCCGGCGCCATGGGGGGCAGGTCACCGGCGCCTTCCCGGAGAAGACACGCATGGATTCTTCAGTCCACGACGCCTCGGAAGAGATGGCGTACCGGCCCGGCCTTGACTTCTTGAACGATGTTTCAAAAAAACTCGGCCATGGCCGTATCCGTCACACCCAGGTCTATTTAATGTATATTCTCCTGTTCCTGATATTTCTGCTGGTTTGGAAAATGAAGTAGCGCGAAAAGAGGCGGCCCGTGAGTTCTTTGCTCAACGTGACATTTCCCGTTTTGGCCCATTGGATGATCGTTTGTCTGCTTTCGCCGTTCTTTCTCGGCGTGATCGCCAGGGTCAAAGCGTTCTTTTCCGGAAAAGCGGGGCCGCCGGTTTTGCAACCGTATTTCGACCTGGCGAGGCTTTTCCGCAAGAAGTGCGTCTACAGTTCTACCGCGACATGGGTATTCCGCGCGGCCCCGGTGATCATCCTTGCCGCCATGATGGCCTTGTCCCTGCTGGTCCCGTTCGGTATATGCAAGGCGCCGGTGCAATTCTCGGGCGATATCCTGCTGGCGGTCTATCTCCTGGCCCTGGGCAGGTTCTTCATGATCCTGGCCGCCCTGGATACGGGGTCCAGTTTCGAAGGAATGGGTGCCAGCCGCGAAGCGTTCTTCTCGTGTTTGTCGGAACTGGCGCTGTTCATGAATTTCATCACGCTCGCGCTGCTTACCAGGAGCATTTCGCTCGCCCGGATGATCGGGGCGGATGTTCCGATAGTCTGGGGCGGCATGGAGCCGACGCTGCTTCTGGCCGTGGCGAGCCTCTTCATCGTGCTTCTGGCTGAGAACCGCCGGATCCCGGTGGATGATCCGGAGACACACCTGGAGCTGACCATGATCCATGAGGTGATGATCCTCGACCATAGCGGCGTCGACCTGGCCTATTTACTGTATGCATCGGCTCTGAAATTATTTATATTTTTCGGCATACTGGTTTCCATCATCGTTCCGGTGCGGACCGGATATCCGGTGACGGATACGGCGATCTTTCTCGGCGGGATGCTGGGGCTGGCGGCCCTTGTCGGGATCGTGGAGTCCTCGATGGCGCGCCTTCGCCTTAATCGCGTCAGGCTCTTGTTGTTGATCTCGTTCGCATTGGCTTTTTTCGGCCTTATCGTAACGTTGTGGAGGGCCTAGGCACATGACGCTCTGGATCGATGTTAGCTGCATACTGGTCGTGTTCCTGGCGCTGTCCGTCCTGGCAACCAACCGTATTGTCGGGATGATCAAGATCTTTGCGGTGCAGTCTTTTATATTGAGCTTTGTGCCGTTATTCCTGCATGCGGACGCCGTTTCAGGCCGCGACATCACGCTTTCCCTTGTCACGATGGTGCTCAAGGCGATACTGGTCCCCGCGATACTGTTTTGGCAGATCAGGCACATCTCCATGCGCTCCGAGATCAAGCCCCTTATCGGGCTCGGGACCTCGATACTTTTCGGGGCGGTGTTGATCGCCGTCGCCTTCTGGGTTTCCCTTTCGTTGAGATTGCCGGGGAAACTGCTTTCGAGCCTGGTCCTGCCGTGCTCGCTGGCGACGATGCTTCTGGGTTTCATGACCATGGTGACCCGCACGCGCGCCATAACTCAGGTTCTGGGATATATGGTGATCGAGAACGGGATCTTTCTTTTCGCCCTGTCTCTGTTTGACGCGATGCCGGTGCTCATCGAAATGGGCATCCTTCTGGATATATTTGTCGCGGTCCTTATCATGGCCATCGTGCTCAATCACATCAATGAAGAATTTGAACGGACCGGTGGCTCCGCGGGCCGGTCTAAAACGGGGGAGACTGTTTGATGCTGTCATTGTTGATCCTCATCCCGCTGTTAGGGGCCCTTGCCATGTTGTTGCCGGTAAGGGCCATGTTCAGGGTGTGGTTCTTGTGCGCCGTGTCTTTCACCTATGCCCTGATCGTGGCGTCGTTTTGGCGGCAATTGCCCGCCGCGGAATGGAACGGCTATCTGGCGCTCGATCCCCTGGGGCTTATCCTGCTTTCGGTGAACGGCCTTCTTTTTCTTCCCGTGGCTGTTTTTATGATCGGTTATTTTCAGCATGAACGCAGGAATAACCGGATATTTACCGCGTGCTTATTGTTCCTCATGTCCATGATGACGCTGGTCTCGGCAAGCTACCATATGGGCCTTTTGTGGGTGGCGATCGAGACGACGACGCTCTTCAGCGCGCCTTTGATCAGTTTTCATCATAACCGGGGAACGTTGGAGGCTACCTGGAGGTATTTGCTGGTCTGCTCCGTGGGGATCGCTCTGGCGCTCATGGGGACGTTCTTCCTTGCGATCGCAGCGCGGGACGTGCATACGCTTCTTCTGCCGGCGATACTGAACGGGGCGTCTTCGCTCTCCGTCAACTGGTTGAAATTGAGCGTCATCTTCCTGTTCGTGGGTTACGGCTGCAAGATGGGGCTTGCCCCGATGCACAGCTGGAAGCCGGAAGCCTATGGCCAGGCGACCGGCATGGTGGTGGTCCTCATGGCCGGGGGGTTGACGCAGTGCTCTTTTCTGGCGCTGATGCGGGTGAGCCAGATCTGTTACAAAACAGGCTTAAGCGGCTTTTACGCTTCCATTCTCCTTGTCACCGGCGTCCTGTCGCTCGTGGTCCCGGCGGTGCTTCTCCTGGGCGAGAAAAGCATTAAAAGGTCTTTCGCGTATTCTTCCATCGAACATATGGGGATATTGGTGCTGGGGCTTGGCCTGGGCGGGATAGGGATCTTCGGCGCCCTGTTCCATATGATCAATAACTCCTTGGCAAAAGTGGTGATGTTCCTCACGGCCGGGTCAGTGGCTCAGAAATACGGGGCTTCTCACGCCAGCCTTGTCCGCGGGGTCATCCACACCTATCCGGTAACGGGGGTCTTTTTGCTTGTGTCATTATTTGCCGGGACCGGGATGTTCCCTTTCGCAACGTTCCATAGCGAGCTGCTGATCATCAATGCGGCGATCATTTCAAAGCAGTACGTTTTGTCGGGGCTCGCCATCCTGTGTCTGGCCGTCATTTTTATTGGGATTGCCAAGGTGGTCCTGGAGTTTGCCTACGGCCAGCCGACGGACCCGGTCCTGGCAAAGAAAGAAAATCTCTTCATGAATATTACTATTGCACTAGCTGCGATGGCGCTCCTGTGCCTCGGTGTATGGATGCCGGCGCCCTTGCATAGGGTTCTTCACGATGCGGTGACCCTGATCGGGGCGTAAAGAGGGCCGGGCCGGGAACCCGGCGCGGAACGGATGAGGGCCTATGGAATTGTTCAATGGCGGCAGTATTGCCTTAAAAGATATTCCGCTCCTGGAGAAAAAAGAATTTCGAGGGGAAGTGCTGCTCCGCTGCCGCGACGGCGCGCGGCTCGCGAACCTTTTTGGAAGCCCGGACGGCGGCGGAGGCGTCCGCCTGATCGCGATCCTCGGGCAGGATGAAGATCCCGAGCTGCAGATACTCGCGACGACGATTTCGGCGGGATCTGCGCGCTATGAGTCTTTGACCGCGGAACTCCTTCAGGCCCATCTTTTCGAACGCGAGATCGCGGAGCAGTGGGCGATCGTCCCCGAAGGGCACCCGTGGCTCAAGCCGGTACGGTACCACGCGAATTATCGCGGCGTTCCGGATATATGGAAAGATATCGGGGAGCAGACGATCCCGGGATCGTATCCTTTCTACGCCGTTGGCGGCGAGGAAGTCCATGAAGTGGGCGTGGGCCCGGTGCATGCCGGGATTATCGAGCCAGGGCATTTCCGGTTCCAGTGCCATGGCGAAGAGGTGCTGCACCTGGAGATCCAGTTAGGATACCAGCATCGCGGCATCGAGCCGATGATGTGCGGGAGCGGCATGAAACGGCAGGCGCTCTTGAGCGAGTCGGTTGCCGGGGATACCTCCGTCGGCCATTCCACGGCGTTCTGTGAAGCGGTGGAATCCCTTGCGGGCTGCACTGTCCCGATCAAGGCGCAGGCCATCCGCGCGGTAGCGCTGGAGCTGGAGCGGCTGGCGAACCATGTGGGCGACCTGGGCGCCCTGGGGATGGACGCCGGCTTCCTGACGACAAGCGCTTATTTCGGCCGTATGCGGGGGGATTACTTGAATCTGTTATTGGAGCTGACGGGAAACCGTTTTGGCAAGGGCCTGTGCCGGCCGGGGGGCGTCCTTTTTGATATCGAGGACTCGATGGCCGAGGACCTCTGCCGCCGGCTCACGCGTTATAAGAAGGAATTCGAAGAGGTAAGCGACCTGCTTTTCACCAGCCCGTCGGTCCTTGCCCGTTTTGAAGGGATCGGGACGGTCTCCCTGGAGGCCGCGAAAAGCCTGGGGATGGTGGGTCCTGCCGCGCGGGCGAGCCAGCTGGAATATGACGTGCGCAGCGATTACAGTTCCGGGATGTGGCAATTTTATCACGTCCCTATTTCTTTGGCCGCATCGGGGGATGTCTACGCGCGGGCTTTGGTGCGTCGCCAGGAAGTGATGCGCTCGCTGGAATTGTTGCTGAAGCTTTTACCGTCCCTTCCCAAAGGGGAGATCTGCGCCTCGCCCGGCCCGCTGAAGCCGGAAACGCTGGCGGTGTCTCTGGTGGAGGGGTGGCGCGGCGAGATCATGCATGCCTGTATCACAGACAGCCATGGCGCGTTGGCCCGGTACAAGATCAAAGACCCCTCGTTCAACAACTGGTTCGCTCTGACGCTGGCGATGCGCAACCAGGAGATCTCTGATTTTCCCCTGTGCAATAAGAGTTTTAATCTGTCATATTGCGGGCATGACCTATGAAATTTTCCCGTAACCATCAATGGACAGGGATGATGCGGCAGGCGCAGGCTTTCGCCTGCGAGTCAGGACGCGGACTGAAGCTTGCGGCTACCCCTGCTCACCGAATAGTTGCGGGTCCCAGACGTAGGAGCGGGGTGACCGTATGCTGAAGATCTTAATGACGCGTTTCAGGCAAGGGTGCCGCACCATGCCGTTCCCCAAGGGCAAACCGCCGGTCCTGCCGGCGCGCTATCGAGGCCGGCCCATCGCCGCCGCACAGGGAGACAGCGTGGATCTCGGGAGCATAACCTTTGTTCCCGACAGCGGCATCCGGCATTCGGGTGATTTCCGGATGGCGGTATCCGGGCGCGAAGATCTTATCCTCGCGGGTGACGTGTACGCCCTGGCGCACACGGTGAAGAAAGAGATCCTGAAGATGTTCGGCCGGTCTCTGAAACTTCGACAGGTCTCGGCGGGCGGGTGCAATGCCTGCGAGGCGGACATCAACGTCCTTAACACGCCCGTATTCGACCTCAGCCGTTTCGGCATCCAGTTCGTTGCCTCTCCGCGCCATGCCGACGGGATCGTTGTCACCGGCCCTGTCCCGCGCAATATGAAAGACGCGCTTCTCAGGACCTACGAGGCAGTGCCGGACCCCAAGGTCGTTATTGCGGTCGGCGCCTGCGCGATCTCCGGAGGGATTTTTGACGCCGGCCCCGAAGATTCCAGAGGGCTGGATACCCTTATCCCCGTGGACCTTTACATCCCCGGCTGTCCGCCTCATCCTTTGACCATCCTCGACGGGCTCTTGAGACTGACGGGAAGGATCAAGGTCGTTTGATCCCCATGTCAAGATCGGGAGAAGTATGCGCCTCCGGTAAGCATTAAAGGGTGGCGGGCGCAGGCCGTCGCCTCCGTGAGAGAACGCAAGCTCAAGATGCGGCTGCCCTGTTCATTGAAGGGGCGGATACTCACCGGCTGGCTTTTTCAAAATGCTCCTGTCGAGCGAAGGGTCCCCGCTTCCGCGAAAAAGACGTTTGCGATTGGCGGGGCACGCGATACAATAACGGTGGAAGAGACCCGGGTCCCGGAACGTAAAAGGAGGATGCATGAAAACGCCGATCAATGATGCTGCGCGCCTGTGCGCGGTCGCCGCAGTTGTTTCCCTCGTTCTCGCCGTTTCGTGCCACGCCCAGGAGAATCTTGGCGGCAAGGACCGTAACCTGACGGCGGAGGACCTCGATAGGGGATATGGCGACGGTTTCAAGACCGGTATCAACCGCCCCTCCGTGGTTGATCGTGAAGATGATCGCGCTCAGGGGCGGGGCGAGACGGTAGAGGATCTCGACAAAGGATTCGGCGGCGGGTTCAAGGTCGACCTGAAAGGGGGGAGCGTCACGGACAAGATGGACCCCCGCAAGGATCTTGATCTCGACAAAAAGGGCGGGCTCGGCAACGAGAAGTACCTGCATTCCGACGACGAGATGTCCGACCAGAAGAACTATACGGAATAGCGCGGCAGCCGTTCTCGCGTGCCTGCGCGTTCAGAGGTAAAACCCGGTCGCATGAAGAAAGCGCTGCAATATATCGCCTACCTTTGTGTCTCCGCCTGCGCCCGCGCGATCTCCCTGCTTCCGCGCAGGGCTGTGCTCGTTTTTGCGGAGGGGCTGGGCGCGCTCATCTACCATCTTGACGCCCGTCACCGCCGTATCGCGCTGATCAACCTCAAGATCGCGTTCCCCGATATCTCTCCGCAGCGGGCCGCGGAGATCGCGAAGCGGTCGATCCAGAACCTGTGCCGCGTCGTCGTCGAGCTGATCTACATGCCGAAGATCATCTCTCAAGGGAGGATCTCCGAGGTGCTCCGGCTCGAGAACGACGAGAACCACCACATCGCCGCGCGTAAAAATAAAGCGGGCATCTACATCACGGCCCATTTCGGCCTCTGGGAGTACCTTTTCCACGGCAACTGGCTCCTGAAACAGAAGTTCGTGCCGCTTCACGTTGTCGTCAGGGCGAGCGGCAATCCCTATATAGATGAAATGGTCAACAGGACGCGCCGCATGCTGGGCAGCGTCACCGTCCCGAAGAAACAGTCGATCAAGCATTTGCTGGGGGCGCTGAAGAAGGGCGAATACCTGGGGATCCTCATCGACCAGAACGTCTGCCGCGAAGAGGGGGTCTTCGTCGATTTCTTCGGCAAGAAAGCGGCGACCACCTTCGGAGCGACGCTGCTCGCCCTGCGGACCGACGCGCCGGTCGTGCCGGTCTTCGTTTTTCGGGATACGGGCAGGGACACCTACAAGATCAGGTTCCTGCCGGATATCCCGCTGGTGAGGACGGGCGACCACGAGGAGGACGTCCGCGTCAACACGCAGAACTTCACCGCGTGCGTCGAGCGGATGGTCCGCGAGTGTCCCGAGAACTGGCTCTGGATACACAAGCGGTGGAAGACGCGGCCCGCCGGAGAAGAAGAAAAGATCTATTAGGGAGCTGTGATGAAATCGTTCGTGCGTATCGTATCCATGCTGGTACTGCTCCCCGCGGCGAGTTGGGGAGCGCCGCAGGCCGCGACGGATGCCCCTGCCGCCGCGCCGGATACCTCGCAGAGGAAGGTTATCGCTCCGGCGGGCACGGAGACTGTCCGCGCGCTGACGCTGAAAGAGTGTTACCGCCTCGCCCTGAAGCAGAGCGAGCTGATCGCCATCCGCGGCGAGCTTATAAAGGAAGCGGAGGCGCATTTCCTGCAGGCGTTCGGGACGGTCATGCCGCAGGCCTCGTTCGTGCGCGCCGAAAGGCGGCAGCATTCGGACATCACCCCGTCGGCGAACAAGGGGTTCGATCAGCAGTTCGTCTTTACGCAGCTCCTCTTCAGCGGTTTCAAGGAGATCGCCCGGATGTCGGCGAGCAAGTTCGAGAAGAAGTCCCGCACCGACGAGAAGACGCGCGCCGAACAGCTGCTCTTCACCGACGTGTCGGACGCCTTCTACCTCCTGCTCGAGCTCCGGGACGACCTCGAGACGCTCGATGTCATCAAGAAGGCGCTGATGGAGCGCGTCGCCGAGCTCAAGGAGCGCGAGGCGATCGGCAAGTCGCGCGCCAGCGAGGTGGTGATGACGCAGGTGCAGCTCTACACGCTCGAGGCGGAGGTCGAGCTGGTGCGGGCGCAGGAGCGCGTCGCCCGGGAGCTGCTCGAGTTCCTGATCGGCGGCCCCGCGGACGAGATCGTCGACCCGGATGCGTCCATCGCCGTCAAGCCGGAGTGCGACTACGTCGCCGAGGCGCCGTCGCGAAAAGACGTGACCGCGGCCTATGAGGCGTGGCAGGCGGCCCTCAAGCGGATCACCGTCGCGCGGAGCGGCTATTTCCCGACGGTGAACATCGAGGGGGACGTCTACACGCACCGGTTCTCGAGCCCCCAGGACGCGCACTGGGCCGCCTACTTCACCGTCGACGTGCCGGTCTTTACCGGGACGATCGTATACGGCGACGTCATGCAGGCGACGGCGATCGCGCGCGAGAACGAGCTGCTCTACCAGCGGGCGAAGCGGGTCGCCGTCCGCGAGATACATGACGCCTACACGATCGTCGAGGCGGCGCTGAGGCGCTCCAGGATCCTCGAGAACGCCCAGAAGGCGGCCGAGGAGAACTACCGCCTGCAGACCGAGGACTACAAGCTGAACTGCGTGAACAACCTCGATGTGCTCAGCTCGATACAAACGCTCAACAACACGCGCCGCGAGCATATACACGCCGAATACCAGGCGAAACGGTATTTCTGGCAGCTGCTGACCGCGGCCGGCGAGATCGATACGGATCAGTAATGCCCGACTCGGTGAGAATATGACATTATCCGATTTCTCGATCAAGAACCCCGTCTTCGCCTGGATGCTGATGATCGGCATCATCGTCTTCGGCTGGATCGGCTTCGACCGGCTGGGGGTGAGCCAGCTGCCCGACGTCGATTTCCCCGTCGTGTCGGTGGCCGTCACTTGGGAGGGGGCCGCCCCCGAGGTGATGGAGACGGAAGTGACCGACGTCATCGAGGACGCGGTGATGAGCGTCGAGGGGATCAAAGAGGTGATCTCGCAGTCGCAGCAGGGGTACGCGCAGATCACCATCGAGTTCGACCTCGACCGCGACATCGACGCCGCGCTCCAGGAGGTCCAGACAAAGATCGCCCAGGCCCAGCGGACACTTCCCCGCGACATCGACCCGCCGATCGTGACCAAGACCAACCCCGAGGACCAGCCGATCATGTGGATCGCCCTCTCCGGCGACGTGCCGCTCAAAGAGCTGACGCACTACGTCAACGAGTTCCTCAAAGACCAGTTCACCACGGTCAAGGGGGTCGGCAACATCTTCATGGGCGGCTACATCCCGCCGAACCTCCGCGTCTGGCTCGACGCGAAGAAGATGCAGGAGAAGGAGTTCACCGTCGAGGACATCCTCAACACGATCAGCTTCCAGCACGCCGAGCTGCCGGCAGGCTACATCAGCGCCGGGCCCAAGGAGATCAACGTCCGCGTCTACGGCGAGGCGGCCACCCCCAAGCAGTTCGAGGACATCACCATCCACCAGCGGGTGCGCGGCGGGCCGATGTGGAAGCAGTTCCGGATCGGCGACGTCGGCACCGTCGAAGACGGGCTGGCCGATATCCGGCGCATCTCGCGCAGCTGGGGGCAGACGGCGATCGGCATGGGGCTGGTCAAGCAGCGTGGGACCAACGCGGTGACGGTGGCGAAGGCCGTGAAACAGCGGATCGCCGAGATCGAGAAGATCCTGCCGCCCACGATGCGCCTCCGGATCGTTTTCGACGCGACGCAGTTCATCAAGGAGTCCGTCCACGAGCTCGAGTTCAACCTGATACTCTCGGTGATCCTCACGTCGCTGGTCTGCTGGTTTTTCCTCGGGTCGCTGAGCGCCACGATCAACGTCCTCCTGTCGATCCCGACGTCGCTCATGGGCGCCTTCTTCGTTATGTATTTTTCCGGCTTCACGATCAATACCTTTACGATGCTGGGGCTGTCGCTGGTGATCGGCATCGTCGTCGACGACTCGATCATGGTGCTGGAGAATATCTCAAGGTACCAGGAGCAGGGGATGACGCGCCGCGAGGCGGCGCTGGTTGGCGCCCGCGAGATCACCTTTGCCGCCCTTGCGGCGTCGGTGGCGATCCTGGCGATCTTCGTCCCGGTGATCTTCATGGAGGGGATCATCGGCAGGTTCTTCTTCCAGTTCGGCGTTACCATCTCGGTCGCGGTGATGTTCTCGCTGGTCGAAGCGCTCACGATCACGCCGATGCGGTGCGCGCGGTTCCTGAAGGTCGGCCACACGACGCGTTTCGGCAGGCTCGTCGACTCCCTGATGCACGCCTCGGCGCGCGGCTACCGGTGGCTGCTGACGGGTTTCCTGAAGGCGCGCTTTGTCGTGCTGATCCTCGCGGCGGCGGTCTTCCTCGGATCGGTCTACCTGCTGCCCAAGATCAAGAAGGAGTTCGTCCCGGCGCAGGACCAGGGGCGCTTCCGCGTCAAGATCATGATGCCGCTCGGCTCGTCGATCGAGAACACCGACGCCGCCTTCAGGGCCGCGGAGGATATCCTGATGAAGCGGCCCGAGGTTGAGCACGTCTTCTGCGCGGTGGGCAGCACCACCGGCGGGCAGGTCAACCAGGGGTTCATGATGATCACGATGAAGCCGCGCGAAGAGCGGCCGCCGTCGCCGTCCGTACCGCCGGGGCCGCCGCGCGGCCTGCGTCCGGCGGTCTTCAAGGCGGTCACGCGGCTCTACCCGGCGGCCGTCAATTGGGGATCGTTCAAAGGATGGGGCAGGCCGAAACCGGTCAGCCAGCAGGAGTTCATGGTGACGGTGCGCAAGGAGCTCTCCGCGATCCCCGGCGTCGACCGCGTCGTGGTCCAGGACCTGTCGCTCACCGGGTTTACCGCCAAGCGCGGCTTTCCGGTCGAGTTTACCGTGCAGGGGCCGGACTGGGACAAGCTCGGCGCTCTCTCCACCGGGATCATGCAGCGGATGAAGGACTCCGGGATGATGAGCGACATCGATACCGACTACCAGCTCGGGATGCCCGAGCTGCAGGTCTATCCCGACCGGTTCAAGGCGGCCAAGCACGGCGTGAGCGTCCTCTCCGTCGCCGACACGATCAACGCGATGATCGGCGGCATCCGCATGGGGAAGTTCACCAGCCGCGGCAAGCGCTACGATATCCGCATCCGTCTCGCCGAGGCCGACCGGACGAGCCCCAAGGACGTCCAGAAGATGTGGGTGCGCAACCAGTTCGGCGAGGTCGTCGCGCTCGGCGACGTCGTGACCACAGAGGTCAAGCCGACGCTCTTCTCGATCACGCGCAAGAACCGGGAGCGCGCCGTTACCGTCTACGCGAACCCGTCGCCGGGCCACTCCCAGCAGGAGGCGCTCTCCGCGGTGGAGAAGATAGCGAAGGAGACGCTGCCGGACGGCTACCATATCGTCTTCAGCGGCGGCGCACAGGCGTTCCAGGAGTCGTTCAGGAGCCTGATCTTCGTGCTGGTCCTCGGGATATTCGTCGCCTACATGATCCTGGGGACGCAGTTCAACAGTTTCGTCCACCCGGTCACGGTCCTGCTGGCCCTGCCGTTCAGTGCGACGGGGGCGTTCGCCGCACTGTATTACACGCAGACGTCGCTGAACCTCTACAGCATGATCGGCCTGATCCTCCTGATGGGGATCGTGAAGAAGAACTCGATCATGCTGGTCGATTTCACCAACGTTCGACGGGAGAAGGGTATGGGGGTTCGCGAGGCGCTTTTGGACGCTTGCCCGACGCGCCTGCGGCCGATCCTGATGACCTCGATCACCGTCATCGCCGCTGCCGTCCCCCCGGCGCTTGCCGTCGGCCCCGGCGCGGAGACGATGGTCCCGATGGCGCTGACCGTCATCGGCGGCGTTACCTTTTCGACGGTGCTGACGCTGTTCGTCGTGCCATGTGCGTACGAGGTTTTCTCGAAATTCGAACGGCACGATCGCGAGAGCGAGGATACGCGCGGCGCCGCCGCAACGTAAAGGAAAGGATGTCATATGCTGTACAGGGACCTGGGAAGAACAGGCGCGAAAGTGTCGGCGCTCGGGTTCGGCTGCATGCGGCTGCCGATCGTCGGGGGAAAGACGGCGTCGGACGTTTTCAACCCGAACAACCCGATCGAAGAGAAAGAAGCGATGCGGATGGTGTCGTACGCGATCGATAACGGGGTCAACTATTTCGACACCGCCTATCCCTACCACGGCGGGCAGAGCGAGCCGTTCATCGGCAGGGCGCTGAAGCCGCACCGCGGGAAGGTGATGATCGCGACCAAGCTTCCCGCCTGGCTGGTCGAGGGCAAAGGGGACCTCGACCGGTTCCTGAACGAACAGCTTCAAAAGCTCCAGACCGACCATTTCGACGTCTATCTCCTTCACAGCCTCGGACGCGCCACCTGGAAGAAGATGCAGGAAGTGGACGCGTTTTCCTTCATGTCTCGCGCCAAGAAAGAGGGGAAGGTGCGGTTCGTTGGCTTCTCGTTCCACGACGACTTCGCCTGCTTTCAGGAGATCGCCGACGCGCATCCGTGGGACGTCTGCCAGATACAGTACAATTATTACGACGAGCATTTCCAGGCGGGGAAGAAGGGTCTCGAGCACGCAGCGGCGAAAGGGATCGGTGTCATCGTGATGGAGCCGGTCCGCGGCGGGAAGCTGGCCGGGCATATTCCCAAAGAGATACAGGCGGTTTGGGACACGGCGCCGGTGAAGCGGACGCCGGCGGAGTGGGCGCTCCGCTGGGTGTGGAACCATGAACATGTCTCGACGGTCCTGACCGGGGCGAGCTCGCTGGCGCAGCTGCAGGAGAACGTACGCGCGGCGGCGTCCGCGTGGCCGGGGTCCCTTTCTGCGGAGGAGCTCGCGCGCGTCAGGAAGGTTACGGAGTTGTATCGCACGATGCTGAAAGTGCCCTGCACCTCCTGCGCCTACTGCATGCCGTGCCCGAACGGCGTCGATATCCCGATGAACTTCTCGCTCTACAACGATTCCTTTATGTTCCCGCATGACGATATGGCCGTGATGATGTATAACAATTTTCTGGGGCCGGAGCAGAAGGCGTCGAGCTGCAAGTCGTGCGAGGCGTGCGCGGCTCACTGCCCGCAGAAGCTCGATATCGTCAAAGAGCTGCAGCATGTTCACCAGCGGCTGATGCTGATGCCTAAATGAGCTGAACGCGGGCGCGAGAATGGGTATGGGACATTGTCTCCGAAGAATTCCGGCAGGTTTGTGCGGTATCTGCGTTTCGGCGGTACTGCTGTCGCTTTCCGGTTGCGCCGCCGTACCTTTGGAAGAGAAAAAAGATAACAGGCCGCTTTCCCAGCAGATGAAGAGCGGCTATAACGCGACGCTCAAGATCACGCCCGACGGCGCGCGCGTCAAACGGGTGTTCTGAAAAGGGGGACCGCATGGACGGGAAGATAAGGGTGGGCATCAGCACCTGTCTTTTGGGAGAGAACGTCCGCTACGACGGCGGGCACAAGCTCGACCGGTTCCTGCGCGACACGCTCGGGCAGTACGTCGAGTGGGTGCCGGTCTGCCCGGAGGTGGAGTGCGGCCTTCCGATACCGCGCGAGGCGATGCACCTGGAAGGGGATCCGGATAACCCGAGGCTGGTGACGCTCCGTACCAAGGTTGACCATACCGGGCGCATGAAGGAATGGGCGGCGAAGCGGCTGAAGGGGCTTGCCGGTGAGGGGCTGGTGGGGTTCGTCTTCAAGAGCGATTCGCCGAGCTCGGGGTGGAAGGCCGTCAAGGTCTACAACGAGAACGGCCTGAACCCCCGCAAGGCGGGCGTGGGGATATTCGCGCGGGAGTTCACGAGGGCGTTCCCGCTGCTGCCGGTCGAGGAAGAGGGGCGCCTGCACGACCCGGGGCTCCGCGAGAACTTCATCGAGCGGCTGTTCGTTTTCAAGCGCTGGCAGGACCTCATGAAGAAGCCGACGCGCGGCGGGCTCGTCGATTTCCATACCGACCATAAGCTGCTGCTGATGGCGCATGGCCCCAAGCTCCTGACCGAGCTCGGACGTATCGTCGCGGCGGCGAAGGGGACGCCGCCGGGAACGCTGTACGAGGCCTATCTCGCCCGCTTGATGAGCGGCCTGGAGCAGCTGGCGACGGTCAAGAAGAACACCAATGCCCTCGAGCACATCGCCGGCTATTTCAAGAAGACGCTGTCGGCGGACGAGAGAGCCGAGATCAAGGAGGTGATCGGGGAGTACCACCGCGGTTATGTGCCGCTGGTCGTCCCGGTCACGCTGCTGAAACACTATGTCCGCAAATACGACGAGCCGTACCTGAGGCGGCAGTATTATCTCAACCCGCATCCGGCGGAGCTGATGCTGCGCAATCATGTGTGATGAGGGCGGTTGCGTTCGTGCCGGAGACGGCGGGGCGTATACTAGCGTTTGAGCGACGGGAACAAAACCCAACAGGGAGGTCTGTATGGAAGGGTGCTGCGGGGGCGTGAAGAAGAACAGCATGTTCATCTATCTCATCTCGGTGATCGCGGCGCTGGCCGGCCTGCTGTTCGGGTACGACACCGGCGTCATCTCAGGGGCGATACTGTTCGTCAAAGAGTACTTTCACCTCTCGTCGGTCGGCGTGGAAATGGTGGTCAGCGTGGTCCTGCTCGGCGCGGTGGCGGGGGCCGCGACCAGCGGCGCCGTCGCCGACGGCATCGGCAGGCGCAAGACGATCATCATCACCGCCATACTCTTTTCGGTCGGCGCGCTCGGCTCTTCGGTGTCTGACTCGGTCGGCGTCCTGGTCGCCTGCAGGCTGCTGATCGGCCTGGCGATCGGCGTGGCGTCGTATACCGCGCCGCTCTATCTCTCGGAAGTCGCGCCGCCGCACCTGCGCGGCGGGCTGGTGTCGCTCAACCAGCTGATGATCACGATCGGGATCTTTGCGTCGTATATGGTCGATTACGCACTTTCGGGGAACAATGAATGGCGATGGATGTTCGGGCTCGGGGTGATACCAGCGGTGATCCTCGTCCTGGGGATGATCTTTCTCCCCGAGACGCCCCGCTGGCTGATCAGCAAACGGAAGAAAGAGGCGGCGTTGAAGATACTGGCGCGCGTCAATCCCGGCCGGGACGTGACCGTCGACTTGAGCGAGATCGAGACGACGCTCTCGCAGAAAGAAGGGTCGTGGAAAGAGGTGTTCCAGCCGTGGCTGCGGCCGGCGCTGATCGTCGGCATCATGCTGGCTTTCTTCCAGCAGGTGACGGGCATCAACACGGTCATTTATTACGCGCCGACGATCTTCCAGTTCGCCGGCTTCGAATCGGCCAAGGTGTCTATCCTCGCCACGGCGGGGATCGGCCTGGTGAACGTATTGATGACGGTCGTCGCGGTGTGGCTGCTCGACCGGCTGGGGCGAAAGCCTTTGCTGTATATCGGCCTTGTCGGCATGGCGGCGAGCCTCGGGTTCCTCGGGTACGCGTTCCAGTCGGCGGCGCTTTCGGGCGCGGTGAAGTGGATCACCGTCGCGAGCCTGGTCGTCTACATCGCGTCGTTCGCGATCAGCCTCGGGCCGATCTTCTGGCTGATCATCGCGGAGATATATCCCCTGCATGTGCGCGGGCGCGCCATGAGCATGGCGACGGTCGCCAACTGGCTGTTCAACATGCTCGTCGCGGCGACGTTCCTGACGCTGATCGAGAAGCTCGGCAAGGCGGGGACGTTCTGGTTTTTCGGGATCATGTCGGTCATCTGCATCGCCTTCTCGTGGCGGTATGTCCCCGAGACGAAGGGGCGGACGCTCGAAGAGATCGAGGCGCACCTGAAGAAGAACACCGGGATGAGAGGCTTCGGTTCGCTGTAGCATCGCGCCGCGATTTGTTTTTGTTTGCAAACTGAAAAAGAGGTATAGTAACTGACCAAAAAGGAGGGTGCCATGAGCAAGCATGCGGATCAGGGACACGGGTGTTCGCACAAGGATCATGAGGAAAACCATATCTGCAGGATCATCATCAGGAAGGACCTGGACCGGGTCAGGAAGCTGGTCGCCAACGCGCAGTTCTACTGCAAGAACTGCGGCCGCGCCGCGGCGTCGGGCGAGAACCTCTGCAACCCGTCGAAGATCTGAAGCCGCTTGAGATTCGAAAATGAAGAATAAGAAGAGCGCCATTGTCCGTATCGGCCTGATCCAGACCTCCTGCGAGGGATCCGCCCCCGCCAACTTCGAAAAGACGGCGCGGCTGATCCGCCGGGCGGCGAGGAAGGGGGCGCAGATCGTCTGCACGCAGGAGCTCTTTACCTCGCCCTATTTCTGCCAGACCGAGGATATCGCCAATTTCGCGCTCGCGGAGCGTGTCGACGAGACGGGCCCGACGGTGCAGGCGCTGTCTGCGCTTGCGCGGGAGCTGAAGGTCGTGATCGTGGCGAGCCTGTTCGAGAAGCGCGCGCGCGGCGTCTACCACAACACGGCTGCGGTCATCGACGCCGACGGGAAATATCTGGGCAAATACCGTAAGATGCATATCCCCGACGATCCCCATTATTACGAGAAGTTCTATTTCTCTGAAGGGGACCTCGGCTACAAGGTGTTCAGGACGCGATACGCGGATATCGGCGTGCTGATCTGCTGGGACCAGTGGTACCCGGAGGCGGCGCGCCTCACGGCGCTCAAGGGGGCGCAGATCATCTTCTATCCGACAGCGATCGGGTGGCTGCCGCGGGACAAGAAGGAATACGGCGGATCGCAGCACGGCGCGTGGGAGACGGTCCAGCGCTCGCACGCGATCGCAAACGGCTGTTACGTCGCCAGCGTCAACCGGGTCGGCTTCGAAAAGTCTTCCGACGGCGAGGGCGGGATCGAGTTCTGGGGGCAGAGTTTTGTGGCCGACACCTACGGCCGGGTCGTCAAAAAGGGCTCCGTGTCTCGGGAAGAGATACTGGTCGTGCCCGTCGACCTTGCGAAGATAGACGAGACGCGCGCCTACTGGCCGTTCTTCAGGGACCGGCGGATCGCGACGTACGGCGACATCCAGAAGCGGTGTATCGACGAATAGCGGAGATGATATTTCCATGAAACAGGTCGGCATATTGACGAGCGGCGGCGACTGCCCGGGACTGAACGCGGCGATACGCGGGGTCTGCCGCGCCGGTCAGGAAAACTACGGCATGAGCTTTATCGGGTTCCGCGACGGTTTCCGCGGCCTGGTGCAGGACCAGACGATGGAGCTCGAGAGCAAGGCGCTTTCCGGCATCCTCACGCTCGGCGGGACGATCCTCGGGACGAGCCGCGACAAGCCTCACCGGATGCTGGTCAGCGGAAAGATGTGCGATATGACCGAGGCCGCCGTGGAGACCTATCACCGCCACCATCTCGACGCGCTGGTCTGCATTGGCGGCGGCGGCACCCAGAAGAACGCGCTGCACCTCAAAAAGGCGGGGCTGAAGGTCATCACACTCCCCAAGACGATCGACAACGATGTGCCGTACACCGACGTCAGTTTCGGGTTCGATACGGCGCTGGCGATCGCGGCCGATGCGGTCGACCGTCTTCATTCGACGGCGATGAGCCATCACCGGGTGATCGTCGTCGAGGTGATGGGCCACCGTGCGGGCTGGCTGGCGCTGGGCGCCGGCATCGCGGGCGGGGCGGACGTTATCCTGATCCCGGAGATCCCCTACAAGGTTGACGCGGTCGCCGAGGCGGTGCTGCGCCGCACCCGCGCGGGCAAGAAATTCAGCATCATCGCGGTCGCCGAAGGCGCGATGTCCCGCGAGCAGGCAAAGGCGGTCGCCAAGCTGGCCGCCGCGAAAGAGAAGGCGCGGACAAAGGCGAAAAAGCGCGAAGCCTCCGACAAGCTCCAGAAATTCCACCAGGAACACCTTGACCATACCGTCGGGCTCACGCAGGAGCTCCAGGATATCACCGGTATGGAGACGCGCCTGACGATCCTGGGCCATCTCCAGCGGGGCGGCACGCCGTCCGCGGCAGACCGCGTCCTCGCGACGCGGCTGGGGACGTCGTGCGCGGCGCTGCTCAGCGAGGGGACGCATGGCGTGATGGTGGCGGCGCGCGGCGACGGGACGGAGGCGGTACCGCTCGAGAAGGTGGTCGGCGGCAAGAAATTCGTTCCCCCCGGCCATCCGTGGATCGAGGCTGCGAAACGTGTCGGGACGTGCCTGGGCGTGTAGCGCCCGATGCCGTTGATTTCTAAAAAGAAAAGGATGTTCGATCATGAGATTTGTCGGGACCGATCCGGGAATGGGAGCTCCGCTGCCGTCAAACGCTCTCAAGGAGCGCGCGCTGACCGTCATCGCGGCGGCGCTGACCGCAGACTCTCTGCTCTATGCGGCGGCGATCGCGATGCTCTCGTATAAGCGGCTGGTCGCGCCTTCCGTGCCTTTTTCCTCGAACTTTTATTTTCTGCTGGCGCCGCTCTGCGCTCTGGCCGTTTTCGCGCGCCCGATCAGGGATATGGTCTGGCGGCTGCGCCGGAAGTCGGTGACGGACGCAGCATCGTTCTTCCAGGTCTATACGGCGACGATCGTCATGGGGTATGCGCTGCTCGATGTGATCGGTATTGCCGGCGTCATCGTTTTTATTCTCACCGGCGAGATGCGTTTCGCGCTTATCCTCGTCGGGATCTCGTTCGCCGCGAAGGTCGCGCATTTCCCTCGTCGCGGCGAGTTGATCGACAAGAAGCACGAGTGCGATATCCCGTGACGAGGCGCTGCGGCAGGGCGCAGCGGACAATACAACGTTTACAGGAAAGGGACTGACATGTCGAAAAGCCTCAAGATGAAGAAGACTCCCCGCCAGCTCGGCTTCGCGATGCCGCCTGAGTGGGCGCCGCACGCGGGGACCTGGCTGTCGTACCCGCACAACCCCACGACGTTCTACGCGAAGATGGACAGCGCGCGCAACTCGTACGTCGAGATGATCGGTGCGGTGGCGGCGGGCGAGACGGTCCACGTGAACGTGAACGACGACGACACGCAGGACGAGCTCGAGGCGCGCCTCAAGAAAAAGGGGATCAGGAAGAACGTCGTGATCCACCAGTTCCCGACGAACGACGCCTGGTGCCGCGACCACGGGGCTATCTTCGTGAAGCAGAAGCGGACCGGCGAGGTTGCGGCGACCTGCTGGGTGTTCACGTCGTGGGGCGGGAAATACCCGCATATCCTCGACCAGCAGATACCCTACAAGATGGCCGGGTATCTCAAGAAGAAATATTTCGCGACCGGTCTCGCGTTCGAAGGGGGATCGATCGACGTCAACGGGGCCGGCGTCCTCCTGACGACCGAACAGTGCCTGCTCAACCCGAACCGCAACCCGCATCTCGACAAGAAAGAGATCGAGGGGGCGGTGAAGGACTATCTCGGCGTCGATAAGATCGTCTGGCTGGGCGAAGGGGTCGCCGGCGACGATACCGACGGCCACGTCGACGACATCGCCCGGTTCGTTAACAGGGAGACGATCCTCGCCGTCTACGAGAACAATAAAAAAGACGAGAATTACGAGCCGCTCAAGGAGAACTATGAGAAGCTCCTCAAGGCGACCGACTGCAAAGGGAAGCGTTTCGCGGTGGTGAAGCTCCCGATGCCCGACCCGGTCTATTTCGAAGAGGGCCGCCTGCCGGCGAGCTACGCGAACTTCTACATCTCCAACGCCGCGGTCGTCGTGCCGACGTTCGACTGCGACCAGGACCTCGCGGCGCTCGAGACCATCAGGAACTATTTCCCCGACCGCCGCGTCGTGGGGATCCCCGCCTCCGACGTCGTCGTCGGGCTCGGCACGTTCCATTGCCTGTCGCAGCAGATACCCTCATAGTGAAAGCCGGCCAGCTGATCGACAAGCTGAAATCACTCGCCGCCCCCCGCAACGTCGAGGGGATGGCGCGGTTCGGGATCAATACGCGTAACACGCTCGGGGTGCGGATACCGGTCTTGCGGAAGATGGCGAAAGAGATCGGGAAAGACCACGCGCTCGCCCTGGCGCTCTGGGAGTCGGATATTCACGAGGCCCGTATCCTTGCCGCGCTGATCGACGATCCCGCCGAAGTGACCGACGCGCAGATGGAATCGTGGGCTGCCCGGTTCGATTCCTGGGATATCTGCGACGGCGTGGTCTGCAACCTCTTCGACAAGACGCCGCGTGCGCGCGCGAAGGCGGCTGCGTGGGCGAAGCGGGACGAAGAGTACGTCAAGCGCAACGGCGCGCTGCGGCGCAAGGCGATCGCCCTTGCCGAAGAGATCCTCGCGATCGATGCGCCCGCCGCCCGCTGGATCGCGCGCGACGCCATCAGGGAGCTTGCGCGGGCGGCCGGTACACGGCGAAAGGAGGCGTGACGCCATGCGATACAAACGTCTTATGCGGTACCTGAAGCGATGGCAGGGGCTGGGCCTTATCACCGGCGAGCAGGTCGCCGCGATTGGCGGCCATATGCGCGCCGAATCGCACCGGCAGTTCCTCAA
This sequence comes from Candidatus Auribacterota bacterium, assembly GCA_022711655.1. Classification (GTDB taxonomy): domain Bacteria; phylum Auribacterota; class Ancaeobacteria; order Ancaeobacterales; family Ancaeobacteraceae; genus JAKLEM01. Next base: position 49,027 of record JAKLEM010000009.1, read on the forward strand.
GCTGATCAAAGCGCTGTTTATCATCGGCGCTTTCTGGCTTGTCGTCAGCTTCGTCGCGTTGCTGGAGATCCTGGGCTTCGGGTTTCTCGAAGTGGCCGGGCGCCTGATCCTGCGGCTTGCCGGGCCGCTGGTCGCGATCGCGAAGCGGTTCTCGCCGGAACGCTATAGGGAGCTGCTGGCCGGCGCCGGCTGCTTTCTTGGGTTCGGCCTGATGTTCTGGGCCGCCGTACGCGTCAGGAACCGGGCGAAGATCGCGACGATGCAGTTGGGATGTTTCCAGGAGAGGGAGCTGTCTCCCGCGACCTGGCTGTTCACGATCGCATATATCCTCGCCGCCGCGGCGTGGCAGCTCTTCAATTATGCGGCGTATCCCGCGCAGCCGCATCTGTACCACGGCCAGGAGATATTTTTCCCGTACGTCTCTTGCGCGGCGGTTGTCTTCTTCTTCGCGATCGCCTACGCGATGCGGGACCAGCTGGCGCTCCTTTTCGGTATCGGGTTTGTCGCGCACGCCGTCGGTTTCTTCGCGTCGTACTTCTTTGCCTGTTACGTGATCGGCGTCCAAATGCCGGTCACCCAGGTGTTTGTGGGGATGCTGCTCCTGTCCGCCGGGCTGTGGCACGTCGGGAAAGCCCGTGGCCGCGAGGACCGCTTCGGATATCTTTTTGGCCGGACATACGAATGGACGGGGCTCCTGTTCGTTTATTGCTCTTTGTGGATAATGTCGATATGGGGTATCTCGTTCCAGAAAGATTTCTGGGCCCCGCCCGCGGCCGGCGAGCTGTGGATCGCGAATGGCGCGTTCATCGCCGCAACGCTGCTCGCGCTCTTCTATGGCGCGCTCAAGGAGGACCGCCTCTTCTTCAATTTCGGCCTGACGTTCTTCATTATAGAGAGCTATACGCTTTTTTTCAGCCATGTCTGGGAAACGCTGGGCGCCGCGATCGGTTCTTTCCTGTTCGGCGCGATGATGATCGCGACCGGATACGTTCTGCGCGCCCTCTGGCTGAAGGCGAAGATCTTTAAAAAGGGACCGTGAAACGCCGGCGAGTTTTAATGACAGGTTATGCGGCATGACGTATAATGGCTGCAAAAAAACACAGCTTTAGCTAATAGAAAGGAGCCGATGATGAAAAAGATAGTCATGGTTGTTGCGGGCCTGGCGCTGGCGGCGGGCCTGGCGCATGCGGAGGTCAAGATCAAGGGCGCGGCGACAAAGGTCGACGGCGCGAACGGCACGCTGACGGTCGCGGGGCTCGCGGTCGACGCGAAGAACGCGTCCGTGACGAATCCGCTGCTGCAGAAGATCAAGCTGTCGGAGATCCCGGCGGGCCAGCGGGTCTACGTCAGGGGCGAATTCGGCGATGACGGCGGGTTCGTCGCGCGACATGTCTCGACCGATTTCGGCAAGGATGACGAGCTCGAGGCGGGCATCGACGCGGTCGACGCTGCGAGCAAGACCTACACGGTCGGCAGCATCGCCGTCGTTGCGGCGCCGGGGGCCGAGATCGAGGTGAAGGACGACGCCTTCGGCGCATACGACCAGATGGCGATCGGCCGGAAGATCGAGGCCGAGGGCCGCTGGAGCGCCGACCGCAGGTTGAGCGCGTCGAAGATCAAGATCGAGTAGCGGACGGGAATGCGGACGGCGGATATGAAACTGAAGATTCTTTCAATGGCGGCGGCGCTTGTCGCGTTCATGTGCGCGATTGGGGCTGGCCACTGCGAGGGGCAGAACGCCCGGGGAGAGGAGAGCACGATGCTGGTATTCGAGACCAATCAGGGGACGATCGAGATAAAGCTGATGTCCGAGGTCGCGCCGAAGGCGTGCGAGAACATCACCAAGCTCGCGGAGAGCGGCTATTACGACGGGATCATCTTTCACCGCGTGATAAAGAAGTTCATGATCCAGGGTGGAGACCCGACGGGGACCGGGCGCGGGGGAAAGTCCGCCTGGGGGAAGGCGTTCGAGGATGAGGTGAAGCCGACGGTCACGTTCGACCGGCCGGGGATACTGGCGATGGCGAACGCCGGCCCCGGCACCAACGGCAGCCAGTTCTTTATCACGACCGCGAAGACGCCGTGGCTGAACATGAAACACACCATCTTCGGCGAGGTCGTTTCGGGATACGACGTCGTCCAGAAGATCGAGAACGCGCAGACCGGCCCGGGCGACAAGCCGGTGCAGGAACAGAAGATCATCCGGGCCTATATCAAGCCGGAGAACAAGGCGTAACGGCCGGCGAGAGGTCCCGGGAGAGATAATGGTTTTTTTCAGAGAAGCGATCGGTAGTAAGGTGTCGGTGATGATGTGCGCGCTTATCGCCGTGTCGGCCGTTGTCGTGCGGGCCGATACGCTGCAGCCGCGGGTCAGCGCCGATCACTGGAAGGAAGGCATGCAGAACGCGCCCGACAGCGGGGCGAAAGAGAAACCGTCGATCTACGCGATACGCGCCTACGACATCGACGGCAACTCGACGCCCCTGTCCGTCTTCAAGGGGAAGGTTCTCCTGATAGTGAATGTGGCGAGCAAGTGCGGCTTTACGCCGCAGTACGCCGCGCTGCAGAAGCTCTACGAGACGTACAAGGGCCGCGGGTTCGTCGTGCTCGGCTTCCCCTGCAACGACTTCATGTGGCAGGAGCCGGGGCTCGAATCGCAGATCAAACAGTTCTGCACGGTGAACTACGGGGTGACCTTTCCGCTGTTCTCCAAGATACACGTGAAAGGCGAAGATACGCACGACCTGTACAAGTTCCTGACCGCCGCGGCGACCGACCCCGCGTACGCCGGCGAGATCACCTGGAACTTCAACAAATTTCTGATAGACCGCAGCGGGAATATCGTCGGCCGGTTCGGCTCGAAAACGACGCCCGATGACCCCGCCGTGATCGAGGCGGTCGAAAAGGCACTGGGAGGAGAGTAACGTACATGGAAGATCAGTCGAAACAGCAGCACGCGAGCTTTTACCATCTCGGCATCGCGCCGAAGATACTGGAGGCGATCGAGCGGATGAAGTTCACCGTGCCGACGCCGATCCAGCACAAGTCGATCCCGCCCGGGATCGAGGGGAAGGACATTATCGGCGTCGCACAGACGGGGACCGGCAAGACGCTCGCCTTCGGCGTGCCGATCATCCAGCGGCTGGCGCAGGGCCGGGAGCGCGCGCTGATACTCGTCCCGACGCGCGAGCTCGCGCTCCAGATCGATGAGACGTTCCAGAAGCTGGTACCCGCGTTCGGCATGCGGACGGCGGTGATCATCGGCGGCGCGTCGATGCCGGACCAGACGAGGGCGCTCAGGAACATCCCCCGCATCATCATCGCCACGCCGGGGCGTTTGATCGACCACATCCAGCAGCGCAACATCATGCTCTTCGACGTACGCATCGTCGTCCTCGACGAGGCCGACCGGATGCTCGACATGGGCTTCAAGCCGCAGATCGACCAGATCCTGCAGGCGCTCCCGAAAGAGCGGCAGACGCTGCTCTTTTCCGCGACGATCCCCGAGGACATTATCCAGATCGCCAGGGCGCATATGAAGATGCCGGTGCAGGTCGAGATCGCGCCGTCGGGAACCACGGCGGAGAAGGTCACCCAGGAGCTCTTTATCGTCCGTCACGACGATAAGATGAAGGTCCTCGGGAAACTGCTCGCCCAGTACACGGGGACGGTGCTCCTGTTCGCGCGCACCAAGCGTGGGGCGTACAAGCTCAACCGCGCGGTCAGGGCGATGGGGCACAGCGCGGCGGAGATCCACTCCGACCGGTCGCAGGCCCAGCGCATCGAGGCGCTCGAGGGGTTCAAGTCGGGCAAGTACCGGATACTCGTCGCGACCGATATCGCCGCGCGCGGCATCGACGTGACCAACATCGAGCTGGTGATCAACTACGATATCCCGGACGATCCCGAGAACTATGTCCACCGGATCGGCAGGACGGCGCGCGCGGGCGTCGAGGGGCGCGCCATATCGCTGGCGACCTCCGACCAGCGCGCCGAGGTACAGGAGATAGAGAAGATCATCAGGACCGCGATACCGATCGCGTCGCATCCCGAGATCATGTCGGTCCCGTTCGAAGCGCCCGGCCGTTCAGACGACGGGCGCCGCGACGGGCGCCGGCGCGGGGGGCGCGGACGTCCGCAGGGGCAGGGACAACCGTCCCAGGCGCCTCACGGTCAACAGCAGTCTCAGGCGCGTCCGCACGCACACGGCGAACAGCCGCAGGGGCAGCATCCTCATCAGCAGCCGTCGCATCCGCGGCCGCATGCGCCTCAGCACCCGCCCCGTCAGCAGGGCCAGGGGCGTCCGGACAGACAGCATGGAGAGCAGGTGCGCGGGGAGCGGCCTCACGGCCAGCAGTCTCAGACGCGGCCGCACGGACAGCAGCATCCTGCGCGAGCGCAGGGGCAGCATCAGCAGACGAGGGGCGATCGCCCGCAGGGCGGTGGCTCGCAGCAGCGCCACGACGGCAGGGGCCAGGGCCGTCAGGGGCAGCAACGCCAGGGCCAGGGACATCGGCCGGAGGAGCGGAGGGACGGCAGGCAGGGCCACCGGCCGGAGCACAGGCAAGAGCACAAGCCCGCGCACAAGGCCGAGCATAAACCGGCCGCGCCGGAAAAAAAGGAAGGCGTTATCAAGCGCCTGTTCAACCGTCTCCGCAATCCGTACGGGTGAACGCGCTTCCGGTCGGATAGCGTTGGCGTACGGCCGGCGATAGCGCTTTAATACATAGAGCGAGAATCACCCGCGTCTCTGCGCGGGCGATGATTGATACATGTCTTCAGTCCGCATTAACAGAATCGTTCTCTTCGCAGCCGTCCTGTTCCTGTCGGTCTGCCGGCTGCCTGCGCAAGCCCAGGACCAGCCCCGGAACGCCGAGATCATCGAGGTGATAACGGTCATACCCGACATCGTCGTCGACATACGGTACGCCACGCCGCTGAACTTCATGCACCGGACGCTGTATGACTCCAAGCGCTGCTGGCTGCGCCGGGGTACGGCGAACAGGCTCTCGCATGTGCAGCAGGAACTCAAGAAAGAGGGGCTCGGCCTTAAGATAATGGACGGCTACCGGCCGCTCTCGGTCCAGAAGAAGATGTGGAAGGTCAAGCCGAACCCGAACTACGTCGCCGACCCGAAGGTGGGATCGATGCACAACCGCGGCGCTGCCGTCGACGTGACGCTGGTCGACGCGAAAGGGAACGAGCTGCCGATGGGGACCGGCTACGACGATTTCACCAAAAAGGCGCATATCGACAACCGCAACTTCCCGCCCGACATCCTTCGCAACCGGGACCTGCTCAAGAAAGCGATGCTCGACAGCGGCTTTATCGCCTTTCGGACCGAGTGGTGGCATTTTGCCGACGTCAGCTGGGAGAAATACCCGGTCGAAGACATCGATTTCAGGGAACTGGAGAAGGGGAAATGAGCGCCGCGAGCGGCGGGGGCATTTTTCTTGCCGCCGGTGTGCAAAAGTGAGAGAGTGTCAGTATCCGTTAAGCTACGCCACACTGCCGTGGCGGCAAGTCCACGGAATGAGGGATAGTACAAGGAGGTGCGTATGAGCGGTATCTTCGGAGTGGTGTCAAAAGGCGATTGTTCCGAGACCCTTTTTTACGGCGTCGATTATCATTCGCATCTCGGCACCGAATTCGGCGGGATGGCTATCCTGGGCGAGACGTTCCAGCGCCATATCCACAACATCAGCCACAGCCAGTTCAAGTCCAAGTTCTTCGAGGACCGCAGGGCGATGACCGGCAAGAAGGGGATCGGCGTCGTCAGCGACAACAACGAGCAGCCGATCTACATCAATTCCAGGCACGGCCAGTTCTGCCTGGTGACCAGCGGCCTGGTCGAGAACATCGATGAACTTGTGCGCGAGCAGATGGCGCAGGGGTATTCGTTCAGCGAGGTGACCAAGGGCGGCATCAACGTGACCGAGCTGATCGCCAAGCTGATCATCCAGGGCAAAGACCTGGTCGACGGGATCGAGCGGATGTTCGACCGGATACACGGGTCGTGCTCGCTGCTCCTTTTGCACCGGGACGGCATTTACGCGGCGCGCGACCGCCTGGGGTACACCCCACTGATCATCGGGACGCGCGACGACGCGTGCGCCGTCACATCGGAAACGAGCGCTTTCCCTAATAACCGGTTCAAGATATCCAAATACCTCCAGCCGGGCGAGATCGTCCTTATGACGGAAGACGGGCTGGTCCAGAAGCGCCCCGGCGGAGGGTGTAACCAGATCTGCACGTTCCTGTGGATCTACACCGGCTTTCCGGCGTCCGATTACGAAGGGATCAATACCGAGATCGTCCGCGAGCGCTGCGGCAGGGCGATGGCGCGCAAGGACAAGGATATCCAGATCGACGTCGTGTCCGGCATACCCGATTCGGGGCTCGCTCATGCGCTCGGCTATGCGATGGAATCGGGCAAGCCGTTTCGCCGGCCGCTGGTGAAATATACCCCCGGCTACGGCAGAAGCTACACCCCGCCGACGCAGGAGATGCGCGACCTCATCGCGACGATGAAGCTGATCCCGATCAAGGAGATCATCGAGGGCAACCGGATCGTCGTCTGCGAAGACTCGATCGTCCGCGGGACGCAGCTGAAGAATTTCACGGTGAACAAGCTGTGGGAGTGCGGCGTCCGTGAGATCCACGTGCGGCCGGCGTGTCCGGCGCTGATGTATCCGTGCAGGTTCTGCCTCTCGACGAGGAGTATCCACGAGCTGGCGTCGCGAAAGGCGATACGCGCGATCGAAGGGCACGACCTCGAGGATGTCTCCGAATATATCGACGAGACGACGGAGAAGCACAGCAGGATGATCGAGTGGATCAGGAAAGACCTGAATGTGACTACGCTGCGCTACCAGACGCTCAAAGACATGATCGCCGCAGTCGGCCTGCCGGCGGATAGGCTCTGCCTTTATTGCTGGACCGGGATTACCCCGCAAGTGTGGGCTCGCGAAAGCCATGAGGGAAAGAAGGCGGCGGTGACGGTCAAAGGGAAGGTGAAGACAGGGGTCTGATCATAGTAGGGTCCAGGCATGCCTGGACCCTGCCGACAAGGTTCGGTATGCACGAGTTCATCAGGGTCAGGAAAGAGATCCTCGGCGCCGCGCTCGTCGAATGGATCAAGAAGCTCGGCTGGGTGGAGGAATTCGACCACCACGGCAGGACGGAGCTGCACCTGACCTACAAGGGGCTGGTCGAGATGAACGACAAGGGGGTCGACCTGGAGAGGGTGATCGAGCGCTCGCAGGAAGGGCAGTGAAACGCCGACGCTTTTCTTTTGACTTTCGCCGCTCGTTGTCTAAAAATACAGACCGTTACGGTTGTGCTGAACGCAGAGGGGTTTCATATGGAATACCAGGTCGTCGCGCGGCGGTTTCGTCCGCAGCGGTTTGAAGATATCGTCGGGCAGGATGCGATCGTCCAGACGCTCAAGAACGCGATCGCGATGAACCGGATCGCCCACGCCTACCTTTTCTCGGGCCCGCGGGGGATCGGCAAGACAACGATCGCGCGCATCTACGCCAAGGCGCTCAACTGCAAAGAGGGTCCCACCGACAAGCCGTGCGGCGTGTGCCCCAACTGCACCGAGATCGCCGCGAGCTCGTCTTTGGACGTCATCGAGATCGACGGGGCGTCAAACCGCGGCATCGACCATATCCGCGACCTGCGGGAGAACGTCAAGTATTCGCCCGCCGCCAGCCGGTACAAGATCTATATCATCGACGAAGTCCATATGCTTTCCAACGAGGCGTTCAACGCCCTGCTGAAGACGCTCGAAGAGCCGCCCCCGCACGTGAAGTTCTTTTTCGCGACGACCGAGCAGAATAAGATACTGCCGACGATCCTCTCGCGCTGCCAGAAGTTCGAGCTGCGCCGGATCACCGCGAAGGACGTCGTCGGGCGCCTGGCGATGATCGCGAAAAACGACAAGATCCAGATCGACGACGAGTCGCTCGCGGCGGTCGCCCGGGCTGGGCTGGGGAGCATGCGCGACGCCGAATCGATCCTTGAGCAGATGATCTCCTACTGCGGGAAAAAGATCACCTACGAGAAGATCGCCGAAGTGCTCGGCATCGTTCAGGACGATACGAATTTCGAGGTGGCCGCCGCCGTGCGGGCGGAAGACGTCGGCGCGCTCCTGAAGATCGTTGACCGGATCGCCGGGGAAGGCAAGGATTTCGCCCGGTTCCTCAACGGGCTCACCGGCCATTTTCGCTCGCTCCTCGTCCTCAAGATCGCGAAAGACGACGGCTCTCTGCTCGATATCCCGAAAGACACCTTCAAGAAATACCAGCAGCAGGAGAAGGAGTTCGGCGAGGAGGAGCTCTGCGCGCTGACCGACCTGTGCTCGCGCGCCGAGCTGGACATCAGGCAGGCGGTCTCGGTGCGCGTCACCGTCGAAATGGCGCTTATCAAGAT